>NZ_JBIAMB010000010.1:0-316709 GCF_042873895.1 Streptomyces sp. NPDC004435 | reverse complement strand
GTTATTCTTATAGGGGGGGGGGGGGCGGGGGGTGGGCGGGGGGGGGGGGGGGGGGGGGTGGTGGGGGGGGTTGGGGGGGGGGGCCGGGGGGGGGGGGGGGGGGGCGCGCGGGGGCCCCCCCCGACGACCTGACCCTGCTCTACCCGGAGGACCTGCCCGAACTCCCCTGATCCGCCGCCTCGTCCACCCCCCGCTGACGGGGTATCGCGGGCAGCAGCCGGTCGAGGAGCGCGGCACGGCAGAGCGCGAAGGCCGGGTCGGCCTGGTAGTCGGAGTGGCCGAGGAGCGGTTCGGGCAGCGGATGCGCGCGGGTGCGCCCGTACGCGACCGGGTCGCGCAGCACCGGGGCGTCGACTCCCGGGCGGCCGTCCTCGGCCGGGACGCGGACCGGGCCGCCGATCGGGTCGGTGGCGCGGTGCAGATTGGTCCAGCAGTGCACGGCCCGGTGCAGGCCGCGCAGCGCGTCGGGGCCGAAGTAGGCGGGGAACCAGCGGCCGTAGAGCCGCTCCAGCGGTGAGCCGTACGTGAGCAGGGCGACCCGGGCCCGGGTGGCGGACGGCAGCTGCCAGACGGCGGCCGCGGCGAGGACGCTGCCCTGGGAGTGGCCGGAGATGACGAGCCGGCCGCCGGTGTGCCGGGTCCAGGAACGCATCCGCCAGGTGAGGTCGGGCACGGCCCGCTCGGCGTAGCAGGGCGGCGCGAAGGGGTGGGCGGCGCGCGGCCAGAAGGTGCCGACGTCCCAGAGGATGCCGATGGTGCGGCGGGCGTGGGCGTCGCGGTAGGCGCGGCGGCCCCAGGTCACGAAGAGCAGGAAGCCGAAGCCGATCATCCAGGAGCCGAGCGCCTGGGTGGTCGTGGCGAGGGCGGCGATCGCGGGGTGGGCGCCGGAGAAGGCGCTGCCGGGGACCTCGTCGCTGGCCCAGGCGCCGGCGACGGAGGCGGCGCCGAGCAGCAGGGCGGTCCCGGAGACGACGGCGATCAGGACGGGTGCGGAGTCGGTGAGCGAAGCGCGGGCGCGGCTCGCGGCGATCTGGCCGGTACGGACCGGATCGGGGAGCTCTCCGGCGTAGTCGGCCTCGACGGCGGCCCGCAGCCGGCGGCCGGCGAGCGCGGTGCGGACGCCGAGGAGGGCGGCGGGCACGAGCAGCAGCAGGAGCAGGACCGGGATGACGGACGCCTGCCAGCTGAGGAGCACCGGCGGTCCGGCGAGCGGGCTGCCGTCGGTGCCGGGGGTGGCGCCGCCGTCGAGCCGGTCGGCGACCCACTGGGCGACACCGCCGGACATCACCCCGGCCAGCGCGCAGGCCAGCATGGCGGTGGCGGGTCCGCCGAGCCCGGCGAGGGCGGTGCGCGGGTCGCGCCGCTCCCGCTGGAGCAGCAGGGCGACGACACCGAGGGCGACGACCAGGCCGCCCTGGGCGAGGGTGAGGATCCCGAAGAGGGCGTTCCCCGGGAGGGTGCCGGCCGAGCTCCAGCCGGGCCGGGCCCAGCCGGTGTGCAGGACGGTCAGGGCGAGGAGGGTGAGGGCGGTGGCGGGCAGCCGGGTGACGAGGGCGCTCTCGACGCGCCGGTCGAGCCGGCGTTCGCTGCGGCCCCGGGCGCAGACGGCCCACAGCACGAGCGCGGCGCACCCCAGCAGGGCGGCCCGCAGGGCGAGTCCGGTGGCGGCGAGGGCGCCGGTGTCGTGACGGGAGGGCGCGACGGCCAGCGCGCCCGCGACGGTGAGGAAGCCGGCGGCGGTGTGCGCCGCGCGCAGCCGGGCGACGAGCCGCCTCCCGTACCAGAACCCGGGCCGCCCGAGCGCGGGCCGCGGACCCTCGGGCGGTACGGGGGCGGGGCCGGAGGCCTCGGCGGGTGCGGGCGACTCGGCGGCCGGAGGCGCGTCGGAGGCGGGAGGAGCGTCGCCGGCCGGAGGCGCTTCGCCGGCCGGGGGCGTGTCCTCGGTGGGCGGGCGCTGGGCCTCGTAGGCGCTCCAGGTGCGGCGGGAGAGGTACCAGAGCAGGGCGACGAGCGCGGCGGGGAGGACGGCGGCGAGGGCGAGGCGGCGGCCGGGCCCCGACCACCAGCCGGCCCGGTCGGCGGAGACGAAGCCGAGCCAGGCCCGTCCGTCGGCGCAGGCGGTGGTGCCGGCGCACTGCCAGGCCGTCAGGTCGAGGGCGACCTCGCAGGCGGCGGCCGTGAGCAGGACGGTGAGGCTGAGGGCGAGGAGGCGGACCAGGACTCCGTAGAGCCGGACGAGTCCGGGGCGGCCGGGGGCGGGCGGCCGCATCCAGTGGGCGAGGTTGACCACCATGAAGGGCAGGAGCAGCAGCCACAGGGCGCGGGCCCCGTCGCCGGAGGTCAGGTTGGACCAGACGTACGCCTCGGGTACCGGCCCGGCCGCGTACCGCCCGGGATGGTCCTCGGCGTCGAGGTCGTCGGCGCGCCGGTGCACGGCGGCGGTCTCGTCGCCGGTGACCCGGACGGTCCTGGGGTCGTCCAGCATGGACTGGGGGGTGGCTCCGCCGACTCCGTGGACGAGGAGTTCGAGCGCCGCGCCCCCGTGCTCGGGGGCGGGTGTGGCAGGGGACACTTAGGAGTCTTCCTCTCGTGAGTGGGAGGATGCGACGTCGGCTCCAGGATCGCGGACGAGCGTGCGCCCGCGCACGGTCTCTCACCGAATCCGACAGCCATCCCCTCGTCTCCTGCGGAAGGACCGGCCCCGGCGGTGACTGACAATCAGAACCTCCTCGCGGAGCAGCGGCGCGCCCTGATCCTCGACGAGGTGCGGCGGCGCGGCGGCGTACGGGTGAACGAGCTGACCCGGCGGCTCGGCGTCTCGGACATGACGATCCGCCGCGACCTCGACGCGCTGGCCCGCCAGGGCATGGTCGCGAAGGTGCACGGCGGGGCCGTGCCGGTGGCGGATCCGAGCACGCACGAGCCGGGGTTCGAGGCGAAGTCGGTGCTGGAGCCGAGCGCGAAGGACGAGATCGCCCGGGCGGCGGCGGCGCTGGTCGTGCCGGGTTCGGCGATCGCGCTGTCCGGCGGGACGACGACGTACGCGCTGGCGCGGCGGCTGCTCGACGTGCCCGACCTGACCGTGGTCACGAACTCGGTCCGGGTGGCGGACGTCTTCCACGAGGCGCGGCCGGCGTCGGGCGAGGGCCGCCGGGCGCCGACCGTGGTGCTGACCGGCGGGATGCGGACGCCGTCGGACGCGCTGGTGGGCCCGGTGGCGGACCGGGCGGTCCGCTCGCTCCACTTCGACCTGCTCTTCCTCGGGGTGCACGGTCTCTCGGTCGAGGCGGGCCTGTCGACGCCGAACCTGGCGGAGGCGGAGACCAACGGCTGTCTGATCCGTGCGGCGCGCCGGGTGGTGGTGGTCGCGGACCACACCAAGTGGGGCACGGTGGGCCTGAGTTCGTTCGGGACGCTGGACGAGGTGGACACCTGGGTGACGGACCGGGGCATGGCCGCGGAGGTGCGGTCCGAGGTCGCGGAGCACGTGCCGGGACTCCTCGTGGCCGGAGAGACGGCGGCGTGAGCCGGTTCCGGGTGGTGCGCTCGGTGCCGCTGGGTCCCGACGAGGTGTGGCGGCGGCTCACCGACTGGCCGGCGCACGGCCGCCAGGTGCCGCTGACCCGGACGAGGGTCCTGACGCCGGGGCCGAGCCGGGTGGGGACGCGGTTCACCGCGCGCACCGGCCTCGGCCCGCTCGGCTTCGACGACCCGATGGAGGTGGCCCGCTGGGAGCCGCCGCTCGGGGACCGGCCGGGGGTGTGCCGGCTGGAGAAGTACGGGCGGCTGGTGCGCGGCTGGGCGGAGATCGAGGTGGCGGCGGAGCCCGGCGGCTCGCGGGTGGTCTGGACGGAGGAGCTGACGGTACGAGGGGTGCCGTCGGCCTTCGACGGGGTGCTGGCGCGGGCCGGGCGGGTGGTGTTCGGCCGGGCCCTGGACGGGCTGCTGCGCCACGGCCACCGGAACTGAGCCGGCTCTCGTCGAACGGCCTTTCGTCCTGACGCGGTGTCAGCTAGGGTGCTGGCTCCCCTCGCCCCCCTCCCGGAGGTCCGGTCCATGCCACGCCGACTGCGGCCGGTGGAGCTCGGCTTCACCGCCACCGCGCCCGTCCGCCTCGCCTTCGAGGCCACGCTCCAGGCTCCTCCCCCGGCGGTCTACCGCTCGATAGCGGTCGAGGTCGGCAGCCTGCCCGCCTGGTTCACGCCGGTCGCCTCGGCCGTCCCCCTGGACGACGGGGCGCGCCGCACGATACGGCTGCGCGGCGGCGTCCGCTTCGAGGAGACGATCCTCGCCGCCGAACCCGACCTGCGGTACGCCTACCGCGTGGACCTCACCAACGCGCCGGCCGTGTCCGCGCTGGCCGAGGAGTGGGCCATGAGCCCCCGGGGCCAGGGGACGCGGCTGCGCTGGACGATGGCCGCCGACGGCCCGGCCCCGTTCCGCGCGGGTCTGCGGCTGGCGGCGCCGGGCCTGGGCCTGTCCTTCCGCCGTGCGGCGGCCCTGCTGGACCTGCGGCTCACTCCGGCCAGACGCCCGTCTCCAGGAACCGCTCGATAGCCGCCGCGTACGGGGCGATGTCGAGGCCCTGCCCGGCCAGCCAGGCGTCCGAGTAGTACTTGTCGAGGTAGCGGTCGCCGGGGTCGCAGAGGAGGGTGACGACGCTTCCGGTGCGCTTCTCGGCGACCATCTCGGCGACGATCTTGAAGGCGCTCCACAGGCCGGTGCCGGTGGAGCCGCCCGCCTTGCGGCCGATCGCGGTCTCCAGGGCGCGGACGGCGGCGACGCTCGCCGCGTCAGGGACCTTCATCATCCGGTCGACGGCACCGGGCACGAAGCTGGGCTCCATCCGGGGGCGGCCGATGCCCTCGATGCGGGAGCCGCAGTCGGAGGTGGCGTCGGGGTCGTGGTGAACCCAGCCGTCGAAGAAGCAGGAGTTCTCCGGGTCGGCCACGCAGATCCGGGTGTCCTGCTGGGTGTAGTGGACGTAGCGGGCGATGGTGGCGGAGGTGCCGCCGGTGCCGGCGGTGGCGACGATCCAGGCCGGCTCGGGGTACCGCTCCAGGCGCAGCTGCTGGTAGATCGACTCGGCGATGTTGTTGTTGCCGCGCCAGTCGGTGGCCCGCTCGGCGTAGGTGAACTGGTCCATGTAGTGACCGCCGGTGCGGGCCGCGAGCGCCGCCGACTCCTCGTACATCGTCCGCGAGTCGTCGACGAAGTGGCACTGTCCGCCGTGGAATTCGATCAGCCGGCACTTCTCGGGGCTGGTGGTGCGGGGCATCACGGCGACGAAGGGCACGCCGATGAGCTTGGCGAAGTACGCCTCGGAGACGGCGGTCGAGCCGCTGGACGCCTCGATGACGGGCTTGCCGGGGCGGATCCAGCCGTTGCAGAGCGCGTACAGGAAGAGCGAGCGGGCGAGGCGGTGCTTGAGGCTGCCGGTGGGGTGGGTGGACTCGTCCTTGAGGTAGAGGTCGATGCCCCACTTCTCGGGGAGCGGGAAGCGCAGGAGGTGGGTGTCGGCGGAGCGGTTGGCGTCGGCCTGGACCTTGCGGACGGCCTCCTTCAGCCACGCGCGGTAGGCCGCGTCGCTGCGGTCGACGTCCACGGTGGCGGCGGCGTCCACGGCGTAGGGGGGTCGGGGGGTGGTGCTCAACGGTTTCTCCTCGCTGTCCCGCCGGGGCGGACCCTGGCTTCCCACCCTCGACGATACCGCTCTCACCTGGGCAAACGTTCTCTTTGACGTTCCATAGGATCGGCTTGGGGACCGGTCGTACGACACTCCCTGGTGCCCGCGCCGACGGCCCGGCACACTGGGAGGGACGGGTACGCGGAAGGGGTGGACCGGCATGACGGAACCGGAGTTCAGTGCCAGGGGCGTACGCATCGCGCGCTGGCCGCGCTCGCTCACCCGGGCCGGGGAGGTCCGCATCGAGGACGGCCGGCTCGCGCTGCTGACGAGTTACGGCTCCGAGATCGACAGCGCGCCCGTGAAGGCGGTGCGGGTGGGCCGCCCGTGGTTCGCGAAGGCGGACGAGACGGTGGCGACCGTGAACGGCACGCGGTACCGCCTGACCATGGACGCCGCCGGGGAGGACGACGACCGGGACGCCGAGCAGGCGGGCCGCTTCCTCGCAGCGCTCAAGCGGGCGGCCGGCGGCAGGTGAACGCCCGTCCGGGTCGCTGACCTGGGGAAGCTCGCGGCGGGTTGCGGGGCCGTGACGGCTGGTTCACGCTGGAACCACCTCACTGAGGGTGGAACGGTGGTGACACTGTGCTCAGTGCGCCGCCCTGCCGTACCGCATGACAGATCCGAATCTCCGTCTTCTTCTGGACCACTTCGGGGAGTCGCAGCCGTGATCAGCGAGCCGAGCAGGTATTACGCGGTGGAGCTCCAGGCCCTGCCGTCGCGGATCGGACAGATCCGCAGGATCGTCGCCGCCCATCTGCGCCATTGGCACCTCGACGACCTGGTCGATCCCGTCGCACTGGGAGTGACCGAACTGTTGAGCAATGTGCACCGCCATGCGCAGCCCGACAAGGAGTGCACCGTCGAGCTGGAACTCCTGCTCGACCGGCTGACCGTCTCGGTCCGGGACAACGACCCCCGGATACCGGTGGCGGCGGAGTCCGCCGCCGAGGACCTGTGGGGCGATCCGGAAGCGCTCGCCACCTCGGGCCGCGGCCTCGCCATCGTCGGGGCGCTCAGCGACAGCTGGGGCGTCCGCCCGCGGGGCGCGAGCGGCAAGGTCGTCTGGTTCACCCTGACCGCGCCGCCGTGCGCCGCCGGACCGGCCGTGGCCGGCGCCGCGGCCGGGTTCGGATTCGACCTCGTGCCGCTCGCCCCGATCGTCTCGTACAGCCGTCTCGCGGGCGTGCCCCTGGGCGGGCCCGTCGAGACCCCGGCGCTCGCGGCGAGCGGCGCCGGGACCTGACACGCGCCGACGGCCGGCCGGGAGCGGTGACCGGCGGCGTGGTGGGCCCGACCGGAGTGATGGCCCGGAGACAGTGGTGGCCCGGCGGTCGGCCGGGGCCGCGGGTCAGACGGTGGCAGTGGTGGCCCGGCGGTCGGCCGGGGCCGCGGGTCAGACGGTGGCAGTGGTGGCCCGGCGGTCGGCCGGGGCCGCGGGTCAGACGGTGGCGACGAGGGTCAGGTAGGCCATGCCGAGGACGTTCCGGTAGCCGTTCAGCCACCAGCCCCGCTGCCGGTCGACGCGCTCGCGGGTCTCGGTGGCCAGCGGGTGGTCCGGGTGGGAGGCGAGCCACCGCTCCGTGTCGTACCGGTAGCCGGACTCGAAGGTCTCCCACTCGTCGCGGCTCGCCGTCTCGATCCACGCCGGACGGAACCCCGCCGCGATCGCCAGGTCGACGAGTTCCCGCAGCGGGAAGTGGTCGCCGGTGCTCGCGTCGGGCCACATCCCGGCGAGCTCCGCCTCGGTGGGGGTCCGCTCCCAGAAGCCCTCGCCGAGCACGACCACGCCACCGGGCCGGACCAGCCGGCGCAGCTCGCGCAGCGCCTCCGCGGGGTCGTGCGGCAGCTCCGGATCGCACAGGGCCTGGCTGGAGCCGAGGCAGAGAATCGCGTCGACCGGGCCGCGCTCGCTGCCGCGCGCGGACTCCTCGACGAAGACGGTACGGTCCGCGAGACCTCGCTCCGCGGCGAGCTCCCGGCCCCGGGCCAGGTCCTCGGCGTTGATGTCGACGCCGATGCCCTTCGCGCCGGGGGCCGCGTCGAGGATCCGGAGCAGCAACTCGCCCCAGCCGCAGCCGATGTCGAGGACGTCGGCGGGGGCCGACTCGGCGATCCGGCGGACGAGGCTCTCGGCCCGCTCCTCGGAGAGCGGGCCGTGGAAGGTGAGGCTGCCCAGGCGGGGCGGGAGTTCGGCATCGGAAGTGATCATGGAAGGGGACGTTACCGGTCGGGGACGCCCTCGCCCACCCCTTTACCCGCCGCCCGCCTGCTCCCGGGGCCGGCGCGGCGAGGTGCGTCCCCCGTTCAGGCGGGGACGCCGGCGAGCGCGGCCAGGGGGTCGTCGAGGACCGGCTGCCAGGCCAGTTCGGCGGCGCCCACCAGGCTGTTGTGGTCCAGGGTGCAGGGCAGGATCGGTACGCCGCCGCTGCGGCCCCACAGACTGCGGTCGGCGACGACCGCGCGCAGCCGCTCCGGGTCGGCGTCGAGCAGCTCGCGGTGGAGCCCGCCGAGGATGATCCGGTCCGGGTTGAGGATGTTCACCAGGCCGGCCAGCCCCAGGCCGAGACGGTCGATCAGCTCCTCGACCGCACCGCGCACCCCGGGGTCGTCCGGCGCGGTCCTGAGCAGGTCGCGGGCCTGCTGGAGCAGGGACACCTCGGGGCCGGGTTCCCGGCCGGCGACCGTGAGGAAGGCGAGCGGGTCGGTCTCGACGTCCAGGCAGCCGCGGCCGCCGCAGTGGCAGGGGACGCCGTCCGGATTGACCGTCAGATGGCCCACCTCCAGGGCGAGACCCGCACTGCCCGTGTGGAGCCGCCCGTCGAGGACGAGCGCTCCGCCGACGCCCCGGTGGCCGGTGGCCACGCAGAGCAGGTCGCGGGCACCGCGTCCGGCCCCGTGCCGGTGCTCGGCGAGCGCGACGAGGTTCACGTCGTTGCCGGTGAAGGCCGGGCCCTCGATGCCGGCCTCCCGGATCCGGTCGGCGAAGATCTGGCGGACCGGCGCGCCGGCCGGCCAGGCGAGGTGGAGCGGGTTGAGCGCGGTGCCCTCGGGCTCGGCGACGGCCGACGGCACGGCCAGTCCCGCGCCGACGCAGCGCCGGCCGGACTCCCGGAGCAGCGCGGCGCCCGCGTCGACGACGGCGCCGAGGACCTGCGCGGGGTCGGCGGAGACCGTCACCGAACCGGGGACGGTGGCGACGAGCGTGCCGCCGAGCCCGACCAGCGCGGCCCGGAAGCCGTCCGCGTGGACCTGCGCGGCGAGCACCACGGGGCCCTTCTCGTCGACGGCGAGGCGGTGCGAGGGACGGCCCTGCGAACCCGCACCGGCTCCCGGGTTGGAGTCGACCCGGATCAGCCCGAGGGCCTCCAGCTCGGCGGCGACGGCCCCGGCGGTGGCGCGGGTGACCCCGAGCTCGGCGGTGAGGACGGCCCGCGTCGGCGCCCGCCCGGTGTGCACCAGTTCCAGCGCGGGTCCGAGCGCGCTGCGCCCCCTGTCCAGCCGAGTACGCGTCGTCGTCGCCTTGCCGTTCATGCGCCTGAGTCTGCCATGATCGGGGCCGCCCGCCGGACCGGCCGGGACCCGGCCGTGGCGGGGACGGACCCCGGGCGGGACGCATGCGTGAGACGGGGGAACGATGAAGGTCGCGGAGCACATAGAGGCGCTGGAGACGGCGGGCGTGGCGCTCGCCGACGCGGCGGAGACGGCCGGGACGGACGCCGAGGTCCCGACCTGCCCCGGGTGGAGGGTCCGCGACCTGCTGCGGCACACCACGGTGGTGCACCGCTGGGCGACCGGCTTCGTCGCCGAGGGTCTGACCGCGTACCGTCCCGAGGGCGACGAACCCCGGCTGGACGGCGCCGCCCTCCTCGCCCACTACCGCGAGGGCCACACCGCGCTGGTCGCCGCGTTGCGCGCCGCACCGGAGTCCCTGGCCGCCTGGGCCTTCTTCCCGGCCCCGTCACCGCTCGCCTTCTGGGCCCGGCGGCAGGCCCACGAGACGACCGTCCACCGGGCCGACGCCGAGTCGGCGCTCCCGGCGGGGCCCCGGCCGGTCGAGGCCAGGCTCGCCGCCGACGGCGTCGACGAGCTCCTCACCGGCTTCCACGGCCGCGACCGCAGCCGGGTCAGGACCGCCGCCCCGCGCTCGCTGCGGATCCGGGCGACCGACACCGGCGACGTGTGGACGGTACGGCTCTCGGCGGCGCCGCCCGTGACGGAGCGCGCGGCGGCGGGCCCCGTGGACGCGGAGATCTCGGGGACGGCAGAACGGCTCTACCTGGCGCTGTGGAACCGGGTGCCCGCGACGGAGGTGGCCGTCAGCGGCGACGCGGAGCTGCTGCGGCTGTGGCGGGAGACCTCGGCGGTCTGATCCTCCCGCCGACCTGCCCCGCTCCCGGCGCGGGATCAGGTCGCCGATGATCGCCGTCACGCCGACCGTGAGGCCGCCGGCGCCGGTGCCCGGCCGGACCTCCGCCGTCGCTCAGCGGCTCGGGCGCGGCAGCAGACCGGCCTCGCGGCCGAGCCGTTCGGCGGCGGCGGAGAAGAAGGCGTCGCGGTCCTCGACGACCCGGTTGAACTGGCCGAAGACCTCGAAGGAGACCAGGCCGAAGAGCTGGGCCCAGACGGAGACGAGGGCGACGGCGAGCGCCGGCGGCAGGTCGGGGGCGACATCGGCGGCGAGCCGCGCCGCCTCCGGGGCGAGGCCGTCCGGGAGCGGCGGCAGCGCGACGCCCTCGTCCTGGTACGCCGCCCGGGCGACCGAGACCAGCAGCAGGCCGACCCGGGCGGCCGGTCCGACCGTGTCCTGGGGGGCTGTGTATCCGGGGACCGGGGAGCCGTAGATCAGGGCGTACTCATGGGGGTGGGCGACGGCCCAGGCGCGGACGGCGCGGCAGACGGCGGTCCAGTGGGCGAGGTGGTCGCGGGGCCGGGCGCGCACGGCGGTGGCGTGGGCCGCTTCGGCGGCGGCGCCGACGGAGTCGTACGCGTCGACGATGAGCGCGGTCAGCAGCTCGTCACGGCTGGGGAAGTAGCGGTAGAGCGCGGAGGAGACCATGCCGAGCTCGCGGGCGACGGCGCGCAGCGAGAGCTTGGCGGCGCCCTCGGCGGCGAGCTGCCGGCGGGCCTCGTCCTTGATGGCGGCGGTGATCTCGGTCCGGGCGCGGGCGCGGGCTCCTTGAACGGTGGTCATGGAGAGCAGTGTGCCACGTTTCGGATCGCCGCACTGAAACGAGAGCAGTGCTCTTGCTTGTGAGCGCCGATCCGTGCAGACTGTTCTCAAGCGAGAGCAGTGCTCACGATTCACTCAAGCGATACGAATCGAGAGCACCGCTCCCGAAAGACTTCCACGCCGCGCCCCAGGAGGCCTCCGTGTCCACCGCTCCCACCCACGTCATGAAGCCCGGCTGGTTCACCGTCAACGTCATGAACCGCGCCGTCGCGTGGCTGACCCGACGGGGCATCAGCGTCTGGGGCTCGCGCGTCCTCGCCGTCAAGGGCCGCAAGAGCGGCGCCTGGCGGACCACCCCGGTCAACGTCCTCACCCTCGACGGCGAGCGCTACCTGGTCGCCCCGCGCGGCCACGTCCAGTGGACCCGCAACATGCGGGCGGTCGGCGGCGGCGAGCTGCACCTCGGCAAGCAGGTCGAGGCGTTCACCGCGACCGAGGTCGCCGACGACGCCAAGGTCGAGGTGCTGCGCGCCTACCTCAAGCGCTGGAAGGCCGAGGTCGGCATCTTCTTCGCCGGCGTCGGCCCGGACTCCACCGACGACGAGCTGCGCGCCGTCGCACCGAAGCACCCCGTCTTCCGCATCACCGCCGCCCCGAACGCGTGAGGGTGGGCACGGACCCCGGTCCGCACCCACCCTCACCACGGGACGAGCGTCCGCGTCAGGACGCCTCGGTCTCCCGTCGCTCGGCGGCGAGCTCCTCGCCGCCCGCGCCGTCCCCGTCCGCCCCGTCCTCGTCCCTGCGACCCACGCCCCGGCCCGCCGGGCCGACGCCCGCCTCGGTGTCCATGCGCTTGTCGAGCACTTCCAGGGCCCGCCGGGCCAGACCGTTCGAACGGACCATGCCGGCCAGCGTTGTCGAGCCCCGGGTGATGTCCGCGAACGCCTTCCAGGCGGGCCGGACGCCGGTGATCACCGCGTGCAGCAGCCCCGGTCGGCGCTCGAAGACGGCGAGCATCCGCCGGCCGACCGCCATCTCCACACCGAGGCCCGCCTTGATCGCGAAGGCGTAGTTCAGCGCCTGGCGGCGGGCGTCCACCGCGTCGCCGGCCTCCGCCACCCGCACCGCCCACTCACCGGCGAGCCGGCCGGAGCGGAGCGCGTACGAGATGCCCTCACGGGTCCACGGCTCCAGCAGGCCCGCCGCGTCGCCGCAGACCAGGACCCGGCCGCGGGAGAG
This sequence comes from Streptomyces sp. NPDC004435, assembly GCF_042873895.1. Classification (NCBI taxonomy): domain Bacteria; kingdom Bacillati; phylum Actinomycetota; class Actinomycetes; order Kitasatosporales; family Streptomycetaceae; genus Streptomyces; species Streptomyces sp. NPDC004435. The sequence continues at coordinate 304,611 of NZ_JBIAMB010000010.1, read as the reverse complement.
CGGCGAGTCGTCGGCGCGGCAGCGGGTCAGATGCCCCGAGGAGATCGTGGGCTCGAAGCCGGCGAGGCCGAGCCGGGCGACGAAGTCCTCCAGATACCGCTTGGTCGCCGCGCCCTCGCCGCGCGCCGAGATGACGCCCACGGTCAGCGTGTCGCCCTTCGGGAACACCCAGCCGTAACTGCCCGGCATCGGGCCCCAGTCGATCAGGATGCGGCCCTTCCAGTCCTCCGCCACCGACGGCGGCACCGGGATCTCCGCCTCGAGGCCGAGGTCGACCTGGCCGAGCTTCACCCCGACATGGGCTCCTATCCGGCTGGCGCTGCCGTCCGCGCCGACCACGGCCCGCGCGAGCACGGTCTCGCCGTCGGCGAGGACCACCGCGACCGTCCGCCGGTCCGGCACCGCCGGGCCGTGCTGCTCCACCCGGACCACGGTGGCGCCGGTGCGCAGCTGGGCGCCGGCCTTCTGCGCGTGCTCGACGAGCTGGGCGTCGAACTCGGGCCGGTTGATGAGTCCGAAGAGCATCCGGCGGGAGCGCCGGGTGCGGGCGAAGCGCCCTTCGAGGGAGAAGGTGACGGCGTGCACCCGGTCCTGGAGCGGCAGTTCGAAGCCGGGCGGGAGCGAGTCCCGGGAGGGGCCGATGATGCCGCCGCCGCAGGTCTTGTACCGGGGCAGCTCGGCCTTCTCCAGGAGCAGCACCCGGCGGCCGGCGACGGCCGCCGCGTAGGCCGCCGACGCTCCGGCGGGACCGGCGCCGACGACCACGACGTCCCAGACGTCCGGCCGCTCCGGATCGAGACCTTCGAGACCGTCCGCGACGTCCGGGCCGGTGTCGGTGCCGGTGCCGGTGCCGGTGCCGGTGTCCGACTCCGCCTCGGTCAACGCCTCGGTCACCGCCTCCGCTGCCGCCTCGGTCACCGCCTCCGTCGCCGCGACGAGGCCGGGCTCCTCGCCCGCCACCGCGTCGGACGGGCCGGCAGCCGGGGCCGGCTCGCCGGGCACGAGCGGCTCGGTGTGCTCCGGACCGGTGTTCTCTGCGTGCTCGCTGCTCACGATGTGCTTCTGCTCCTGATCCGACCGGCGTCTGCTTCCCGCATCCTACGACTCGGTAGGCCACAGTCCGGTCGTAGGATCGACGGTGCGATCGCCGTACCACCAGATACGCCGTTCGCTCCCTCTTGCACTCAACGTCGCACCCACGAGGAGCGTGCCCATGACGCCGAATCCGATCGCCGAGACCGTCCGGTCCCTGATGCCTCGGGCCAGGACCGAGCTGGCGGAGCTGGTCGCCTTCGAGTCGGTCGCGGACGAGGCCGTGGCGCCCCGCAGCGAGTGCGAGGCCGCCGCGAACTGGGTCGCCGACGCCCTGCGCGCCGAGGACTTCCGCGATGTGGCGCTGCTCGACACCCCGGACGGCTCGCAGTCGGTGTACGGCGTGCTGCCGGGCCCGGCCGGAGCACCGACCGTCCTGCTCTACGCCCACTACGACGTACAGCCGAAGCTCGACGAATCGGCGTGGGAGACGCCGCCGTTCCGGCTCACCGAGCGCGAGGACGGGCGCTGGTACGGGCGCGGCGCCGCCGACTGCAAGGGCGGTTTCATCCTCCACCTGCTGGCGCTGCGGGCCCTGAAGGCCAACGGCGGGGTGCCGGTGACCGTGAAGATGATCGTCGAGGGCTCCGAGGAGCAGGGCACCGGCGGCCTGGAGCGGTACGCCGAGCAGCACCCCGAGCTGCTGACCGCCGACACCATCGTGATCGGCGACGCGGGCAACTTCCGGGTCGGGCTGCCGACGGTGACCGCGACCCTGCGCGGCATGACGATGATCCGGGTCCAGATCGACACCCTGGAGAGCAACCTCCACTCGGGCCAGTTCGGCGGTGCCGCGCCCGACGCGCTCGCCGCGCTCATCCGGGTGCTGGACTCGCTGCGGGCCGAGGACGGTTCGACGGTGATCGACGGTCTGCCGGCCGACGCCGTGTGGGACGGTCTGCAGTACCCGGAGGAGCAGTTCCGCGCGGACGCCAAGGTGCTGCCGGGCGTGGACCTGCCGGGCGCCGGCTCGGTCGCGGACCGGATCTGGGCCCGCCCGGCCGTCACCGTCATCGGCATCGACTGCCACCCGGTGGCGGGCGCGACCCCGTCGATCCCGCGGACCGCCCGCGCCCAGATCAGCCTGCGGGTGCCGCCCGGCCAGGACGCGGCCGAGGCGACCAAGCTGCTCTACGCCCACATCGAGGCGCACACGCCGTGGAACGCGCGCGTGACCCTGGAGCAGGTCGGCCAGGGCCAGCCCTTCCAGGCGGACACCGCCAGCCCGGCGTACGCGTCGATGGCGGAGGCCATGCGGGTCGCGTACCCGGGCCAGGAGATGCAGGCGGCCGGCATGGGCGGCTCGATCCCGCTCTGCAACACGCTCGCCACGCTCTACCCGGAGACGGAGATCCTGCTCATCGGCCTGAGCGAGCCGGAGGCGCGGATCCACGCGGTCAACGAGTCCGTCTCGCCGGAGGAGCTGGAGCGGCTCTCCGTCGCCGAGGCACTGTTCCTCGTCAACTACGCGGCCGGCCGCCGCGCCTGACACCCGGACAGCCGGACAGCCGGACAACCGGACAACCGCCGGAGCGGTCCCCCGCGGACCGCTCCGGCGATTCAGCGTCGAGCGAAGCTCGCGGAGAGCGTAGAGGGCCCCGGCGGCCGGGGGACGGCGTCTACGTTCGGCGCATGGAACTCCAGAGGATCACGCCCCGGCTCCACCTGCTCGACTACTCGATCGGGCAGGCGTACCTGTGGCGGGACGACACGGAACTGACCCTGGTGGACGCCGGCTGGGCCGGCTCGGCGGACCGCACGACGGCGGCGATACGGGCGGCCGGCCTCGATCCGGACCGGCTGGCCCGGATCGTCCTCACCCACGGCCACCGCGACCACGTGGGCGCGGCGCGGGAGCTGGCGGACCGGCACGGCGCCGAGATCGTCGCCCACCGGCTCGACGCGCCGTACGTGCGCGGCGAGCTGCCGGTGCCCGACCCCGACCTGCTGGAGTGGGAGCGCCCGATCTGGGAACACGGCCTCACCTGCCCGGAGGCACCCCCGACGCGGGTCGACCGGGAGGTCGAGGACGGCGACGCGCTCGGCTTCGGTGACGGCGCGGTCGCGGTCCACACCCCCGGGCACACACCGGGCTCGATGGCCGTCCATCTCCCCCGCCACGGCGTGCTCTTCGCGGGCGACACCGTGGCGTCGGTGCAGGGCGTGACCTTCGGCGTGATGCACGTAGACCGCGCGCTCGCGCTCGCGTCGCTGCGCCGGCTGGCGGAGCTGCGTCCCGCGGTGCTGTGCTGCGGGCACGGGCCCGCGGTGACGGAGGAGACGGCGGAGCGGCTGTCGGCGGCCGCGGCGGCCGGGGCCGTCGCGCCCTGACGGCGGGCGGTCAGCCCACCGGGACGCCCGCCTCCAGGTTGAGCACGGTGCCGCGTTCGCGTGCGCGCAGGGCCCAGCGGAGGCGGTCGTAGCGGACCGGCGGGAGGAGGTCCGCGGCCTCCTGCTCGGTGACGAAGCGCCAGGCGCGCAGTTCGGCGCCGGGGAGCCGCAGCCGGGCGGTGTCGCGGGCGCCGAGCCGGCCGCCGTCGAAGAGGAGCCGGAGGCCGCCGAAGCCGGGTGGCTGGGGGCGTTCCCAGTCGACGAGGAGCAGCCGGGGGACGGCGTCGAGTTCCAGGCCGATCTCCTCGGCGACCTCGCGCATCCCGGCGCGGGCGGGCGGCTCGCCGGCCTCGACGACGCCGCCGGGGAACTCCCAGCCGGGCTTGTAGGTGGGGTCGACGAGGAGGAAGCGGTCCTGTTCGTCGAAGAGGAGGACTCCGGCGGCCAGCGTCTCGCGGGTCGGTTCCGGTGTCTGGACGATGCCGCAGGAGGCCGCGCGGCCGCCCTGGACCGCGTCGGCGACGGCCCGTGCGGTCTCGGCGACGGTGAGCGCCGTGGTGTCGACGGCGAGCGCGTCGGCGCCGAGCCAGCCGGCGGCGGCCTCCCGGTAGGCCGGGAGGTGGTCGTGGCACCAGCGGCGGACGTCGGCGTCGACGTCCGGGTCGCCGTGGTCGGCGCGGGTGTCGATACGGCTCCGCAGGATCGTTTCCTCCGATGCCAGAAGCACATGCCGGACGTCGATCCGGCGGGCGGCGAGCCCGCCGAAGATCTCGTCGCGGTACTCCTGCCGGAGCAGCGTCATCGGGACGACGAGCACCCCGCCGACCTCGGCGTGCAGGGCGGCGGCGGTGTCCACGACGAGCCGGCGCCAGATGGGCAGGTCCTGGTAGTCGTCCACCTCGGCGAGGCGCTTGGCGGGGAGGAGCCGGCGCAGCTCCCCGCCGGTCGCCTCGGGGTCGTACAGCGTGCTGTGCGGGATCAGTCCGACCAGTTCGCGCGCGGTGCTGGACTTCCCCGCGCCGAAAGCACCGTTGATCCAGACGATCACGATTCCCCCCTCATCGACGGCCCCCTGTGGCTTGCCCGCAACACCCTGCCACGGAAACCACGAACACACGTCCGAGCCGATGCGTAACGCTTCCGGCCCGGACGTCGTTGACAACGCGAGCACGAGGGGGTGCGGAAATGGACCGTACGGTTCTGGAGCGGTTTCCGGCGGGCGGGCCGCGGGGCCACTGGCCCGCCGAGGAGTACGCGGGCGCGTGCCGCGAGGAGGGGGTGCCGGCCCGGGTCGTGATGGACCTGGCGTCCGACACCTTCCTGGTCGTGGTGGAGCAGCGCGTGCCGGAGCGGGCGGAGGCCCGGGCGTCTCCCCTACGCGAGTGAGCGCGGTGCCCGGTCAGAGCGCCGCGCGGGCGGCCGCGGCGGCGCCGAGGAGGCCCGCGTCGGTGCCGGTGGCGGCGGGGACGACGGTCAGACCGCGCGCGAAGGAGAGCGTGGCGTAGTCGGCCAGGCCGCGCCGGAGCGGAGCGAAGAGGACGTCCCCGGCTCCGGCCACTCCCCCGCCGATCACCGCGATGTCGATCTCCACCAGGTGCGCGGTGGCGGCGATCCCTGCCGCGAGGGCGCGGGCGGCCCGCTCGAAGGCGGCGACGGCGGCCGGGTGGCCGGCTCGCGCGGCCTGTGCCACCGCGGCGGCGGAGGTGTCGCCGTCGGGGCCGGGCCGCCAGCCCTCGTCGAGGGCGCGGCGGGCGATGTGGGGACCCGCGGCGAGGCGTTCGAGGCAGCCGCGGCCACCGCAGGCGCAGGGGTCGCCGTCCAGGTCCACGCTGAGGTGGCCGATGTGGCCGGCGTTGCCGGTGGGGCCCGGGTGCAGCCGCCCGCCGAGAACCAGGCCGCCGCCGACGCCGGTCGAGACGACTAGGCCCAGCGCGTCGGTGTGGCCCCGGGCGGCGCCGAGCCAGTGCTCGGCGGCGGTCATGGCGACGCCGTCGCCGACGAGGGTGACCGGCCTGCCGCCGGTGAGCCGTCGGACCCGCTCGACCAGGGGGAAGTCGCGCCAGCCGGGCACGTTGACCGGGCTGACCGTGCCCCGGGCGGCGTCCACGGGGCCGGCGCTGCCGATGCCGACAGCCTCGACGGCGTCCCAGAGGAGGGAGGTCGTGAGGGCGCCGAGCACCTCGCCGACCGCGCCCAGCACCGTCTCCGCGTCCTCCTGGGCCGGAGTGGGCCGCCGGCTGCGGGCCAGGATCCGTCCCTCCGCGTCGACCAGCGCCCCGGCGATCTTGGTGCCGCCGATGTCGAGCGCGGCGACGGGGCCGCGGGCCGGGGCGTGGGCGGGGGCGGGCGCGGGGGTGGTGGGCATGCGGGTAGGTTCTCACGCTGCCGCGCACGCCTTACGGCCCGGACCGGCCACGCGGGACCGGGAACCTGCCCGCCCAGCTCTGACAACGTTTTCCAGGCTCTATGCTCGCTCCGGAGGCGCATGATCCGCCGGACGGCGCCCGCCGGCACCCCACAACGGAGGAACCCCGCACCGTGGCCGAGACCCCCCGCCCCGAGCCCCGCTACGGCAACCGGCCCACGATGAAGGACGTGGCCGCCCGGGCCGGCGTCGGCCTCAAGACCGTCTCGCGGGTCGTGAACGGCGAGCCGGGGGTCACCCCCGAGACCGAGCGGCGGGTCCGTGAGGCGATCGACGCGCTCGGCTTCCGCCGCAACGACAGCGCACGGGTGCTGCGCAAGGGGCGCACGGCGACCATCGGGCTCGTCCTGGAGGATCTGGCCGACCCGTTCTACGGGCAGCTCAGCCGGGCCGTGGAGGAGGTCGCGCGGGCGCACGGCACCCTGCTGATCAACGGTTCGAGCGCGGAGGACCCGGAGCGCGAGCAGGAGCTGGCGCTGACGCTGTGCGCGCGCCGGGTGGACGGACTGATCGTGATCCCGGCCGGGGACGACCACCGCTATCTGGAGCCGGAGATCCGGGCGGGCGTGGCGACGGTCTTCGCCGACCGTCCGGCCGGGCTCATCGACGCGGACGCCGTCCTCTCGGACAGCTTCGGCGGGGCCAGGGCGGGGGTGGCGCACCTGATCGCCCACGGGCACCGGAGGATCGGTTTCGTCGGCGACCGGCCGCGGATCCACACCGCGGCGGAGCGGCTGCGCGGCTACCGGGCGGCGATGGAGGACGCGGAGCTGCCGGTCGACGAGCGGTGGGTGGCGCCGGGTTCGACGGATCCGGAGCGGGTGTCGGCGGCGCTCACCGGGATGCTCTCCGGGCCTGATCCGGTCACGGCGCTCTTCGCGGGCAACAACCGGGTCACCGTCACCGCCGTGCGGGTGCTCGCCGAGCGGACCGCTCGTGGCGGCGGGGCGCCGGTGGCGCTGGTCGGCTTCGACGACGTCGAACTCGGCGACGTGCTGGGCGTCACGGTGATCGCGCAGGACCCGGCGGCGCTCGGCAGGACCGCCGCCGAGCAGTTGTTCCGGCGTCTGGACGGGGCGGCCGAGCCGCCCCGCCGGGTCGTCATCGGGACGCGGCTCCTCGCCCGGGGTTCGGGCGAGGTGCCTCCGTCGCCTTGCTGAGCGGGGTCAGCCGGCGCTGGCGGTGAGGTCGCCGCGGCGCGGGGCGGCGAAGCGCTCCAGGGCGGCGCGGGTCATGCCGGTGAGCGCGTCGACCTCGGCGGTGTCGAGGGCGCCGCACTGGAGGCCGCGGAGCAGGTAGGAGGAAAGCGCCTTGGCGGTGGCGGGCTCGTCCATGACGTCGCCGCCGGCGTGGTTGGCGTAGGCGGAGAGACGCTTGGCGGCGGTCTCGAAGCCCTCGCGGTAGAAGGCGAAGACGGCGGCGTAGCGGGTCGGGATGTGGCCCGGGTGCATGTCCCAGCCCTGGTAGTAGGCGCGGGCCAGGGCACGGCGGGTGAGGCCGTAGTGGAGCTTCCACGCCTCGTGGACGTGGGCGGTGGAGCCCACCGGGAGCACGTTGGTGGAGCCGTCGGAGACGCGTACGCCGGTGCCGGCGGCGGCGACCTGCATGATCGCCTTCGCGTGGTCGGCGGCCGGGTGGTCGCTCGCCTGGTAGGCGGCGGAGACGCCGAGGCAGGCGCTGTAGTCGAAGGTGCCGTAGTGGAGGCCGGTGGCGCGGCCCTCGGCGGCGTCGATCATGCGGGCGACGGCGGCGGTGCCGTCGGCGGCGAGGATGGACTGGCTGGTCTCGATCTGGATCTCGAAGCCGAGGCGGCCGGCGTCGAGGCCGTGGGCCTTCTCGAAGGCTTCGAGGAGCCGGACGAAGGCGGTGACCTGCTCGGGGTAGGTGACCTTGGGGAGGGTGAGGACGAGGCCGTCGGGCAGGCCGCCGTTCTCCAGGAGACCGGTGAGGAAGACGTCCGTGGTCCGGATGCCGCGGTCGCGGACGGCGGCCTCCATGCACTTCATCCGGATGCCCATGTACGGGGCGGCGGTGCCCTTCGCGTACGCCTCGTTGATCAGGCGGGCGGCGCGGGCCGCGTCCTGGTCCTCGTCCGCGCCGGCGTAGCCGTCCTCGAAGTCGACGCGCAGGTCCTCGATGGGCTCGCGCTCCAGCTTGGTCCGCACGCGGGTGTAGACGTCCTCCGCGAGGTCGTCGGAGAGGCCGAGGACGGCGGCGAAGGAGGCCGCGTCCGGGGCGTGCTCGTCGAGCGCGGCGAGCGCCTGGTCGCCCCAGGAGCGGATGGTGCCGGCGTCGAAGACGTTGCCGGGGACGTAGACGGTGTGGACGGGCTGGCGGGTGCCGGGGTCACCCGGGTAGCGGCGGTCGAGCTCGGCGTCCACCGCGGCGAGGGAGGAGCTGATGCCCTCGCTCACCGCGCCCGCGAGGCTCGTCGACACCTTCTCCTGCTGACCCATCCCTGTTCCCTCCTGTTTTCCGCTGCACGGAATCAATAATCCGTATAGCGAAGTTAGTAGTCCGCCGGGACCTGCGTCAATGGTTGTCCGAAACGGCCGGGGGCCGCACGGCGAAACTCGCCGTGCGGCCCCCGGGACCTGCGGAAGCGCTGGTCGTCAGCCCTTGCGGGTCTGGACCTCCTGGGTCAGGACCGGGACGACGTCGAAGAGGTCGCCCACCACGCCGTAGTCGACGAGGTCGAAGATCGGCGCCTCGGCGTCCTTGTTGATGGCGACGATGGTCTTCGAGGTCTGCATGCCGGCGCGGTGCTGGATCGCGCCGGAGATGCCCGCGGCGATGTACAGCTGCGGGGAGACCGACTTGCCGGTCTGGCCGACCTGGTTGGAGTGCGGGTACCAGCCGGCGTCGACGGCGGCGCGGGAGGCGCCGACGGCAGCGCCGAGCGAGTCGGCGAGGGCCTCGATGACGGCGAAGTTCTCGGCGCCGTTGACGCCGCGGCCACCGGAGACCACGATCGCGGCCTCGGTCAGCTCCGGGCGGCCGGTGGACTCGCGCGGGGTGCGGGCGGTCACCTTGGTGCCGGTGGCCAGCTCGCCGAAGGAGACCGCGAGGGCCTCGACGGCGCCGGCGGCCGGGGCCGCCTCGACCGGGGCGGAGTTCGGCTTGACGGTGATGACCGGGGTGCCCTTGGAGACGCGGGACTTGGTCGTGTACGAGGCGGCGAACGCGGACTGCGTCGCGACCGGACCCTCGTCACCGGCCTCCAGGTCCACGGCGTCGGTGATGATGCCGGAGCCGATGCGGACCGCGAGGCGGGCCGCGATCTCCTTGCCCTCGGCGGAGGACGGGACGAGCACGGCGGCCGGGGACACGGCGTCGTAGGCGGCCTGGAGGGCGTCGACCTTCGGGACGACCAGGTAGTCGGCGAACTCGGCGGCCTCGGCCGTCAGGACGCGGGTGGCACCGTGCTCGCCGAGGACGGCGGCGGTGTCGGCGGCGCCGTTGCCCAGCGCGACGGCGACCGGCTCGCCGATGCGGCGGGCGAGGGTCAGCAGCTCCAGGGTGGGCTTGCGGACGGATCCGTCGACGTGGTCGACGTAGACCAGAATCTCAGCCATGGGACTTCAATCTCCTGCGAACGAAAAGGGGGACGGCCTGAGGGGACAGCACGGCTCGCGGGAGCCTCAGATGAACTTCTGGCTCGCGAGGTACTCGGCGAGCTGCTTGCCGCCCTCGCCCTCGTCCTTGACGATCGTGCCCGCGGTGCGCGCCGGACGCTCGTCGGCGGAGTCCACGGCGGTCCAGGAGCCCTCCAGGCCGACCTCGTCCGCGTCGAGCTCCAGGTCGTCGAGCTCCAGCTCCTCGACCGGCTTCTTCTTCGCGGCCATGATGCCCTTGAAGGACGGGTAGCGGGCCTCGCCCGACTGGTCCGTCACGGAGACGACGGCCGGGAGGGAGGCCTCCAGCGCCTCGGAGGCGGTGTCGCCGTCACGGCGGCCCGTCACCTTGCCGTCCTCGACCTTGACCTCGGAGAGCAGGGTCACCTGCGGGACGCCCAGGCGCTCGGCCAGGATCGCCGGCAGGACGCCCATGGTGCCGTCGGTGGAGGCCATGCCGGCGATGACCAGGTCGTAGCCGGTCTTCTCGATCGCCTTGGCGAGCACCAGCGAGGTGGCCATGACGTCCGAGCCGTGGATGTCCTCGTCGTCGACGTGGACGGCCTTGTCGGCGCCCATCGACAGCGCCTTGCGCAGCGCGTCGCGCGCGTCCTCGGGGCCGACGGTGAGGACGGTGACCTCGGCGTCGTCCGCCTCCTCGGCGATCTGCAGCGCCTGCTCGACCGCGTACTCGTCGAGCTCCGACAGGAGACCGTCGACGTCCTCGCGGTCGACCGTCAGGTCGTCGGCGAACTTCCGGTCGCCAGTGGCGTCCGGCACGTACTTCACACAGACAACGATCCTCAAGCTCACGCCGGCTCTCCTACTGCATCGTCATAACTGGGCTGCCTTGTTGCTCGCAGCATAGGCGCCTGAAGGGCGGGTTTCCGGTCGGGGCGCCGGACGCCCCGACCATATATTACTCGCCAGTACACCCAGTTCGTGACCATTAAGCAAGCGCTCAGGAATGTGACCTTGCCAACGCGGCGAGCGCGGCCGGCACGGGAACTCTCAGTCGCGCAGCGCGTTGAAGCGCCCGTGGTGGTAGAGCAGCGGTCGGCCCGCGCCCTCCGGGTCACCCGCCACCGCCTGCGCTATCACGATCCGGTGGTCGCCCGCGGGCACCCGGGCCACCACCCGGCAGACCAGCCAGGCCAGGACGCCGTCGAGCACGGGCACGCCCTCCGGGCCCCGGCGCCAGCGGGTCGGCTCGGCGAACCGGTCGGCGCCGCTGCGCGCGAAGGTCGTCGCGAGCTCCTCCTGATGGTCGCCCAGTATGTGCACGCCGATGTGGTCGGCCTCGGCGACCACGGGCCAGCTGGAGGAACCGGTGCCCACGCCGAAGGAGATCAGCGGCGGGTCGGCCGCGACGGAGTTGAGCGAGGTGGCGGTGAAGCCGACGGGGCGCTCCCCGTGGGCGGTGATCACGGCCACACCGGCGGCGTGGCGGCGGAAGACGGAGCGGAGCAGGTCCGGCGAGGCGGACCTGGGGGCAGCGATCGTGGGTACCGTGCGGAGCTCGGGCGAAACCGTCATGGAGTTGTCCTTCGTGCTGGGCGGCATGGAGCGGGGTCCTGGGGTCTCAGACACCCGGACAGCGCGCGCTCGCATGACGGCCCAGGTCCACGTGGGCCCGGCCGAAGAGAAGGAGTTCACCGGTCACCCCGTCAGGGTGACGACGGGTGACGGTCCGGGTCAAGTGCGTACCGGGATGTGGGAGATGTGTCACCGCGTCAGACCGGCCGCCGGGGGTCACAGTGCGTGACCGAGGGCGGCGATGACGTCGGCCCTCCGGGGCTGTCCCGCGGCCCGGCGGACGATCCGGCCGGCCGCGTCGAGGACGAGGACGGTGGGGGTACGGGTGACCCCGAGCGCCCGGACGAGCCCGAGGCGCTCCTCGGCGTCGATCTCCACGTGCGCGACGCCCGGCACCATCGCGGCCACCTCGGCGAGGGTGCGGCGGGTGGCGCGACAGGGCTGGCAGAAGGCGCTGGAGAACTGGACGAGGGTCGCGCGCTCCCCCAGCTCCGCGCCGCCGAGCTGTCCCGGTCCGAGCCGTTCGGTGGCCTCCGCCGTCATCCCTGTCCCTCGCTCCCGCGTCCCGCCTTCTCCGGTGCAGCGTCGCACGGCACCGTCGCATTCCCGCCACGACCACCGCGAGTGACGAGAATCTCCCCGTACGAAGCCGCATGGACTGGTCACGGCGCCCCACATGCGGCACGATCTGCCCAAAGCCGAAAACCTACGGCCGCGTAACTTCGCCGGGAGAGCCCTCCCAAAGGCACAGACGAAGGGGTACCTCTCCCATGGCAGAACTCGTGTACCGACCGGTGGTCGGCGCAGCGCTCACCATGTTCAAGGCGCTCGACCTCAAGATCGACACACAGGGTTCGGAGCACATCCCGCGGACCGGCGGCGCCGTCCTGGTGAGCAATCACATCAGCTACCTGGACTTCATCTTCAGCGGTCTGGCCGCGCTGCCGCAGAAGCGTCTGGTGCGTTTCATGGCGAAGGAGTCCGTCTTCCGGCACAAGGTCTCCGGGCCGCTGATGCGCGCCATGAAGCACATCCCGGTGGACCGGGCGCAGGGCGAGCACGCCTACCAGCACGCCCTGGAGGCGCTGCGGAAGGGCGAGATCGTCGGTGTCTTCCCCGAGGCGACCATCTCGGAGTCCTTCACGCTGAAGAGCTTCAAGTCGGGCGCGGCCCGGCTCGCGCAGGAGGCCGGGGTGCCGCTCATCCCGATGGCCCTGTGGGGGACGCAGCGGGTCTGGACGAAGGGCAGGCCGCGGAACTTCAAGCGGGCCCACATCCCGGTGACGATCCGCGTCGGCGAGCCGGTGGAGGCCCCCGCCGACCAGTACGCGGGGGCCATCACCCGGCGGCTGCGCGAGCGCGTCCAGGAGCTCCTCGAGGCCGCGCAGCGCGCCTACCCGGTGCGCCCCAAGGACGCCGCGGACACCTGGTGGATCCCCGCGCACCTGGGCGGCACGGCGCCGACCCCGGAGCAGCTGAAGGCGTCCGGGAACTAGGGCCCGTCCGACCATCGGGGCCGGACCCGACGGGAAGGGTCGGACAGGCCCTGGCCGGTCCGGTTCACTCGGGGTCGCGGACGGTGATCAGCGCTCCCGGGCTGACCTTCTGGAGCGCGTCGGCGAGCTCCTGGCCGGCCGTGAGCAGCTCCTCGCGGGTCATGGGGTCGAGGGACTCCAGCAGGAACACCGCGTCGGTCGTGTCGTCGTCGATGCGGGTGCGCGGGCCCTGGCGCCAGTTCCAGCGGCGGCAGGTCACACCCCGCTCGTCGCACCAGACGATCTCGCCCGGCTCGGGGTGCTCCACGGTCTCCTGGCCGCCCTGGACGGTGACGAACTCCTCCTCGCCGGTGGCCCGGACGAGCCGCATGCCGCCCTCGATCCGGTTCAGGTCCTCGCCGCCCACCGGGATGAGGTGCGCGACGCTGATCGCGTTGTAGGCGTCCACGAGCCGGTTGATGCGGGGCAGTCCGCCATCCGCCGACGCCCGGCGGGCGAGCGCCTCCGCGGAGTTGCGGGTGCGGGAGGGCTTGGCCCCGAAGGCGGTGTACGCGGCGCGCCAGGCGGCGACGTGCGGGTCCTGGTCCGGCGTGCGGCCGTCGAGGCGGGCGGCGAGCCGGGCGGCGGCCTCGTCGAGGAGGGCCGAGCTGATCGCGTCGCTCGGGCCGTTGACGAGCCCGCGGGCTTCGATGGCGAGGTGGGTGAAGCCGGGGACGAGGGCGCGCACCTCGTCGGAGACGGTGAGCTTCAGGGGCATGGTTCGCCGTTCCTTGCTGCTGGGGTCACGGCCCGCGGCGGGACCACCGCGGGGTAAGTTCAGCATAGGGCACCGGGCGATTCATTCCATTGCACCAGAAGGACCGGAGAAAGGCCGGGCGGAGTCAGGGGTGACTCCGCCCGGCCGTTCTCGTGGTGGGCGGCCTCAGCGGGCCAGCTCCTCCTTCAGCGCCTGGAGGAAGGCGTCGACGTCGTCCTCCGTGGTGTCGTAGGAGCACATCCAGCGCACGTCGCCGGCCGTCTCGTCCCAGAAGTAGAAGCGGAAGCGCCGCTGGAGCCGGCGGCTGACCTCGTGCGGGAGGCGCGCGAAGACCGCGTTGGCCTGCACCGGGTAGAGGATCTCCACACCGTCCAGGGAGCGCACGCCCTCGGCGAGGCGGGCGGCCATCGCGTTGGCGTGCCGGGCGTTGCGCAGCCACAGGTCCTTGGCGAGCAGCGCCTCCAGCTGCACCGACAGGAAGCGCATCTTGGACGCGAGCTGCATGGACAGCTTGCGCAGGTGCTTCATGTGGCTGACCGCGTCCGGGTTCAGGACGATCACGGCCTCGCCGAAGAGCATGCCGTTCTTGGTGCCGCCGTACGAGATGACGTCGACGCCCACCGCGTTGGTGAAGGCGCGCATCGGTACGTCCAGGGAGGCGGCCGCGTTGGCTATCCGGGCGCCGTCGAGGTGGACCTTCATGCCCTTGGAGTGGGCGTGCTCGACGATGGCGCGGATCTCGTCCACGGTGTAGACGGTGCCCAGCTCGGTGTTCTGGGTGATCGAGACGACCTGGGGCATCGCCCGGTGCTCGTCCTCCCAGCCCCAGGCCTGCCGGTCGATCAGCTCGGGGGTGAGCTTGCCGTCCGGGGTCGGCACGGTGAGCAGCTTGAGGCCGCCCATGCGCTCCGGCGCGCCGCCCTCGTCCACGTTGATGTGGGCGGACTCGGCGCAGATGACGGCGCCCCAGCGGTCGGTGAGCGCCTGGAGGGCGGTCACGTTCGCGCCGGTGCCGTTGAAGACCGGGAACGCCTCGGCGAGCGGACCGAAGTGGCTGTGCACGATCCGCTGGAGGTGGTCGGTGTAGTCGTCCTCGCCGTAGGCGACCTGGTGGCCGCCGTTGGCGAGGGCTATCGCGGCGAGCACTTCGGGGTGGACGCCGGCGTAGTTGTCGCTGGCGAAGCCCCGGACCGACGGGTCGTGGTGACGACGGGCGTCGGTCCGGTGTCCGAGGGCCGCGGTCACGGCTCGGGGGTCAGCCACAGGCGCTGTCCATTCACTTCCTGGGCGGGCCGCGCCCACAGGCCGGCGATCTCGTCGGCCAGGTCCTTGACGTCGGTGAAGCCCGCGAACTTCGCGTTGGGGCGTTCGGCGCGCATGGCGTCGTGCACCAATGCCTTGATCACCAGGATGGCAGCCGCGGCCTGCGGACCGTCCTCGCCCCCCAGCTTGCGGAAGGAGTCCGCCATGGCGAGGGTCCACGCCTCGGCGGCGGCCTTGCCGGCGTTGTACGCCGCGTTGCCGGCCTGCGGCTTGTGCGCGCCGACCTGGCTGATCAGGGCGTAGCGACCGCTGCCGCCGCTGCGGAGCAGGGCGTCGTGGAAGGCGAGGGAGGTGTGCTGCACCGTGCGGATGAGGAGCTTCTCCAGGAAGTCCCAGTCCTTGAGGTCGGTCTCGGTGAAGGAGGAGGCGCCGCGCCAGCCGCCCACGAGGTGGACGAGTCCGTCGACGCGCCCGAACTCCTTCTCCGTCTTGTCGGCCCACGCGCGCGTGGCGTCGAGGTCGAGGAGGTCCACGGTGTCGCCGACGACCTTGGCGCCGTGGGCCTGGCGGGCGGCCTCGACGGCCTCGGCGAGGCGGGCGGGGTCGGCGTCGGCGCCGACCACGGTCGCGCCGGCGCCGGCGAGGCGGAGCAGGGCCGCGCGGCCCGCGGGGCCGGCCGCGCCGGCCACCGCGATGACGAGCCCGTCGAGGGGGCCGCCGTTCGTCTCGGCGTTCATGGGTGCCGCCTCCTCCGTGTCCTGGCGGGCGTCGCTCACGCGGCGACCCGCTCGGTGCCCGTGACGTCCGCGGCCGTGATGCCCTTGGTCCCGGCGATCACGCCCTTGAGCTTCTTCGCGAGGGCCTCGAAGAACATGCTCAGGGGAAACTCGTCGGGAAGCACGTCGTCGACGAGCTTGCGCGGCGGGAGAGTGAGGTCCAGGGCGTCGGGGCCCTTGGCCCACTTGGAGCCCGGGTGCGGGGCGAGGTAGCCGGAGACGAACTCGTACGCCTTGAACCAGTGGACCAGCTTCGGGCGGTCGATGCCGTCGCGGTAGAGCTTCTCGATGTCGGCGCAGAGGCGGTTGGTGACCTCGGGCGCGCGCTCCCAGTCGATGGTGAGGACGTTGTCCGTCCAGCGCACCACGTCGTTCTTGTGGAGGTACGCGAAGAGGAGCTGGCCGCCCAGGCCGTCGTAGTTGCGGACGCGGTCGCCGGTGAGCGGGAAGCGGAACATCCGGTCGAAGAGGACCGCGTACTGCACGTCGCGGCCGTGCTCGTTGCCCTCGCCCTCGAGCTTCACGGCCTCCTTGAAGGCGGTGAGGTCACAGCGGAGCTCCTCCAGGCCGTACATCCAGAACGGCTGGCGCTGCTTGATCATGAAGGGGTCGAAGGGCAGGTCGCCGCGGCTGTGGGCGCGGTCGTGGACCAGGTCCCAGAGGACGAACGCCTGCTCGCAGCGGGTCTGGTCGTCGAGCATCGCGGCGATGTCCGCGGGCAGCTTCAGGCCCAGGGTGTCGACGGCGGCCTCGGTGACCTTGCGGAAGCGGGCGGCCTCGCGGTCGCAGAAGATGCCGCCCCAGGTGAAGCGCTCGGGGACCTCGCGGACGGCGACGGTCTCCGGGAAGAGGACGGCCGAGTTGGTGTCGTACCCGGCGGTGAAGTCCTCGAAGGTGATGCCGCAGAAGCCCGGGTTGTCGTAGCGGGTGCCCTCCAGCTCGGCCAGCCACTCGGGCCAGACCATGCGCAGGACGACGGCCTCGAAGTTGCGGTCCGGGTTGCCGTTCTGCGTGTACATCGGGAAGAGCACGAGGTGCTGGAGCCCGTCGGCGCGGCCGGCGGCCGGGTGGAACTCCATGAGGGAGTCCAGGAAGTCCGGGACGGCGAATCCGCCCTCGGACCACTTGCGCAGGTCGGCGACGAGCGCCCGGTGGTAGGCGGCGTCGTGCGGCACGAGCGGGGAGAGCTGCTCGACGGCGGCGACCAGCCGGTCCACGGTGAGCTCGACGAGGGCGCGTGCGGGGGCGCCCTCGGTCTCGAAGTCCACGGAGCCGTCGGCGCGCTGCCAGACCCGGATCTCCTCCACGGCGTTCTTGAGCTCGGCCCACGCCGGGTGGTCGATCACACGGGTGTCGGTGGCTATCCCCTCACCGGTCACGTCCTGCACAAGAATTTCCGTCATGCCTCTTCCTCCACAGGAGAACCTTGCGTAAAGGAACCGTATCCACGCAGGGGTGATCCCCGCAAGGGGAGCAAGAGAAATTCTCTCGTGAGACACCCACCCGACCGCATTTTTTCCTGTCGGCCGGGGGGTGCAGGTGTGCTTCCGCCGGAAGGATCAGACCGACGGCTCCGCCAGAGGCTTCACCAGGAGCTCGAAGCGGAGGTCCTCGCGCCGGGGCAGGCCGAAGCGCTCGTCGCCGTACGGGAAGGGGCTCGTCTCACCGGTGCGCCGGTAGCCCCGCCGCTCGTACCAGGCGATCAGCTCCTCCCGGGCGGTGATCACCGTCATGTGCATCTCGCGCACGTCCCACAGCGCGCGGACCCGCCGCTCGGCCTCCGCGATGATCGCCTTGCCGAGGCCGGCGCCCTGGAGCTCGGGACGGACGGCGAACATGCCGAAGTACGCGGCCTCGCCGCGGTGCTCCAGCTGGCAGCAGGCGACCGTCTCGCCGTCCCGCTCCACCAGGAGCAGCACGCTGCCCGGGGCGGAGATCACCGCCGCCACGCCCTGCGGGTCGGTCCGCTGCCCGTCGAGCAGGTCCGCCTCGGTGGTCCAGCCGGCCCGGCTCGCGTCGCCCCGGTAGGCCGACTCGACGAGCGGCACCACGACGGGGACGTCGTCGAGCACCGCCTGCCGGTACGTGACGGTGCCGGTCTCCCGGTGCTCTGCGGTGCCGGGAACGGGCGTGGCGGTGTCCATCGTGCGGGGCTCCCCTCGGGTGCTGCGGATCGGCGTACGCGATCGTTCCGAGCCTAACGCGCGCCTCCGCGCTCCCTTTCGTACGCCTGTGCGCGCCCGTGCGCCCGCGTGCGGGCACCGCGCCGCGGGCAGCTCTCGGTGGGGGTGGAGTCGAGGGGGAGGTGTGCCGTGCACGGACCGGCCCTGTCCGGCTGGCTGCTCGTCGCGCTCTGCGCGGCCATCGGGGCGTACTGCCTGCTGCGGATGCGGACGTGCTCCGGAGAGGAGCGCCGGGCCGCCCGGGCGGAGGCGGTGATGGGCTTCGGGATGGCCGCGATGGCGCTGCCCTCGGCGGCCGTCGGCCCGCCGCCCTGGAGCTGGGCGGTGTACGCGGCGCTGTTCGGCGCGCTGGCCGCGTCGGACCTCCTCTCGGCGCGGCGCGGCGGACACCGGCTGCACCACGCGGTCGGCTCCCTGGCCATGCTCTACATGGCGCTCGCGATGGCCCCGGCGACCGGCGGCGCGCAGGCGGTCCACACGGCGCACGGGGCGGGCACGGCCGGCGGCATCCCCCCGCTCACCGGCGGGCTGCTCCTCTACTTCATGGTGTACGTGCTCCGCACCGGCGCCCGGCTCGTCCCGGTCGCCCCGCACGCGCGCGTGGCGGGGGCCGCGGGCGGAGGCGGTCCCGCGTGGGCGACGCCGGAACTGACCCTGGTGTGCCGGCTGTCGATGGGACTGGCCATGCTCGCGATGCTCTCCATGGTCTGAGTGCCGTGCCCCGCATGGCCGTTCGGGCCGGCCGGAACAGAAACCGTGGCGTGCGTCACTTGGCCGGTGCGGCCGTACCCCCGGGGAGCACCCCCCTCATAGGCTGGCGCCATGTCGGTCTCCCTCGCACTGCTGCTGCTCGGCGTCCTGACCGCTCTCACCGCGCCGCGGATGCTCGCGCGGGCCCATTGGGTCGAGCGAGAACCGGTCGTGGCGCTCTGGGTCTGGCAGTGCGTGGTGGCCGCCGTCCTGGTCAGTTTCGCGCTCTCGATGACCCTCAGTGCGGCCGCCGCCTGGCAGGCCGTGCGCGGACAGGTCTTCGCGCCCGCCCCGCGCGCGGTGATCGACGCGTACGAACTCTCCACCGGCGGCGGCCCCTGGTCGGCGGTGATCGCCGTGGTCCTCGCGGCCGCCGGCCTGTGGTCCGGCGCGATGCTGGGGCGCGAGATCGGCCTGGCCCGCGCCCGCCGCCGGCAGCGCCGCGACGACCTGCTGGTCCGCGCCCCGCAGCTGCCCGGGGAGGAGGAGAGCGGCGGCCGGCTCGTCGTCCTGGAGGGCGAGCGGCCCGATGCCTGGTGGCTGCCCGGCGCCACCCCGCGGCTCGTCATCACCACCGCCGCCCTGCGCCGTCTGAAGGGCCGCCAGCTCGACGCGGTCCTCGCCCACGAGCAGGGCCACGCCCGCGCCCGGCACGACTGGCTGCTCAACTGCTCCGGCGCGCTGGCCGCCGGCTTCCCCGGTATCCCGGTCTTCGCCGCCTTCCGGGAGGAGATGCACCGGCTGGTCGAACTGGCCGCCGACGACGTGGCATCGCGCCGCTTCGGCCGGCTCACCGTCGCGCTCGCCCTGGTGGAACTGAACGAGGAGCGGGGGGTGTTCGCCGCGGCGCCCGGCAGCGGCCCCGAGGCCGGACTCCCCCGCCGCGTCGACCGGCTGCTCACCGCCGCGCCCCGCCTCACCGCCGCCCACCGCCTCCGTCTGACCGCGACCGCCGCCCTGGTCCCGGTCGTCCCGCTGCTGGTCGCCTTCTACCCGGGCCTGGCGGCGCTGGACTAGGAGCGTGTCGTCCCGAACGCCCGTCGACGGGCGTCCCGGTGTTGCGCGTGGTGGTTCGCGGCGGCCGGTCCGGCAGGATCGTGGAATGCGTACTTCCGCCGTGGTGTCCGGTGTTCTGGCCCTGTTGTTGCTCGTCCTCGTGGTGGCCGGCTGGTCCCCCTTGCTCTCCTTCGACCTCGCGGTCGTCGAGGCGCTGCACCGCAGCGCCCTGGCGCACCCGTGCTTCACCCGGGTCAACCGGGTGCTCAGCGACTGGGTGTGGGACCCCCTGACGCTGCGGTTGCTGGCGCTGGCCGTCGCCCTGACGCTGTTCCGGTACGGGCGCCGGCGGCTGGCGCTGTGGGTGGCCGGGACCGTGGCGGTGGCGGCCGGCCTGCAGCAGGCGGTGAAGGCCCTGGTCGGCCGGGACCGGCCGGAGTGGCGGGACCCCGTGGACTCCGGCTCGTTCGCCGCCTTCCCGTCGGGTCACGCGATGACGGCGGCGGTGGTCTGCGGGCTGCTGCTGTGGGTGGTCGCGGTGGTCGGGCGGGAGCCGTGGCGGGGCTGGGGCACGCTCGCCGGGCTCGCCGTCGTCTCGGTGCTCGGGGTCGGCTGGACCCGGCTCTACCTGGGCGTGCACTGGCCGTCGGACGTACTGGCAGGCTGGCTGCTGGGCTGGTGCTGCGTGGCCGTCGCGGTGGTGACGTACCGCCGGAGCCCCGACCGGGGGCCCCTCCCCGGCGGTGAGCGCGCGGGCGACGGGAAGGAGACGTGACGAAGCCGCCCGGCCTGGACGATCCCCCGTGTCGTCCAGGGCAGGCGGCCTCCTCGCCGTCGCGCCACGAGGGCGGGGCGGCGAACCACGCTGAGTATATTGGCCGAGAGCCAGTCAACGCAGGAGCCCAGCATGACGCCGCGTAGCCCGTCGGTCAACGAAGAGCTTCGGCGACGCTCGCGGGAACGGATCCTGGCGGCCACGGTCGAGCTGGTCGGGCGGCACGGCTACGAGGCCACGACCCTCGGCGACATCGCCGAACGGGCCGGGGTGGCCCGGGGTCTCGTCTCGTACTACTTCCCCGGCAAGCGGCAGCTGCTCCAGTCGGCCGTGCACCGGCTGATGCACCTCACGCTCGCCGAGGCACTGGAGCGCGAGCCGCGCACGGAGGGCGGCGCGGAACGGCTCGCCCGGGCGATCGACGCGATCCTGGGGCTCGCGGTGGACCGGCCGACGCTGATGCGGACCCACATGGCCGGCATCCTCCAGGCCGAGGGCTTCGTGCGGTGCGAGGAGCAGCAGCGGCTCGCGTTCCTGCTGCGGGACACGGTGGAGCGGTACGGTTCCGAGGACGTGGACCGGGACTATCCGCTGCTGCGGGCGCTGTTGATGGGCGCGGTGGTGGCGGTGCTTCTGCCGGGCGCGCCGATGCCGATGGCGCGGCTGCGCGCGGAGCTCTTCCACCGCTACGGACTGGCGTGGGAGAGCGGTGTGCCGCCGGGCGGCGGTCCGCCCGACGGCATGCGCTGACCCGTCCGGGATCAGTCCCGGTCGTGTCCGTGGCCGTGGCCGTGGCCGTCGAAGTCCTCGAAGTAGTCCGGCTGGGTCTGGACGTTGAGCTCGTCCATCCGGATCCGCTTGGCCGGGTCGGTGCGGCGGTCGGAGATCTTCAGGACGTCGAGGCCCCGGGCGATCTCGTTCGAGTAGACGTGGCCGTTGTAGTAGTACGCGGACCACGAGCCGCCGGTGGTGAGCGCGGTGTCGGAGACCGGGCCGCGGTCGAAGTAGCCGATCTCCTTCGGGCGCCGGGAGTCGGTGAAGTCCCAGACGGAGACGCCTCCCTGGTACCACGCCTGGACCATGAGGTCCTTGCCCTTGACCGGGATCAGCGAGCCGTTGTGGGCGACGCAGTTCTCGGTGTCGGCCTGGTGGCGCGGGATCTTGAAGTAGCTGCGGAAGACGAGCTGGCGGTGCTTGCCCTTGCCGACGATGTCGTAGATGCCGTTGGCGCCGCGGTTCGGCCCGACGGCGGCGTTGCAGGTGGCGCCGCCACCGCCGCCCAGCTCGTCGGTGAAGACGACCTTGTTCGCCGCCTGGTTGAAGGTCGCGGAGTGCCAGAACGCGAAGTTGACGTTGTCCTGGACCTGGTCGATCACCCGGGGGCGCTCGGGGTCGGAGACGTCGAAGAGGATGCCGTCGCCCATGCAGGCGCCGGCCGCGAGGTCCTTGCCGGGCAGCACGGTGATGTCGTGGCAGCCGGTCGTCTTGGAGACGCCGGGGTTGGTCGGGCTGCCGGGGTTGCCGCCGCCGTCGGGGCCCTCGCCCGGGAAGAGGACGGGGAAGGCGACGACACGGGCCTGCTGGGGCGCCTTGCGGGGCACCTTGATGACCGAGAGGCCGTCGTGCGGGGGTTGGCAGTCGGGGAAGGCCGCGTTGGGCGAGTACGAGGAGACGTACACGTACACGTCCTTGCGCTGGGGCAGGATCGTGTGGGTGTGGGAGCCGCAGGCGGTCTCGACGGAGGCGACGTACCTCGGGTTGGTCACGTCGCTGATGTCGAAGATCTTCATGCCCTCCCAGGACTCCTTGACCGAGGCGGGCTGTGTCGTGCTGGCGCACGAGTCGTCGCTGCGGGAGGAGTCGGTGGAGAGGAAGAGGAGGTCCCCGGAGACGGAGATGTCGTTCTGGGAACCGGGGCAGAGGACCTGGGCGACGGTCTTCGGGGCCTTCGGGTCGCTGATGTCGAAGACGCGGAAGCCGTCGTAGTTCCCGGCGAAGGCGTACTTGCCCTGGAAGGCCAGGTCGGTGTTGATGCTCTTGAGGGCGTCCTTGGGGATGTTCGCCAGGTGCGTGATGTTCTGCGAGCGGACGATCTCGTCGACGCCGGGTATCTCGCCGCTCCGGATCGCGGCTCGCGCCTCCGCCGCCTGCTCCGCCGAGACCGGCGCCTGGACCTGCGCGTCTCCGGGGTCGGGGGTGGCGGTGGCCGTTCCGGTGGCGAGCAGCGCCGCCAGGAGGCCGGCGGCGGCGGTGGCCGCGCCGAGGCGTCTGATCCTGGACCGTGGACTCTGCGGGGTAGGCAACGAAGTCACTCCGTCCTCCGTGTTTTCCGTTCAATGCTGAACGGTGCTGGACCCCGGCAGTATGTTCCTTGGCGTGCACATCCCAACAGATGGCAACACAGATGTAATGAAGGATTCCGAGCAACTCCCCGGCAAGAACTGCTAGGAACGGCCCCTGTACCCGCAAATCCCCCTGGAGGTACCGTTGCTGACCCGTCACCACCGGCGCGCCGCCGTCGCCGCGACCCTCGCCGCGCTGGCCGCACTCACCCTGGGAGCCTGCGAGTCGGGGCCCGCGGGCGCGGCACCGAAGCCCGCGGCGACCGGCGCGGCCGCGGAGGTCGTGGTGCCGGGCAGGCCCGGCGAGCCGGCCCGGCGGGTGTCACCCGAGGAGGCGGCGAGCCTGCTTCCGGACGAGCGGCCGAACGGCGCGGACTTCCGGTACGTGCAGATGATGATCGTCCACCACCGGCAGGCCCTGACGATGACCGCGCTGGCCCCGGGGCGGGCGGGCTCGTCCCCGGTCGAGAAGCTGGCGGAGCGGATCGCGGCGGCGCAGCAGCCGGAGATCGGCGCGATGGAGGGGTGGCTGAAGACCCATGGGGGACCCCGGGACCAGGGCGAGCACGCCCATCACTCGATGCCGGGCATGGCGACCGAGGCGCAGCTCGCGGAGCTGAAGGCAGCGAAGGGCGCGGCCTTCGACAAGCTGTTCGTCACGCTGATGGTGACGCACCACGAGGGTGCGGTGACGATGGCGGCCGAGGCCCTGGGCCAGGGCAACAACATCCAGGTGGAGGAGATGGCGAACGACGTGATCGCGCAGCAGACGGCCGAGATCAACCGGATGCGGTCGCTGTGACAGGGCCGGTCGCGGCGGCCTCCTCCCCGCCGTGCCGGGCGGACTGGGCCTCGGCCGCCGCCAGGACGGTGTCGAGGAGGCCGGGGAAGAGAGTGTCGAGGGCCGCGCGGCGGAGCCCGTTGAGCTTGGCCGTGCCGCGGTAGTCCTGCCGGATGACGCCAGCCTCCCGGAGCACCCGGAAGTGGTGGGTGGTGGTCGACTTGGTGACCGGGAGGACGAAGTACGAGCAGCTCAGCTCGGTCTCGGCGGCGGCCAGTTCACGCACGATCCGCAGCCGCACGGGGTCGGACAGCGCGTGCAGCACCGGCTCCAGGCGGATCTCCTCACGGGTGGGGTGCTCCAGGAGGCGGTGACTGGCGGGGGGCGTCATGGCGGCGGCTCCACTCTCTCCGACTGCTGCTCTCCCCTCCGGCCGCGCCGGAGGGTGGTACCGGGCGGTCGTCACCGCGCGGACCCTCATTGTACGAGGATCCTCGTAGTTTGACAGTCGCCGTACTACGATGGGTATCGTACGAGCATCCCGCCGGGCTCTCCCAGGTCCGGCTCCCCGGCCGTTTCCGAAACGGAGTCCGCGATGAGCGCCGCCCTCTTCGAGCCCTACACCCTCCGCTCGCTGACCGTCCCCAACCGCGTCTGGATGGCGCCGATGTGCCAGTACTCGGCGGAGGTCTTCGGGCCGAACGCCGGCGTCGCGGGCGACTGGCACTTCGCCCACTACGCCGCCCGCGCCACCGGCGGCGCCGGCCTGATCCTGGTCGAGGCCACCGCCGTCTCCCCCGAGGGCCGGATCAGCCCCGCGGACCTCGGCCTGTGGAACGACACCCAGACCGAGGCGCTGCGCCGGATCACCTCCTTCCTCAAGGCCCAGGGCACCGTCCCCGGCATCCAGATCGCCCACGCCGGACGCAAGGCCGCCACCGAGCGCCCCTGGCTCGGCCGCGGCCCCGCGCCGGCCGAGGAGGCGTGGCAGCCGGTCGCCCCGAGCCCCGTCCCCTACGCCGACGACCACCAGGTGCCCACCGAGCTGACCGAGGACGCCATCCGGGAGATCGTCGGACAGTTCGCCGACGCGGCACGCCGCGCCCTGGACGCCGGCTTCGAGGTCGTCGAGGTGCACGGCGCCCACGGCTACCTCATCGGCGAGTTCCTCTCCCCGCACAGCAACCACCGCACCGACGCCTACGGCGGCTCCTTCGAGAACCGCACCCGGCTCGCGCTGGAGGTCGTCGACGCGGTCCGGGCCGTCTGGCCCGAGGAACTGCCCGTCCTCTTCCGCGTCTCCGCCACCGACTGGCTGGAGGAGGCGGGCTGGACCCCGGACGAGACCGTGCGCTTCGCCGCGCTGCTCCGCGAGCACGGCGTCGACCTGCTGGACGTCTCCAGCGGCGGCAACGGCGGCCCCGCGCGGATCCCCGTCGGCCCCGGCTACCAGGTGCCCTTCGCCGCCCGGGTCAGGGCCGAGACCGGACTGCCGGTCGCCGCCGTCGGGCTCATCACCGAACCCTCGCAGGCCGAGAAGATCGTCGCCAACGGCGAGGCCGACGCCGTCCTGCTCGGCCGCGAGCTGCTCCGCGACGCCTCCTGGCCCCGCCGCGCCGCCCGCGAACTCGGCGCCTCGGTCGTCGCGCCGCCGCAGTACGCCTGGGCGATCTGAACCGTCCCCGACAGCGCCCGGACACCCCGTGACCGTCCGGTCACGGGGTGTCCGGGCGCCGTTGTCAGTGGCCGGGTGCAGACTGGCCGGTATCCGCGACAACGGCGTCCTGGAGGTGGGCCCCATGCCCGACGTACTTCTCACCGTAGGCACCCGCAAGGGACTCTTCATCGGCCGCAGGCACGACGGCCGCTGGGAGTTCGACGATCCCCATTTCCCCGCCCAGGCCGTCTACTCGGTGGCCATCGACACCCGGCCCGACACCCCGCGACTGCTGGTCGGCGGCGACAGCGCCCACTGGGGCCCGTCCGTCTTCCACTCCGACGACCTCGGCCGGACCTGGACCGAACCGCCCGCGCCCGCCGTCAGGTTCCCCCAGGACACCGGCGCCTCCCTGGAGCGCGTCTGGCAGCTCCACCCGGCCCCCGCCCACTCCCCCGGCGTCGTGTACGCGGGCACCGAACCCGCCGCGCTCTTCCGCTCCGACGACGGCGGCGAGTCCTTCGCCCTGGTCCGTCCGCTGTGGGAGCACCCCACCCGCTCCGCGTGGGAGCCGGGCGGGGGCGGCGAGGCCGTGCACACGGTCGTCACCGACCGCCGCGACCCCGACGCCGTCACCGTGGCCGTCTCCACGGCCGGCGTCTTCCGCAGCCGGGACGGCGGCGCCTCCTGGGCCCCGTCCAACGACGGCGTCTCCGCCGTCTTCCGGCCCGACCCGCACCCCGAGTTCGGCCAGTGCGTGCACAAGATCGCCCAGGACGCGGGCGACCTCGACCGGCTCTACCTCCAGAACCACTGGGGCGTCTACCGCAGCGACGACGCCGGCGGCAGCTGGACCGACATCGGCGGACCGCTCCCCTCCGACTTCGGCTTCGCCGTCGCCGCGCACCCGCACCACCCCGACACCGCCTACGTCTTCCCCATCACCGCCGACTCCGACCGGGTCCCGGCGGAGCGCCGCTGCCGGGTCTACCGCACCAGGGACGCCGGGACGAGCTGGGAGCCCCTGGACAAGGGCCTCCCGCGGGGCGACCACTACGGCACGGTCCTCCGCGACGCCCTGTGCACCGACGACGCCGACCCGGCGGGCGTCTACTTCGGCAACCGCAACGGCGAGGTGTACGCCAGCGACGACGACGGCGACACCTGGCGCCTCCTCGCCGACCACCTGCCGGACGTCCTGTGCGTCAGGGCGGCGGTGGTCTGAACTCCCCGCCGCCCCACGGCGGTCGGCGTACCGCTCAGGGCAGCAGCCAGTCCACCGGCTCGGCTCCCTGGGCGACCAGCATCTCGTTGGCCCGGCTGAAGGGACGGGAACCGAAGAAGCCCCGGTCGGCGGAGCGCGGGGACGGGTGCGCCGACTCGACGGCGGGCAGACCGCCGAGGAGCGGACGGGCGTCGCGCGCGTCCCGGCCCCAGAGGATGGACACCAGCGGCGTGCCCCGGGCGGCGAGGGCGCGGATGGCCTGCTCGGTGACCTCCTCCCAGCCCTTGTTCCGGTGGGCGCCCGCGTTGCGCGGGGAGGTGGTGAGCGTCCTGTTGAGCAGCAGGACGCCCTGCCGGGTCCACGGCGTGAGGTCGCCGTTGGAGGGCCGGGGGTGGCCCAGGTCCTGGTGCATCTCCCAGAAGATGTTCAGGAGGCTGGCCGGCAGCTGCCGCACCTCCGGCGCCACGGCGAAGCTCAGACCGATCGCCATCCCCGGCGTGGGGTAGGGGTCCTGACCCACGATCAGGACCCGCACGTCGTCGAAGGGCTGCTGGAACGCCCGCAGGACGTTCGCCCCCGACGGCAGATACGTCCGGCCCGCGGCGACCTCCGCCCGCAGGAAGTCCCCCATCTCGGCCACCCGGCCCGCGACGGGCTCCAGGGCCTTCGCCCAACCGGGCTCCACCAGTTCGTTCAACGGTCTCGCAGTCACGGTCCGTCACTCTAGCGGCCTACACCGACACCGGCCCCCGGCCTAGACTGCGGGCCCCAGACACCCCACCCGGTGAGGACGGTCACGAGCGTGGAGTCCCATAACGAGCCCCGGCACGAGCCCGGGAGCGCGAGCGCCGGCGGGCCGCCGGACGCGGTGGTCGTCGGCGTCGACTCGGGAGGCTCCGGACTGCGGGTCGCCCTCGCCCGGGCCTCCGACGGCGCGGTGCTCGGCAGGGAGGCCGCCGCAGGCCCCGTGCGGACCGGTCCCGGCGGGATCTCGGCCGGCCACTTCCTGGAAACGGTGCTGCCGG
Source organism: Streptomyces sp. NPDC004435 (assembly GCF_042873895.1). NCBI lineage: Bacteria > Bacillati > Actinomycetota > Actinomycetes > Kitasatosporales > Streptomycetaceae > Streptomyces > Streptomyces sp. NPDC004435. The sequence goes on along the minus strand of NZ_JBIAMB010000010.1, from coordinate 277,587 downwards.
CCGTCGCCGCGCTGCGGGCGCGCTGCGCGGAGGGACGGCCGGTGCTCGCCGCCGCCGTGGGCGCCGCCGGGATGGCCACCCTCGGCGAGGAGCTGCGGGCGGTCCTCCCCGGGGCCTTCGCGGACGCCTGGGGGGTACGCGGCACCGCGCTCGCCGCCGACGCCGTCACCGCCTACGCCGGGGCGCTCGGCGCGCGGCCCGGCGCGGTCGTGGCCGGCGGCACCGGCCTCATCGCGCTCGGCACCGACCTGAAGGGCTGGCGCCGGGCCGACGGTTGGGGCCACCTCCTGGGCGACTGCGGCAGCGGCGCCTGGATCGGCCGGGCCGGCCTGGAGGCCGCGATGCGGGCGTACGACGGGCGGCGCGGCGGTTCCGCGGCGCTGCTGGCCCGGGCGGAGGAACTGCACGGCCCGGCGGCGGGGCTGCCCGCCGCGCTCTACCCGCGGACCGACCGGCCCGCCGTCCTCGCCGCCTTCGCCCCGGAGGTCGCGGCCCATGCCGGGTCCGACCCGGTGGCCGCCGGGATCCTGGAACGGGCCGCCGAGCACATCGCCGACTCCGCGGAAGCGGCCTGCCCGCCGGGCCCCGGCTCCGCCGTGGCGCTGACCGGCGGACTGTTCCGGCTCGGCGAGCCGCTCCTCGTACCGCTGCGGGCGGCGCTCGCGGACCGACTGCCCGGGGTCGTCGCCGTCGCCCCCGCGGGCGATCCGCTGGACGGGGCGGTGACGCTGGCCACCGGGCTCGCGGGCGCCGGGATCCGGCTCCCCGAGGACCCCGCGCTGCTCCGGATCGCCTGACGGCGGCACCCGGGCCGGAGGCATCGCCGCTGGTCGAAGGCGTGCCGAGGCTCCGCACGGGGTCCGAGTCCGGTATGCGGTGCACAGGGGACCGGACATAGGGGGACAGAAGGCGCGGGGCGCCACCTCACCGAACGCCGCCGTCCGCAAAGCCAGTAGCATGCGGCGCCATGAGCTCCCCCACTGGGCCCGCCAACGGCCTGCCTGTACGAATGCCGCGCCCCCGCCCGTCCGGGCGGCACCGTCGCCCCGACCCGGCGGCGGCGCCCGAGGGCGCTCCCGCCCTGGTGCTCGCCGTTCCCGGCGCGCCCTCGGCCGCCATACGCTCACTCGCCGACGAGCTGGTCAGCATCGCCCGGTCCGAGCTGCCCGGCCTGGAGGCCGCGATCGGGTTCGTGGACGGCGACGGCGCGGAGTACCCGACGCTCGCCGGCGTGCTGACCGCCGCAGCGGAGCTGCGTGAGGAGCGGTACCGGATCGCCGTGGCGGCCGGCCGCGAGGTCGGGGCCCCCGAGGGCCCGGCCGCGATCGTCGTACCGCTGCTCGCCGGCCCGGACAGCGCCGTGATGCGCCAGATCCGCCAGGCGATCATGGACAGCGGGAACACCGCCGAGCTGACCGACGTGCTCGGTCCGCACCCGCTGCTCGCCGAGGCGCTGCACGTGCGCCTGTCGGAGGCGGGCCTCGCCCGCGCCGACCGCGCCCGGCTCTTCACCGTCGCCACGGCCGCGGACGGCATCGTCCTGGCGACCGTCGGCGGCGAGGAGGCCGTGCAGGCGGCCGGCATCACGGGCATGCTGCTCGCGGCCCGGCTCGCCGTGCCGGTGATGGCCGCCGCGCTCGACCAGGAGGGCTCGATCGCCTCGGTGGCCGAGCAGCTGCGCGAGGCGGGCGCGGTGCAGCTGGCGCTCGCCCCGTACCTGATCGGCCCGGAGCTGGCCGACGGTCTGCTCGACGAGGCGTCGAAGGAGGCCGGCTGCCCCGCGGCCGAGGCCCTGGGCGCCTACCCGGCCATCGGCAAGCTGGTGCTGTCGCAGTACGCGTCGGTGCTCGGCCTGCCGCAGCAGGGCGCGGCCCCCGCGCTCTGACCCGCCCCGGAACCACCCGAAGGGCCCGCACCGGAACCGTCCGGTGCGGGCCCTCGCGTGTGCCGGGGGCGGGGCGCGTCAGCCGAAGACGACGCAGGTGACCGCGGGGGCCTCGACGGAGCCCGCGCGGACCGGCGTACCGGTGCCGGGGTCGACGTCGAACCAGGTGACGTCGCCGGAGCGCTCGTTCGCCGCGTACAGCCGCCGCCCGGACGGGTCGAGGGCGAGGTCACGGGGCCAGCGGCCGCCGCAGGGCACCGTGGCGGAGCGGATCGCCTCGTCGCCCGCCGGGGAGAGCACGAGGACGACGATCGTGTCGGTCCCGCGCACGGCCACCCACAGGAACCGCCCGTCGGGCGCCACGACGACGGCCGAGGGGTAGGCGGGCCCCGCGGTGTCCGCGTGGACGAGCGGGATCTCCGCCAGCGGCGTCAGCTCGCCGCGCTGGGCGTCCCAGCGGCAGACGGTGACGGCGGGCTCCAGCTCGCCGACCACGTAGGCGTGGCCTCCCGCGGGGTGGAAGGCGAGGTGGCGGGGGCCGTACCCGGGCCGCAGCGCGGTCTCCCGGTGCAGGCGGAGGGTGCCGTCGGCGGGGTCGAGGGCGCAGACCCGCACCGAGTCCGTGCCGAGGTCCACGCTGACCGTCCAGCGGCCGCTCGGGTCCGGCAGGACCTGGTGGGCGTGGGGCCCGGCCTGGCGGTCGGCGACCGGGCCGCCGCCCTCGTGGTGCAGGACGCCTGTGGCGGGGCCGGGCGTGCCGTCGGCGCCGAGGGGCAGGACGGTGACGCTGCCGGAGGTGTAGTTGGCGGTGAGGAGGTGGCCGGCGGCGACGGCCAGGTGGGTGGGGCCGGCGCCGTCGACGGGTACGGGGGCGCCGAGCGGGCGCGGTGCGGGCCCGCCGGGGGCGAGGGCCGCGACGGCGCCCGGCTCGGTCTCGGAGACGGCGTAGAGGACGCCGTCGGCGAGGGCGAGGTACGAGGGGTCGGCGACGGCGTCGGTCGAGCCGGTGACGGTGAGCGCGCCGGTCCCCGGGTCAACGTCGGCGGCGAGCACGCCGAGGCCGCCGGCCGAGGTGAAGGAGCCGAGGTAGGCCCTGGCCGGTCCCGCTCCCCGCTCACGTGTCTCGTCGGTCCCGCCCACGGCGCCTCCCTGCCCCAAGGCCGGTCGCTGCGACCGGCCGTCTCGGGCCGACGGTAGCAGGCGGTCTAGACCAAGTTCGATCAGCTGTCGGCCGGCGGTGTCAGGAGCGGACCAGGAGGGAGCCCGGCGGGGTGCGCAGCGGCTCGTCGAGGGCGGCGAGCAGGCGCTCCAGGCCGCTGACGTGGCCGAGGGCGGCGGGGGCCGGGTGGTGGGCCGGGTCGGGCCCCTCGGCCTGCCGGACCGGGGCGGGCTCCGGCGCGCCGGGCGAGGTGAGTCCTTCGACGGCGGTCTCCACCCGCCAGCAGGCGGCGGCGAGGCGGGCGTCGTGGCTGGCGTCCGGGTCGGCGGCGCCGGCGGCGAGGCCGCGCACCTCGGCGGCGCACTCGTCGAGCAGGGCGAGGACCTGGCGGGCGCGGCCCTTGCGCTCGCGGAACGGGCTGAGCGGGTGGACGAGCGGGGCGACGGAGAGCCGCACCCGGCCGAGGAGCAGATCGAGCTCGGCGACGTGCGGGCTCGGGTCGGCCCGCTCGTCGCCGGCCAGCCGCCGCTCGGAGGCGGCCGTGGCGGCGTGGACGGCCCGCAGCGCGCGCTGGATCCAGGCGTCGTTGATGGCGTGGGTGGTGACCGGGAGGATCAGCAGGACGGCGAGGGCGGCGCAGACCGCGCCGACGGCGGTCTCCTCCAGGCGCAGCACGAGGAGCGCCGGGTCGAGGACGCCGAGGAGGCCGTAGAGCAGGCCGGCCATCACGGTGACGGCCAGCATCATCCAGCTGTAGGAGAGCGGCGCCGTGTAGAAGATCCCGAAGACGCAGACCGCCACCAGCAGGGCGGTGGGCAGCGGAGCGCCGTGCAGCGGGATGGCGACGACCATGCCGACGGCGATGCCGAGCAGGGTGCCGAGGAAACGGCGGAAGCCGCGGACCAGGGTCTCGCCGCGGGAGACGGTGTTGACGAAGATCCACCAGGTGGTGCCGACGGCCCAGTACCAGCGGTCCTCGGAGAGCACCTGGCCGATGCCGAGCGCCACCGCGCAGGCGGCGGTCGCCTGGACGGCCTGCCGGGTGGTGATCCGGGCGAGGCCCTTGCCGGGGAGCGGGGCGGGGGCGGCCGGCGGCGGGGTGCGCCGCTCGATCGGCCAGAGCACGAAGCGCACGGTCCCGGCAGCCGCGAGGGCGATGCCGACGGCCGCGTACAGCTCGGGGAGCTGACCGGGGACGGCGTGCAGGAACTGGGTGCTGAAGAAGTTCATGAAGGCGAAGATGCCGAGCGCGTGGCCGCGCGGGCCCCAGCGCCGGGCGTAGACGCCGCAGAGGACGACGAGGAGGAAGGCCGCGTCCCGCAGGAGGGTGTGGTCGTGCAGCAGGGTGGCCAGGGCGAGGACCGGGAAGCCGGCGAGCGGGAGCAGCAGGGTGGTGGCGGCCTGGCGGCGGACGGTGGCGTCGGTGACGGTGAACAGGGCGAGCAGCGCCGCCAGTCCTCCGGTGATCGACGCGGTCAGCGAGAAACCGGCCAGCTCGGCCACGGTCACCGCGAGCCCGATGCCGAGGACGGCCCGCAGGCCGGTCCTGAGCCGGAGAAGCCCCGGGTCCGGAGCCATGAACATCCTCTTCACGACGGTCGGCCGCCCCCTCGTCTTGCCGCTCGCCCGCCCGCGGGCGGTCCCCGGGGTGGTGGGGCGCGCACGGACACGACGAAGGCGCCGCCGTCCGGGACGGCCTCGTCGCCGTCCCGGCGCCGCGGCGCCGAAGTTGTCTGATGGATACAAGGGAAACACCGACCGGGCCCTTGGCTCAAATCGACGGAGAACCAGTGGGCCATTGGCTCGGTCTTCGCGCGTCGCATTGGCCCGGCTGCGGGCCAGTGGACCAGGTCAGGCGAGGGCGGCGGGTGCGGCCGGGGCCGCCTGTGCGGCCTGGGCTGCTTGAGCTGCCTGAGCTGCCTGGGCCGCCTGGGCCGCCTGGGGGTTTTGCAGCCGGTCGGCGAGCGCGGTGTGGCCGCGCCGCCGGGCGTGCTCCTGGGCGGTGGTGCCGGACGCGTCGGCCAGCCCGGGGTCGGCGCCGGCCGCGAGCAGCAGCGCGACGACCTTCTGGTGGGCCGGGCCGCCGTCGCCGAGGATGACCGCCTCCAGGAGCGCCGTCCAGCCGAGGTCGTCGACGTGGTCGACGTCGGTCGGGGTGTCGCGCAGAACGGCCCCGACGTAGGGCGCGTGGCCGCGTTCGGCGGCTCGGATGAGGCTGGTGCCGCCGAAGCGGTCGGTCAGCCGGAAGTCGGGGGCGGGGTCGGCGGCGAGCAGCACCCGCAGCATGGTGACGCTGCCGGTGGCGCCGGTCGCCAGCCAGGGGCTGTCGTGCCGGGCGTCCAGGGCGTTGACGTCGGCGCCCGCGGCGACGAGCGCGCGGGCGGCCTCGACGTGGTCGCCGGCCACGGCGAGCAGCAGCGGGGAGCGCAGCTCCTCGTCGCGGGTCTCGGTCCGGGCGCCGTCGGCGAGCGCGGCGCGGACGCCGACGGCGTCGCCCCGGCGGGCGGCGGCGAGGAGCCGGCGATCGGGTGTGGCGGTCACGGCGGTCTCCTCAGGGTCGTTGGCGGGGGCGTGCGGGGGGCGGAGCGCGGGGGCGGGTGCGGGGGCGGGCGGTCGCGGGGGCGGGGCCGGGCGGGGCGACACCGCGGCGGTCGCGGGGGTGGGCAGTCCGGGGCGGTCGCGTCGCCGGGGCCGTGCGGCGGACGGGCCGGACGGCCCCGGGGAGGGGGCCGACGGCGTCCGGGCGGGCGTGCCCGGACACCGTCGGGGTCGGGAACCCCGGGGGCGCCGGCCTACTTGGCGAGGGCGTCGACGCCGGCCTGGGCGAACTTCTGGTCGAGGTCGCCGGAGGGGGCGCCGGCGACGCCGATGCCGGCGACGGGGGCGTTCTTCGCGGTGACGGGGGCGCCGCCGCCGAGGAAGAGGGTGCCGGGGATGTCCTTGAGGTTGGGGGCCTGCTCCAGGCGCTTGACCAGTTCGGTGGTCGGGGCGTTCCAGGAGACGGCGGTGTACGCCTTCTTCTCGGCGGACTCGTAGGACTGCGGGCCGGCTCCGTCGCCGCGGAGGGTGACGAGGGTGTTGCCGTCGCGGTCGACGACGGCGACGGAGACGCGCTGGTTCTCCTTCTCGGCGGCGTCGAGGGCGGCCTGCGCGGCCTCGGTCGCGGCGTCGATCGTCAGGTGGGTGCTCGTGGTGGTGTTCTTCTTCTTCGCGTCGGCCTTGGCGACGGCGGCGGCGGGAGCGGCGGCCGGGGCGGCGGCGTTGGCGGAGACCGTGCCGAAGGCGCCGGCGCCCAGGGCGACCAGGGCCGCGCCACCGGTCAGGACACGGGCTCGCTTCGAGATCTGCTTCATGGTCGGTCACTCCTCGGACTGCTACGGGGCGGGATCGGGCCGGTGGAGAACCGGCCCGCACGACCGGGAGGCCGTCGCGCCGTCCCGCTCTGCACTCCATCCTGGGTGCGGTCCGAGGGCCGTACGGTCGGCCCGGCGGATGGTCGTGCGGCCCCGCCCGGCGGACCGCGGGGTCAGCCGATCGGACGACCCCGACCCGGCCGGGGACGGGATGAGCGCGCGGGGAGGGGCCGTACGCGCCCCTCCGGAGCCACCGCCTCCGCGCCGGTTACAGTCGGGACCGTCCCGGCGGATCGGCCCGCCGGGCGGACCGTCCCGCCGGGGCCGGCCCGGCGGGAGACAGGAAGGCCGGCACGTCATGGCGGTGGACGAACTCGACACCCGCATCCTGCGGCTGCTGATCGAGCAGCCGCGCACCAGCGTGCGGGAGTACGCGCGGATCCTGGGCATCGCCCGGGGCACCGTCCAGGCCCGGATCGACCGGCTCGAACGGGACGGGGTGATCACGGCCACCGGCCCGGTCCTCTCCCCCGCCGCGCTGGGGCATCCGGTGCTGGCCTTCGTGCACGTGGAGGTCACCCAGGGGCATCTGGACGAGGTCGGCGACGCGCTCGCCGCGGTGCCGGAGATCGTCGAGGCGTTCTCGATCACCGGTGGGGGCGATCTCCTGACCAGGGTGGTGGCCCGCGACGCCGGCCATCTGGAGGACGTCATCCAGCGGCTGATCCAGCTGCCCGGGGTGGTCCGCACCCGTACCGAGATCGCGCTGCGCGAGCGGGTCGCCCACCGGATGCTGCCGCTGGTGGAGTCGATGGGCCGGGGCGGCGCCGAGCGCCGGTCGGGGGGCCGGTAACTCGGGTGCGGGGGTGGGCGGGTGCGTGGCAGGGTACGGGCGCCCCGTCCCCGCACCCTTCCGGAGCCGCACCATGGCGATCCCCGCCCGACTCGTCCCCCTCCTCGCCCAGTTCGACTTCGCGCGGCAGCGGCTGACGGACCGTCTGTCCGGTCCTGTGGTGGACAGCGGCAACGGCACGGACGTGCCGGTGGGCCCGATGACGGACGACGAGTACCTGTGGGAGCCGGCGCCCGGCTGCTGGTCGCTACGGCGGTCGGCCGACGGCCCCGGTCCCGCCGCCGAGCTGCTGACCGGCGCCGGCGAATGGGGCCGGGAGACCTCCCCGTACCCGCATCCCGTGCCGCCGCCCTTCACCACCCTCGCCTGGCGGCTGGCGCATCTCGGCGAGCTGCTGGAGCTCCGCGCCGACCACACGAACGGCACCCGTTCGCTGACCCGTGACGACCACCGGGCGGCCGGTGACGCCGCCGGCGCGATCGCCGCCTTCGACACGGCCGCCGAGGCGTGGCGCACGGCGCTGCTCTCGGTGGGCGACGAGGAGCTCGACACCGTCGGACACTGCACCTACCCGCACGGCAGCGACGCCGAGGAGCCCTTCCTGGAGATCGTCTGGTGGGTCAACCAGGAACTTCTGCACCACGGCGCCGAGATCGCCCTCCTGCGCGACCTGTACCGGATCCGTCACGCGGTCCGGACCGCGTGACGGCGGTTCCCCGGAGGACGCGTCAGCCGGCCGTCGTCCGGGCGAGGACGAGGGCCACGTCGTCCTGCGCCGGGCCGACGAGCAGCCGGCCGAGGACGGCGTCGCAGATCTCCTCCAGCGGGCCGTCGGCCCGGCCGAGGGCGCGGCCGAGCTGGCGCATGCCCTCGTCGAGATCCCGGTCCCTGGCCTCGATCAGACCGTCCGTGTAGAGCGCGAGCAGGCCCCCGGGCGGCAGCGGGAACTCCTCGGTGCCGAAGTCGTGCGCGCCGGTGCCCAGCGGGGTCCCGGGCGGTCCCTGGAGGAAGGAGACCGACCCGTCGGGGGAGACCACGGCGGGCGGTGGATGGCCGGCCCGGGCGATCGTCCAGAGGCCGGTGGCCGGGGAGTGCACGGCGTACAGGCAGGTCGCCATCGTGTCCTCGCCGAGGTCGGCGACGACGGCGTCGAGGGAGCGCAGCATCTCGGTGGGCGGGATGTCGTGGCGCGCCAGGGTCCTCACGGCGGTACGGAGCTGGCCCATGACGGCGGCGGCGTGGATGCCGTGGCCCATCACGTCGCCGATGACGAGGCCGGTGCGCCCCGCGGGCAGCGCGATCACGTCGAACCAGTCTCCGCCGACGTCGTGGGCGCTCGCGGGAAGGTAGCGGCCGGTGAGTTCGAGACCGGTGACGGCGGGCAGGGCGCTGTTGGTGAGGCTGCGCTGGAGGGCGAGGGCGGCTGCCCGCTGGGTGGTGTAGAGCCGGGCGTTGTCGATGTTGAGCGCCGCCCGGGCGACGACCTCGTCGATGAGCACCGCGTCCTGGTCGTCGAAGGGTTCACGCGTCTTGAGGCGGGTGACGGTGACGGCGCCGAGCACCTGGCCCCGGGCGACGAGCGGGACAGTACGGGCGGACCCGAAGCCGGTCGACAGGTAGTCGCGCAGCGACGCGGCGGCCTTGCCGGGGAAGAGGACCGGGATGTCGGCGGCGCTCAGGAAGGTGGGGCGGCCGTCGAGGACCAGCCGCTCGTACGCGGAGCCGGCGGGCAGCTGGAAAGTCTGGCCCGGTGCCAGGAGCGGGCTCGGCGGCACCGGTTCGGGGAAGACGGCGGCGATGCGGCGCAGTACGCCCCGGGAGGAGGCGGCCGGGTCGTCGGGTTCCAGGACGGACTCCAGCATCTGCACGTCGGCGGAGTCGCACAGCTGCGGCACGAGGAAGCGGACGACCTCCTCGGCGGTCTGCCGCAGGTCGAGGGTGGTGCCGATCCGCGCGCCCGCCTCGGAGAGCAGGGCGAAGCGGTGGCGGGCCCGCTCGACCTCGATGTGCGCCTCCTGGCTCTCGGTGATGTCGACGAGGGAGGCGATGAGACCGAGGGGGCGCCCGGCCCGGCCCGTGGGGTCGGCGGCGGCGTCCGTGTGGTTGACGCCGGGTGCGCGGTCGGTGCCGTCGGAGCGGCCGGGGGTGGTGCCGGAGGCCGCCGCCGAGCGGGTGCCCCGGTCCACGAGCGGCGCGTAGGAGCAGGACCAGATGTGGTCGCGGTCGGGGTCGGCGGGGGTGCGGCCGACCCGCCGGGCGTCGACGACCGGCGTACGGGAGTCGAGGACCTGCCGCATCAGGGCCTCCAGCCCGGCGGCGTTGACGCCGGGCACCACCTCGGTGAGGCGGCGGCCGACGTGTTCGGCGGCGGTGACGCCGTTCATCCGGGCCAGGGCGTCGTTGACCCGCAGGAAGCGCAGGTCGGGGCCGAGCAGGGCGAGCCCTATCGGCGACTGGGTGAAGAGGCTCTCCATGGCGGCGAGGTTCTCCCGCATCCGCAGGACCTCGGAGGTCTCCACGGCGATGAGCATCGCGCCGGGCCGGCCCGTGGGATCGGCGGCGGGCACGATCCACATCTCCATCGGGACCATGTGCCCGTCGCGGTGGCGGACCGGCAGCGTGCCGACCATCGTCTCGCCGGCCTGGACGCGGCGGGTGAGCCCCTCGGCGAGCTCCCGGTTGGCGTCCGGGACGAGGAGGGGGGCGGCGGGGAGGCCGAGAACGTGTTCGGGACGGTGGCCGAGGAGCTCCTGGGCGGCCAGCGACCACTCGACGATGCGGCCCTCGGCGTCCTCGCGCCACAGGGCGATGGGCAGCAGTTCCCGGAGCACGCCCGCGTCCCCGACGGCCGCTCGCGGCGGCTGCGGAACCCTGCTCGGCGACGACTGATGAGCGTCCACGCATCGACCTACGCATCGGCTTGGCCCTGGGGGCGATCCCTACCGCCTCACCCTAACCGAGGTGCCTTCGGGGGGCTTGCGCGGCGCATCCGTTCGGCCGCGTACGGCCGCCCCCGCGCGCGGGCGCCTTGGCCGGGGGCGGGACCGGGGCGGGACCGGGGCGGGGCCAGAAGGCGAAGACGGCGCCGGTGCGGGCGTTCAGCTCGCAGGTGTTGCCGTACTGGCGGGTGAAGGAGACCGGCCTGCCGCGCCACACGCCTTCGGCGCGGACCTCGACGGGGTCGTAAAGAAGGGTGCACGCGGTGTCGGAGGCGCGCTCGACCCGCCCCTGACTCGCGTCCAGGTCGGAACAGGCGGACGCGGCCCGGGGGTGGTCGCCGCCGGCCGGGTCGCAGTGGAGGGTGACGGAGCGTGCGGCGGGAGCGGAGGGGGTCGTGGCGTCGGGCGAGGGCGCCGTCGTGGCGGGGGCGGGGGCGGGGCCGGAGACGGTGAGCCGGAGGGTGGTGACGGGGGCGTCGGGGACTCCGGTGGCGGCGGGCGGGACGGCTCCGGGCGGGACGGCTCCGGCCGTGGGCGCGGCGAGGAACAGGGCGGCCAGCAGGGCGGCCGGGAGGGGCGCGTTCATGCCCGGCCAAACGATCCGGGGGATCGGCGGTCACCCCCCGGGAACGATCTCCGACCCCGTCTCGTTATACCCCCCATGGGTATAACGAGGAGGATTCCATGACCACGACCGGCGCCACCGCCCGCCGCCTGCCGGCGCTCACCCCCGCCCAGGCCCAGGGGCGGGCCCGCGACCTGCTCGCGGACATCGTCGAACGGCACGGTTCGGCGGGTGAGATGGTCTCCACGATGGCCAACTCGCCTGCGGTGATCGAGGGTTACCTCGGGCTGTCGCGCGCGATGAAGCGGGTGAGGATCCCCCGTGCGCTGAGCGAGAAGCTGTCGCTCGCCGTCCAGGAGTGGATCGGCTGCGGCACCTGCCGCGAGGCGCACGAGGCCGCGGGGCGGGCGGCGGGGCTGAGCGAGTCGGACCTCGCGCTGGCCCGGCAGGGCACGTCCACCGACCCGCGCGAGGCCGCCCTCATCGCCCTCGCCCTGAAGGTCCTCGCCGAACCGAGCGGCCTCGGCGACGCGGACGTCGCCGAGGTGCGGGCACACGGGTGGAGCGACCGGGTCATCGCCGAGGTGGTCGGCGTCGTCAGCCTCAACCTGCTCACCGGCGCCTTCAACCTCCTCGCCGGCATCCAGCCGGCCGCCGGGGAGGAGAGCGCCTCCTAGACCGGCACGAGGGCCGGGGGCTCCGTCTCCACCAGCACCTTCTCCATCAGGGTGAAGGACTTCGGCGGGCCGCCCGGCTGCGGCTTGCCGTCCTTGCGGCCGACCGCCCGATAGCCGGCCCGCTCGTAGTAGGAGGTGAGCGCGGTGTTGGTGGTCAGGCAGTCGAGGCGCAGACGCGTGCGGCCCGCCTCGGTGACGCGGTGCTCGGCGGCGGCCAGCAGCAGCCGTCCGGTTCCGGGCTCCGCGCCACGGTCGACCATGAGCCGGTGGACGTAGCCGGCGACCGGCGGCTGCGGCCCCCAGGCCGCCTCGTCGTCCCACCACAGCTCCCAGGCTCCGGCGACCCGCCCGGCGCACTCGGCGATCCAGACCTCGCCGTGGTCCATGACCCGGCGGAAGTGGTCCTCGCCCAGCTCGCCGGGGCTCCACTGGCCGGTGATGCCCCGGGACAGCATCCAGCGCGCGGCGTCGTCGCGGAGGCGTACGAGCGTGGCGAGGTCGGCCTCGCCGGCCCGGCGGTGGCGCGGCGCGGTCATGCGGCCGTTCCTCGCCCGGCGTCCCCGGGGCCGCGCGGGCCGGCCGGGGCGGTGAAGGAGACGGCGGCGGCCGGGTCGGTGACCTCCGCGTCGGAGCCGAGGGCGTAGGCGGCGACCCGGGAGACGACCGCCGCGGGGACGGTGTCGGCGACGCCGGGGACGGGCGGGCAGTCCTGGGTGGCGTGGGCGTCGTACGGGACCACGACGCGATAGCCCCGGTCGAGCGCCGTACGGGCGGTCGCCTGGACGCACATCTCCGACATCACGCCGCAGACGGCGACGGCCCGGGTGCCGTGCCCGGCCAGCAGCGCACCGAGCCCCGTCTCCCGGAAGCCGTCGTCGTACGGCTTGCGGACGACGGCCTCGGCGGGTCCGGGGACGACCGGGTGGTGCAGCTCCCAGCCGGGGGTGTGGGGTTCGTCCTCCGCGCCGGGCGGCCCGTCGTTCTGGAGGTGGACGACGAGCGCGCCGGCGGCGCGGGCGCGGGCGAGGAGCCCGGCGGTGCGGTCGACGAGCCGGGCGGCGTCGGGCACGGCGCCGTCGCCGGTGACGAAGGCCGACTGGACGTCGACGACGATGAGGGTGTCCACGGGTGGGAGCGTCTGCGCGGTCATCCGGCCATCATCACGCTTCCGCCCCCGCCCCCTCCACGGGGTTTCGATCACCGCACGCGGAGCCCGGGATCTCCGGCCGCCCGGTCCGCCCGCCCCAGCAGCAGCTGTCCGGTCACCCCCGTCACCAGCAGCCCGGCGAGGAGCGCGAGGAGCGAGACGGCCCCGCCCGACGTCCAGTCGACGGCGGGTGCGCGCACGGCGAGCACGACCCCGCAGACGACGGCGACGAGTGGCACGGCACGGACGGCGGGGCGACTGCGGGCCAGGTCGTCCTCGGCGAGCGAGGTGAGGACGCCGACGCCGAGGGCGAGCGCCCACACCCCGAGGCCCTGGGCGTCGGCGCGGTTCACCGTCCACGGTACGAAGGCGCTCCAGAAGCCCGGGAGGACGAGGAGTCCCGCGCCGATGCCGAGCCAGCCGGAACCGAGGACCGCCAGCGGCGGCTTGGACCAGCCGGGGACCGGGGCGAGCGGGGTACGGGAGGGCTCCCCGGCCGGCTTGCGGTACTGGGCGGCGAGGCAGCCGACGGCGGCGAGCGCGAGGACGGCCACCACCGGCACCCAGCCCAGGCTGAAGAGCACCAGGAAGAGCGGGCCGCCCTCGGCGACGCGGAGCGAGCCCGCGTTGAGGAGGGTGACGGCGAGCAGGCCGACCATGACGACGACCAGCGGCAGGTAGAGGCTCCGCACCTCCTCCCAGGTCGCGGCCCGGCGCAGGGTGAACAGGGCGGGTGCGACGCCGACCATGGCCGCGCCGATGAGGGCGGGGCTGAGCGGTTCCGGCGAGGCCCAGGCCCCTGCCCCGTGTCCGGCGGCGCCCGCGACGGCGAGGAGGGAGCCGACGCCGAGGCTGACGACGGCGACGACGGTGCTCAGGACGGCCACGGCGGCGGAGAGTTCGCGCCCGGGGCGCCCGGGCGCGGGCCCGGTGACGGCCGCGGGGGCGGCCCCGGCCGGGGTGGCGGCGGACGTGCTCATCGGACCTCCTCCCCGGCCGGGGCGACGACGGCGGATTCCGGAGCGGGGGTGGCCGCCGCCGGCTGCGGGCCCGGCCGCCGGCGGAGGAGTTCACGGCCCGCGAGGACACGGAGGCTGACGACGGTGACGGCGGTGTAGGCGAGCATGCCGCAGCCGATCCCGGCGGCGGCGACGAGGGCGGTCGCGCGGTCCAGGTCCATGGCCCGCTCCAGGACGGGCACCATGACCGCCGAGAAGGCCGGGGCGAGGAGCAGCGCGCCGAGGTGGAGGCGCCACTCCTCGCGGGCCCAGCCGTTGCCGGCGCGCCGCGCCCCTGCGGCGCGGGCGGCGAGGACGGCGTACATGACGGCGTACGGCACCGCGTAGGCGAGGAGGAGCCGGCGGCCCTCGGCTCCCTGGTCGAGGAAGGCGGGGACGAGCGCGGCCAGGCCGGCGGCGCCCGCGAGGTGGGCGAGGACCAGCACCGGTCCGGGCGCCCAGCTGCCGGTGAGGCCGGGGACGGAGGTGCGGCGGTCGAGGGCCCGGGTGGCGAGCAGCGCGCCGAAGGAGACCAGCGCGCCGAGGTGCATGATCGCGACCCGGTTGATCTCCTGGATCGTCAGCCCCGGGTAGAGCGTGGGCAGGAAGCCCCATTCGAGGCGGAGCAGCGGAGCGGTCATCAGGAAGCCGTAGCAGAGCAGCAGCCAGCGCTGGTGGAGGTCCGGGTAGCCGGTGAGGGCGGCGAGGATGCCGAAGGTGACGCTGCCGACCGTGCCGACGAGGATGACGGCGAGGACGACCCAGAAGGCGGCGCCGCTGAACGCCTGCTCCGGCGGTGTACGGACGAGGTAGAGCGCCGCGCCGGCCATCGACACGTACACGGTGACGGCGAAGACGATGCCGAGGGCCCGGTGGAGGCGGATGCGGCGGCGGACGGCGGTGAGCAGCTGCACGGGGCCGAGCAGCATCAGCAGGCCACCGAGGACGGAGTGGACGATGAGCGGCACCAGGCTGCGCTCGTACGGTCCCATCCGGTCGCGGACGGCCTCGGCGACGAATTCGGGCGAGACCGTGCGGCCGAGGACCCACTCACCGAGGGCGGGTGCGCCGGGCCGGGCGTAGGGCCAGAGCTCGGTGAAGGCGATCGGTGCGTACGCGAGGCAGACCGCCGTCAGCGCGACGATGGCGACCCTTCCGCGTCTGGTGCTGGTCGGACGCCCCATGGCGGCTCCTCCCCCTCGGCAATAGTCCACTCTGGACTATGGAGGAAGGTAGGGCCGGTCGAGGCCGGGGTCAACCGGTCGGTAACAAACAGCTGTTACCAGGGGTCAGTGCTGGTCGACACTCTCGGCGCCACCGTCCTCCGGTGCGCGGTCGCCGACCCAGCTCCAGAAGTCGACCATCATCCGCTCGTACCGGATGCCGAACTCCAGCGCCTCGCGCTGCCCCCGGGTGAGCAGCTCGCCGACCTCCGCGGCCAGCCCCTCGTACTCCTCCAGGGTGCGCCGGTGCTCCTCGGCCTGGACGGGGGCGTGGACGCCGGGGCTCGCTCCGAACCAGAGCTTGAGGATGCCCCGTTCGCGCGCCTCGACCGGCACGAAGGAGGGGTCGGCGAGCCAGCCCCGCAGCGCTGCCGCCCCCTCCTCGGTGAGCCGCATCAGACGGCGGTTGCGGCCGCCCTCCTGGCGCGCCTCCGACAGCAGTCCGGCCTTCAGGAGCCGGTCGCACTGGGCGTAGACCTGCGCGTGCGGCACGGACCAGAAGGGTGCCACGGTCCGCGCCGCCTCGACCTTGACGTCGTACGGGCTGGCCTCGCCCAGTTTGTCGATGATGCCGAGGACGAGGAAGGAGGGCGTGGTCAACCGGACTTCAGACATGGGGCCGACCGTATCGCGGGGCCTCAGACGGGGTGCTCGGCCCGCGCGCGGGGACCGGAGAGCAGCGGCGGCGCGGGCAGCGGGCGCAGGACGGGATCGGGGGCGAGCAGGTCGTCGAGGCCGGTGAGGCGGACCAGGCGGAGGATCCACGGCTGGTCGCAGACGAGCTGCCAGTGCGCCCCGCGCGCGCGGGCGCTCCGGGCACAGTGGGCGAGCAGGCCGAGGCCGGTGGCGTCGCAGAAGGCGAGCGGGCGGATGTCGACGGCGAGGGCGTCGGCCTCGCGGACGAGGGCGTCGAGTTCGGGTCGCAGGTGGCGGACGAGGACGAGGTCCAGTTCGCCGCTGATGACGGCGACGGTCAGGGCTCCGGCCGAGCGGACGGACAGGTGGGGGTCGTGACGGGGGATCAGCTGCATCGGACGCTCCACAGGGTGGGTCCAAGTGTCACGTCGAGCGTGGCCGTAGGCGGGGCGGGAGGGACGTTTCGCCTCGACCTCAGTCACCTGATTCGGTGAATGTGCGGCCAAAGGTTTGCCGGACGGGCATGCGAGGGGGTCAGGGCGGGGCGCGGTTCCTGGCGGAGCGGGTCCGGGGCCGGGAGGCCGGTCCCAGGGCCCGGAGGCCGGGGCCCGGGTCCAGGGGGCGAGTCGTGGGAGCCGCCGGCTCGTCCCCGACACCCTCGGCCTCCCGCGTAAGAACGCCCCCGAACCGGCGACCGTCCGCCCTCCGACCCACCTCCCCACCCCGGCGGCCGCCCGCCTGCCCTCGCCATCGGCGCGGAGGGCGGGCGGGCGGCGCGGTCAGCTCGCGGCCGGCGCCCCGAACCAGCGCTCCAGGCGCTCCCGCAGCTCGGCCGGGTCGTCGCCGACCCAGACGACGTGCCCGTCGGGCCGCAGCAGCGCCGCCGGTACGTCGGGTCCGACGTCCGACCCGGTGACGCGTTCCACCCGGTCCTCCCAGCCCTCCGCCGAGAGCGCCCCGGTCCGGTCGAGCAGGAGTCCGCGCCCGCCGCGCGCCGCCTCGAAGAGCCGCCCCTCCTTCAGCGGCACGTCCTTCAGCCGCCGCCCGACCAGCGGGTCCTCCCCCTCCCCGGCGTAGTCGTAGCGGAGGTCGACGGCGGTGAGCTTCCCGATGACGTGCCGGTTGACCTCGTCGAACTCCATCAGCTCCGCCAGCAGCCGGCGCACCGCCCGCGCACCCGGCTCCTCCGACATCAGCTCCATCTGGGCACGGGTGTTGTCGAGCACGGCGGCGGCGACCGGGTGCCGCTCGGAGTGGTACGTGTCGAGCAGCCCCTCCGGCGCCCAGCCCAGCACCTCGGCGGCGAGCTTCCAGCCGAGGTTGAAGGCGTCCTGCACCCCGAGGTTGAGGCCCTGGCCGCCGGTCGGCGGGTGGATGTGCGCGGCGTCGCCGGCGAGCAGCACCCGGCCCTCGCGGTACCGCTCGGCCTGCCGGGTGCCGTCGCCGAACCGGGACAGCCAGCGGGGCTCGTGGACCCCGAAGTCGGTTCCGCCCACCGCGATCAGACGCTCCCTCAGCTCGTCGAGCGTCGGCGCGGAGCGGTCGCCGGAGAGCCCGGCCGCGGGCACGATCACGCGGAAAAGACCCTCGCCGAGCGGCATCACGCCGTACCGCATCTGCGTCTTGCGCACCTCCGCCACGACGGGCACGACCTCCTCCCAGGGGACCCCGATCCGCACCTCGGCGATCAGCGTCTCGTACCGCGCGGGCACCCCCGGGAAGCCGATCCCGGTCAGGGCGCGCACGGTGCTGCGGCCGCCGTCGCAGCCGACCAGCCAGCGGGCCCGCAGCCGGGTGCCGTCGGCGAGCTCCGCAGTCACGCCCCCCGCGTCCTGGTCGAACCCGACGAGCTCCCGGCCGCGCCGGATCTCCACGCCCACCTCGCGGGCGTGCTCGTCGAGCAGCTCCTCGGTGACGTTCTGCGGGATGCCGAGGACGTAGGAGTGGGCCGTGTCGAGATCCTCGGGCCAGCTGGTGCCGAGCCCGGCGAAGAAGCCGCCCACCCGGTACTGCTGTCCCCGGGCGAGGAAGCGGTCGAGGAGACCGCGCTGGTCCATCACCTCGATGCTGCGGACGTGCAGCCCGAGCGCGCGGCTGTGCCCGCTGGGCTCCGCCGCCTTCTCCAGGACGAGCGGCCGCAGGCCCCACAGGCGCAGCTCGGACGCGAGCACGAGCCCGGTCGGCCCGCCGCCGATCACCAGGACATCGGCATCGAACATGAAGGTTCCCCCATCTGTTTGTGCTGTTCAGTCGCCGATTGTGCGTCACTCCGGGGGCCTTGCCGCAAGGCCCCCCGTGCGCTATACGTTGAAGAGGGAGAGAGCGCGGGATCCGTCATCGGCGCAGATCGAGGCGCATCAGGATCCGGGGATGGCCGGCGAGTACCGAGGTGGTGTCGGCGGCCTTCACGAAGCCGGCCCGCTCGAAGTTCCTCCGCAGCCCGGCGTACGCCATCGTCATGTCCACCCGGGCGTCGCCGTTGTCCAGCGGGTACGCCTCCACGACCGGCGCCCCGTGCGCGCGGGCGAAGTCGACCGCCCCCGCGATCAGGGCGTGGCTGACGCCCCGCTTGCGGTGGCCGGGGCGGACCCGGACGCACCAGAGCGACCAGACCGGCAGGTCGTCGACGTGCGGGATCTTCCGGTTCCGGGCGAACGTGGTCTCCGAGCGCGGCGCCACGGCCGCCCAGCCGGCAGGCTCGCCGTCCTCGTAGGCGAGGACGCCCGGCGGAGGCTCCTCGGCGCACAGGCCGGCGACGTACTCGCCCCTGGCCGGCCCGCGCAGCTCGTTGTTGAGCTTGGACGGGATGCGGTAGCTCAGGCAGAAACACACGTTGGCCGTGGGCGACTTGGGGCCGATCACGGCGCGGACGTCCTCGTAGACGGAGGCCGGACGCACTTCGATGGTCATGCCTCCACCCTGGCACGGGCGCCGCCGCCCGGCAGGCCGTACCCGCCTTGTCATGCACCGGCCCGAGAGCGCCGCCCCCGGGCGGCCGGAGCCGTGCCGCTCGGTCCCGGGGCGGCGGCGGGCGGCTGCTCCGTCCGGGGGAGGCCCGACCCGGGGGTCAGGTGCGGATCTCCCGCGCCTCGAACCGGCCCTCTCCGAGGACGAGGACGAAGGTGACCTGCTGGCCCTCGGAGAGCGAGCGGACACCGCCCTCGATGTCCTCCGCCCGGAAGTGGACGGGTTCCTCGGAGCCGACGGGCAGCACGAACCCGTAGCCGGCGCGGCGGTTGAAGGACTGCACGAATCCGGTGGTGCGGTTGTCCACGGCGACCTCCTCGCTCCGGGCGCGCACGGCGCCCCCACCGGATCTGTACCCCGTGGAGGACGCCCTCGCCAGCCGGGCCGGGACCGGCGGCCCTCCGGGAGCGCGGATCAGAAGACGGAGAGGCCGGTGATGGTGGTGAAGCGGTCGAGGGCGGCGACCCCGGCGACCGAGTTGCCCCGCTCGTCGAGGCCGGGGCTCCACACGCACAGGGTGCAGCGGCCGGGCACCACGGCGATGATCCCGCCGCCGACGCCGCTCTTGCCGGGCAGCCCCACCCGGTAGGCGAAGTCGCCGGCGGCGTCGTACGTGCCGCAGGTGAGCATGACGGCGTTGATCTGCTTGGCCTGGCTGCGGGTGAGGAGCCGGCTGCCGTCGGCGCGGACGCCGTGCCGGGCGAGGAAACCGGTGGCGACGGCGAGGTCGGCGCAGGACGCCTCGACCGAGCACTGCCGGAAGTACTCGCGCAGCAGGGTGGGGACGGGTGTGGTGATGTTTCCGTACGAGGCCATGAAGTGGGCGAGGGCGGCGTTGCGGTCGCCGTGCTCGCCCTCGGAGGCGGCCACGTCCCGGTCGAAGTCGAGGTCGTGGTTGCCGCTCTCGGCCCGGAGGAAGTCCCGCAGGACTCCGGAGGCGTCGCCGGTGAGCCGGTGGAGCCGGTCGGTGACGACGAGCGCGCCGGCATTGATGAAGGGGTTGCGGGGGATGCCCTGCTCGTACTCCAGCTGCACGAGCGAGTTGAAGGGGTTGCCGGAGGGCTCGCGGCCCACGTGCTCCCACAGCTCCTCCCCCTCCTTGGCGAGGGCGAGGGCGAGGCTGAAGACCTTGGTGACGGACTGGGTGGAGAAGGGCCGCTGCCACTCCCCCACCCCGTACACACTGCCGTCCACCTCGGCCACGGCCATCCCGAAGCTGCGGGGATCACCGGCCGCGAGCGCCGGGATGTAGTCGGCCGGCCGGCCCCGGCCGGCCAGGCCCTCGATCTCCTCGGCGACCCGTTCGAGGACGGGCAGGAACGACTGCATCATGATCGCATTGTGCCGTTCCCCCCGACCGCCGCAGCGGCGGCCCGGCCGTCGCCTCACCGGGCCGGACCGTCAGCCGCCGGCGCGGGCGCGGGCGCCGGCGGCGGCGGCTGCCGACGGGCGCCGCCGCCCGCTCACCCGGCCTGGTGCACCTCCAGGGCCACCCGTACCGCCGACTCCAGGGCGCCCTCGATCCAGGCCGGCTTGACCGAGGTGTGACAGCCGGCGAAGTGGAGACGGCCCTCCGGGCCCCGGACGTGCGGGAAGAGCTCGGTGTGCTGGCCGGGGAGGAGGACGGACGCCTCGCCGTACGCGTACGGGTCCCGCATCCAGGACTGGGTGCGGCCGACGCCCGTGTAGAAGACCTCCACGCGCTGCCCGTACAGCTCCGCGAGTCCGGCCAGGGCGCGCGGATAGCGCTCGGCGTCGTCGAAGGAGTCCCACTTGAGGGCGTCGTCGGCCCAGCTGTAGGAGGCGAGGAGGACCCCGCCCCCGCTCCCCTCCACCGGGTGCGACGGCTGGTAGGCGAAGCGGTTGGGGTTGTCGGTGGCGGAGCCGCCGCCGATCACCCCGGCCGCCTCGGGCTGGTCGCGGGCGACGGGCCGGCAGGCGGCGTAGTGGGCGCGCTGGGCGGGGGTGAGGTGGCCGCGCGGCACGGAGGGGTGGGCGCCGATCAGGGAGCCGTCGGTGGGGGTGCGGCCGAGGCGGTAGTCGGCGTGCAGCCCGGGGCGGATGGCGTCCAGCTCGCGCCGCCAGTCGTCCTCGTCGAACTCCCACCAGCGGCGGCTGAATTCGAGGAGGACCTTGGTGGCGGCGTCGTAGTGCAGCTCGGTGACGGCACGGCGCTTGTGGTACGAGAACGGCGGGCTGACCGGGATGTGCCGCAGCCCGGAGAACGGGACGGTGACGACGGCGAGGTCGGCGGTGAAGCTCTCGCGGACGACGGGGGCGCCGTCGCGGCCCTCCGAGACGGTCTCCACGGTGACCGTGCGCCGCCGCTCGTCCTGCACGATCCGGGTGGCCCTGCGGTCGAGGCGCACCAGGTCGCGGACCCGCTCGTACAGGGCGTCGACCAGGGTGCCGCTGCCGCCGGGGAGTTCGTGGAAGCGGGTGTCGGGGCTGATCAGGGCGGCGTTGACGAAGGAGTGGAGGAAGGTGAGGTGGAGCCGGGACGTGAGGTTCTCGACGGTGCCGATCAGGTCGACGGTCCGCTCGTCCAGCTTCGCCTCGTCGGTGAGGAAGCGGTACATCGACATGTGGCCGTAGCGCTGGATCACCCGCGCCCAGCCCTCGACGAGCGCACTCCCCTCCTTGCCGTCGATCTCGGCGCGGACCGGGGCGAGCGCGGCGCGGACGATCTGCGCGGCGGGCACGGTCTCGTACGCGGCGGGCACGCCGAACGAGCGGTTGACCGCGCGCGGGTCGCGGGCGTAGTCGGCGCGACGGACGCGGACGCCGTTGACGAGGAGCCAGGTGCGGGAGGCGGGGCGGCCCCCGGCGTCGACGTCGACCAGATGGAAGGGGCGGAGCGTGAGGCCGAGGTCGGCGACGAGCCCGGTGACCAGGGGATGGCTGCCGGGGATGCGCATGGCGCCGGCCTCCGCGTACTGGAGGGGGTCGGCGAAGGGCTGTGCGGCGTTCTCGTGGCCGCCGGTGCGGAAGGTCTTGATCCGGCCGCCGACCCGGTTGGCGTTGGCCTCCACGACCGTGACCCGGTGGCCGGCGGCGCGCAGCAGGTGGGCGGCGGTGAGTCCGGCGGGGCCCGCGCCGACGACCAGGATCCTCCGGGGCGGGCGGCCCGAGCGCGGCAGGCCGCCGTTCACCAGGATGTCGAGGTAGCGGGGGACGAGGGGTTCGTCGTCCTCGTCGCGGACCAGGACGGCCCGGGCGACGGTGAGGCAGGTCCGCCAGTCGGCGGAGGGGGCGGAGGCGGGGGCCCGTCCGGGGGCGGCGGCGGGTGCCGGGGAGGAAGCGGCGGCGGACGCGGGGAGGGCGGAAGCGGGGACGGCGGACGCGGCGGCGAGGGCGGCCGTACCGGCGAGCACGGCGCGGCGGGCCGGGAGGTTCCCGTGCGGGACGTTCTGGGGGTTCTGGGGGTTCACGGGCGTCACTCTCGCGGCTCGCCGACCGGTCATGATCACCGATCCGGCGAAGATCATCCGTAAACCACCCGGGCCCCGGAGTGTCATGATCATCGGGTTGACGAGCAGGTCCCGGTCCAGCAGCAGGGAGACGAACGCCGTGCCCGACACCCCCTCCGCCACCCGCTCCCCCGCCACCCCCTTCCGGCTCCACCCGGGGGCCGCCGACTCGCCGGTCCTTCTCCATGTCCCGCACTCCGCACGGGAGATACCGGCCGAGGTGAGGTCCGGGCTCGTGCCGGACGACGCGGCGCTCGGCCGGGAACTCGACCACATCACCGACGCCCACACCGAGGAGATCGCCGGCCTCGCGGCCGCCGCCGCGGGGCTCGCGCCCTGGCGGTTCGTGAACGGGCTCTCCCGGCTCGTCGTGGACCCCGAGCGGTTCCCGGACGAGCGGGAGGAGATGCTCGCGAGCGGGATGGGCGCGGTGTACACGCGGACCACCCACGGCGAGGAGCTGCGGCCGGCCGGATTCGACGGACGGCCCCTGATCGAGCGGTACTTCGAGCCGTACGCGCGGGCGATGACGGAGGCGGTCGACGACCGGCTCGCCGCGACGGGGCGGGCGGTGCTCGTCGACGTCCACTCGTACCCGAGCCGGGCACTGCCGTACGAGCTGCACGGCGCGGGCCCGAGGCCGCCCGTCTGCCTGGGCACCGACCCCTTCCACACCCCCGCGTGGCTCCTGGAGGCGGCCCGCGAGGCGTTCGCCGGGTGCGGCGGGACGGGCGTCGACAGCCCCTTCGCGGGGACGTACGTGCCGCTGCGGCACTACGGGCGTGACCCGCGGGTCACCGCCCTGATGGTGGAGATCCGCCGGGACCTGTACATGACGGAGCCGGGCGGCCCGGCCGGTCCCGGGCTCGACGCCCTCGCGGACGCCCTGGCCGAGCTGGTCGACCGGGTGTCCGCGAGGGAGCCGTGAGCCCGGCGGGGGCTCGGACGGCGGCCTCGCACGCAGGCGCGTGGCCGTCGCCCACCCCGGCGGAGCCGTACTCCGGTCCGCCGGGGAGGTGTCGGGCTCAGCCCGCGACGCGGGCCATCCACTCCTCCACCTCGGTGGAGGTGCGGGGCAGGCCGTCCGACAGGTTCTCGTGGCCCGTCTCGGTGACCAGCAGGTCGTCCTCGATGCGGACCCCGATCCCGCGCCACTCGGCGGGCACCGTCAGGTCGTCGGACTGGAAGTAGAGGCCCGGTTCGACGGTGAGGACCATGCCCGGCACGAGGACGCCGTCGACGTACTCCTCGGTGCGTGCGGTGGCGCAGTCGTGCACGTCGAGACCCAGCATGTGGCCGGTTCCCGCCATGGTGAAGCGCCGCTGGAGGCCGAGTTCGTACGCGCGGTCCACCGGCCCCTCGATGAAGCCCCACTCCACCAGGCGGGCCGCCAGGTGCCGCTGGGCGGCCTCGTGGAAGGCGCGGTAGGGGGCGCCGGGCTTCACCGCGTCGAAGCCGGCCTGCTGGGCCTCGTACACGGCGTCGTACACCTGGCGCTGGACGGGGGTGAAGGTGCCGCTGATGGGGAGGGTGCGGGTGACGTCGGCGGTGTAGAGGGAGTTCGTCTCGACACCGGCGTCGAAGAGCAGCAGCTCGCCGGGGCGGACCGGGCCGTCGTTGGACGTCCAGTGCATGATCGTGGCGTGCTCGCCGGCGGCGCAGATGGAGCCGTAGCCGACCGAGTTGCCCTCCAGGCGGGCCCGGCGGAAGAAGGTGCCCTCGATCCAGCGCTCGGAGGTGGCGACGGCCGTGGAGAGGTCGCCGATGGCGTCGGTGAAGCCGCGGACGGTGGAGTCGACGGCCTTGCGGAGCTCGCCGATCTCCCAGGCGTCCTTGACCAGGCGCAGCTCGCTGAGGACGTCCTCCAGGTCCGTGTCCCGCTCCTCGTCGGTGGTGACGGCCGCCTCCAGGGCGGGGTCGACGCCGCGGACGATCCGGGTGGGCACTCCCGCGCCGGCGGCCAGCTCGGCGGCGGCCTCGCGGACGTCCCGGCAGGGCAGTCCGAGGACGGTCTCGGCCTCGGCCAGCGAGAGCCGGCGGCCCATCCAGAGCTCGGCGGTGTAGCCGATCCAGAAGGTGTCGTCGTCGCGGCCGTCGCGGGGCAGCTGGTAGCAGTACGCGTCGTGGCCGCCGTCCTCGCGCGGCTCCAGGACGAGCGCGCAGTCGCGGGCCTGGTCGCCGGTCATGTGGACGTAGCCGGAGTACGGGCGGAAGGGGTACGTGTCGTCGTTGGAGCGGACCTTGAGGTTGCCGGAGGGGATCACGAGGCGCTCGCCGGGGAACCGCGCGGAGAGCGCGGCACGGCGGGCGGCGGCGTACGGCGCCTGCTCGGAGAGCTGGAGGTCGTGCCGCTCGGTGTCGGCCCAGCCGGTCCGCATCAGCGCGGACAGCTCCTCGGAGATGCCGGTGTACAGGCCGTTCTTGCGACCCTTCGCCACGTCGGGCTCCTTCGTCGTGAGTGCGTGAGTGCGTGAGTGCGTGTGTGCGTGTGTGCGTGTGTGCCGGGGAACCGCCGGGCGCCGGCGGCTGTCACGGACCGTAGACCGCTCGGGACCGCCATGGGGCCCGTTCGTGCCAGTGGCACCGATCGGACACCCGGCGGCGCCGGCGACGGCCAGAATGGGTGCCATGACGAAGGCGAGACTGGGCGAGGCCCTGCTGCTCCTGGGCCTCGGCGAGCCGGCGACGCGGGTGTACCACGCGCTCCTGGAGCGGGCTCCGGCGCCGCTGGAGGTGGTCGGCGCCGCGGCGGGTCTGACCGGGCCCGCGCTGGCGGAGGCGTACGGGGAGCTGGTCGACGCGGGGCTCGCGAGCCCGGTGGTGGAGCGGGGCGGCACGGTGGCCCCGGTGCCGCCGGCGGCGGGCCTGGAGATCCTGGGCCGGCACCGGGCCGCCGAGCTGGACGAGTCGCGGATCACGGTGGGCGGCGCCTTCGAGGCGTTCCGGCGGCAGCGGCTCGCCGGGTACGACGACCATCCGGTGGAGGTGGTGACCGGCGCGGCGATCGCGCCCCGGCTGCGGCAGGCGTGGGCGAGCGCCCGGCAGCAGATCCGGCAGATGGACTCGCCGCCGTACCTGCTGATCCCGGACTCGACCGAGGACGCCCTCGCGACGCTCGCCCGGGGCGTGACCCAGCGGGTGATCTACTCGCGGGCCTCGCTGGAGCGGCCGGGGCAGCTGGAGGAGTCGATCGAGCCGGTGATCGCGGCGGGCGAGAAGGCCCGGGTGCTGCCCTCGGTGCCGGTGAAGCTCGTGCTGATCGACGACGCCTACGGGCTGGTCTCGCTGTCGATCAGGGAGGCCGACGTGCACCACACGATGCTGGTGGTGCAGCCGTGCGGACTGCTCTCGGCGCTGGTGGCGCTCTTCGAGCAGTCCTGGCGGGACGCGCTGCCGCTGCACGGCCGCACCGCGCTCCCGGGCGGGCTGCCGCCGGCCGACCGGCGGCTGCTGTGGCTGCTCGCCGGGGGCGCGGCGGACGAGGTGATCGCCCGGGAGATCGGGGTCAGCCGCCGCACCCTCTTCCGCCGGATCCAGGTGCTGATGGCCCGGCTGGGCGCCACCAACCGTTTCCAGCTGGCGCTCCAGGCCCAGCGGCACGGCTGGCTCTGAGCCCTCCCCTCACCCTTCCGGGGTGAGGTGCTTGCGCAGGAAGGTGTACATCAGGGCCTTGTTGCGGGCGGCCTGCGCGTTGTCGGTGGCGCCCGCGTGGCCGCCTCCGGTGTTCTCGTGGAAGAGCACCGGGTGGCCCAGCTCGCGCAGCCGCGCCGCCGCCTTGCGCGCGTGCCCGGGGTGGACCCGGTCGTCGCGGGTGGAGGTGGTGAGCAGCACCGGCGGGTAGGGGGCGTCGGCGGCGAGCCGGTGGTACGGGGAGAGCTCCCGCAGGTGCGGCAGGTCGGCCTCGTCCTCGGGGTCGCCGTACTCGGCGATCCAGGAGGCGCCGGCGAGCAGCTTGTGGAAGCGGACCATGTCGAGCAGCGGCACCTGGCAGACGATGGCGCCGAACAGCTCCGGGTAGCGGGTCAGCATGGCGCCCATAAGGAGGCCGCCGTTGCTGCCGCCGGCGGCGCCGAGCTGCGCCGGGGTGGTGAGGCCGCGGGCGACGAGGTCCCGGGCGACGGCGGCGAAGTCCTCGAAGGCGCGGTGCCGGTGGGCGCCGAGGGCGGCCTGGTGCCAGTCGGGGCCGTACTCGCCGCCGCCGCGGATGTTGGCGATGACGTACGTGCCGCCGGTCTCCAGCCAGCCGCGGCCGGTGAGCGCCGCGTACGACGGGGTGAGGGAGACCTCGAAGCCGCCGTAGCCGTAGAGGAGCGTGGGGCCGGGGCCCTGGGCGCGGTCGGGGCCGATGACGAAGTAGGGGACGCGGGTGCCGTCGTCGGAGACCGCGAAGGCCTGCTCGACGGAGAGGCCCGCGGTGTCGAAGCGGGCCGGGGCCTGGCGGAGGATCTCGCTGTCGCCGCCGATGGTGCCGCGGGTGAGGGTGGAGGGCTGGAGGAAGCCGGAGACGTCGAGGAAGTACTCGTCGGAGACGTCCGGGTCGGTGTCGGTGACGGAGACCGCCGACAGCGGCGGTACGTCGGCGAGCGGGGAGCGCGACCAGCCGCCCTCCTCGCGCGGGGTGAGCACCTCGATGCGGGTGCTGACGTCGCGCATGGTCTCCAGGATCAGGTGGTGCCGGGTCCAGGAGTGGCCGGCGAGGGCGGTGCGCTCGTCGGGGGTGAAGAGCGCCTCCGCGGTACGGTCGCCGGCGAGGAAGGCGTCGAAGCCGAAGGCGAGGAGGGCGCCGGCGGGGTGGCCGAGCCAGGGCGACTTGAGGGTGACGATCAGGTGCCGGCGGTGGGCGTAGACCTCGGCGTCCTCGGGGACCTCGATCCGGACGAGCCGGTCGTCGTCGGTGACGAGGTGGGTCTCGCTGCGGAAGAAGTCGAGGGAGCGGCCGACGAAGGAGCGCTCGAAGCCGGGGGTGTCGTCGTGCCAGGCCCAGGCGGAGACGTCGGCTGCCTGGCCTTCGAAGACGGTGGGCGCCCCGGCGAGCGGGGTGCCGCGCCGCCAGCGGCGGACGGTGCGCGGGTAGCCGGAGTCGGTGAGCGAGCCGGTGCCGTGGTCGGTGCCGACGAAGACGGTGTCGGCGTCGATCCAGCCGATGCTGGTCTTGGCCTCGGGCACGGTGAAGCCGTCCTCGACGAAGGCGAGGGAGGTCAGGTCGAACTCGCGGACCACGACGGCGTCGCCGCCGTCGCGGGAGAGGCGGACCAGTGCCCGGTCGTGGGCGGGGCGCCGCACCCCGGCCCCGGCCCACACCCACTTCTCGCCCTCGGCCTCGGCGAGCGCGTCCACGTCGAGCAGCGTCTCCCACTCGGGGGCGTCCTTGCGGTACTGCTCCAGGGTGGTGCGCCGCCACAGACCCCGTACGTGTTCGGCGTCCTGCCAGAAGTTGTAGAGGTGGGGGCCGCGGCGGGTGGTGTACGGGATGCGGTCGACGGCGTCGAGCACCTCGCGCAGGCGGTCGGCGAGGGGCTCGAAGCCGGGCCCGGCGGCGAGCTCGGCCTCGGTCTCGGTGTTCCGCTCGGCCACCCAGGCGAGGGCCGCCTCGCCGTCGACGTCTTCCAGCCACAGGTACGGGTCGTCTTGGTTCACGCGGGCCATTGTCCCCCGTGCGCCCCGGGCGGCTGCCCTCAGTCCTCGGCGGTCACCTTGTGCACCACCTTCCCGCTCGTGTCGACGGCCAGGTAGCCGGTGGCGCTGTACTCGTTGATGCGGTAGAGGCGCAGGGTGGGCCGGTTCTCGTTGAAGGTCCAGCGGTCGATGATCAGGTACCGCATGGTGGGGTCCTCGACCTTGAGCTCGCGGTCGGCGCGCTTGCTCAGGGCGGGCAGGTCGTCCCAGGGCAGGCCGTTGACGTCGAGCGGCTGCTGGTCCGGCGAGGTGCTGATGGTGCCTTTTCCGAAGTCGGACTTCGTCACCTTGCCGTTCCGGTACTCGTACCGGTCGTAGGAGCGGGCTCCGGGACGGGTGGGGATCTCGGCGAAGGCGTACTCGCCGTAGACGTTCATGTTCTTGAAGGTGGTGGTGCCGGTCGCCTGCTCGAAGGCGGCGATGACGGTCCGCACGCCGTCGGGGGTGAGGAGGTCGCCGGTGGCGACGGGGGTCGCGCGCGGCGTGGTGGGGGCGGTGGAGGGGGCCGTCGCGGTGGTGGTCGGGGTGCCGGGGGTGCGGGAGGCGGTGGTGCCGCCCTTCGCGTCCCGGTTCCCGCCGTCTCCGTCGTCGCCTCCCAGGGGGAGGAACTGCACGGCGAGGACCGCGAGGCCGGCGGCGGCGGCGAGGCCCGCCGCGGCGATCGTGATCCGGCCCTTCCGGGAGGGCGCGGGGACGCGGCCCGCCGCGACGGTGGGCGGCGCGGGCGGCCGGTAGGCGGGGTGGGGGTGGGCGTACGGATGGGCCGGGGCGGGCGTGTACGCCGGCGGGGTCGGGGTCGGGGTCGGGGTCGGGGTGGGCGTCGGGGGGCCGAAGCCCGCGGGGGCGGCGTCGGCGGGGACGGCCGGAGTGGCGTCGGCGGGGGTCCTGGGGTCCGCCGGGCCGGTCGCCGCCTCGGCGAGGAGGCGGTCGAGCTCGGCGCCGTCGGGGCGCCGGGCCGGGTCGCGGACGAGGAGCCGGGTGAGGACGGGCCCGAGGGCGCCGGAGCGGACCGGCGCCGGGATCGGGTCGTCGAGCACGGCGACGACGGTGGCGAGGCTGGTGGCGCGGCGCAGCGGGTGGTGGCCCTCGGTCGCCACGTACAGGAGCATGCCGAGGGACCACAGGTCGGAGGCCGGGTTGCCCTCCTCGCCGCGCACCCGCTCGGGGGCGATGAACTCGGCGGAGCCGATGAGGTCGCCGGAGGCGGTGAGCCGGGAGGTGGCCTCGTCGAGGACGGCGATGCCGAAATCGGTGAGGACGGCGCCGCCGCCCGCGCGCAGGAGGACGTTGGCGGGCTTGACGTCGCGGTGCTGGATGCCGGCGGCGTGGGCGGCGCGCAGGGCGCCGAGGACCTGCCGGCCGAGGGTGAGGGCCTCGGGGACGGAGAGCGGTCCGGCGGCGAGCCGGTCGGCGACGGAGTTCCCCTCGACCAGTTCCATGACGATCCACGGGGCGGAGCCGTCGGCGGGCTCGACGATGTGGTGGACGGTCACGACGTGCGGGTGGGAGAGGCGGGCGAGCGCCCTGGCCTCGCGGATCGCCCGGGCGCGCAGCTGGGCGGTGAGCCCGGGGTGGGCCGCCTCGGCGGCGGGATCCGGCGGCCGGACCTCTTTCAGGGCGACGTCCCGGTCGAGGGCGATGTCGCGGGCGCGCCAGACCGTGCCCATGCCGCCGCTGCCGAGGCGGGAGATCAGCCGGAACCGTCCGTCGACGAGAGGTCTGCCGTCGTCGTCACTCGTGCTCATGGGCGGTCATCGTAGGCGGTGGGGGTGACAGCCGGTGGCCCGGGCCGCGCGTCGGAACGCGCCGCCCGGGCGGCGGGGGTCAGGGCCGCATCTCGTACGCGCCGGAGAGGGCTTCGACGCGGGACCAGACGCGGGCGGTGCGGGCCTCGTCGACGACGGGGCGGCGGACCGCGCCGAGCGCCCAGGTCTGCTGGGCCTCGGTGGCGGAGTCCTTGCCGTGGAGCTCGACGGCGTGGGCGGAGAAGTCGCGGACGAGGACGGCGAAGAGCTCGTCGAGGACGTCGTCGTCGAGGCCGGTGAGGGCGGCCTGCTCCAGGACGAGCTGGGCGTGGACGACGAGCGCGAAGAGCTGCCCGACGGCGAGGAGCAGGTCGAGGTCGCGGCTCTGGGCCTCGCCGGGGGCGGCGGTCCGGACGAAGTCGCAGAGCGCGTCGGCCTGTTCGCGGAAGCGGACGACGTTCGGGAGCCGGTCGTACGCGTCGAAGGCGGGCCGCCAGTCGTGGAAGCGGACGGAGCCGAGACCGCGGGCGGGGCCCTGGCGGAAGAGGAAGGCGTCGTCGGCGGCGTCGAGGCGGGTGGGGACGGCCGGGTGGTCGACCGGGTCGAGGAGGTGGTTGCGGAGGAACTTGAGGATGAGGGCGAGGTTGACGTGGACCGTGCCCTCCAGCTTGGGCAGGCCGCGGATCTCGACGGCCGCCTGGGCGAAGTAGTTGTCCTTCTCGAAGCCCTTGGCGGCGAGGACGTCCCACATGAGGTCGACGACCTTCTCGCCCTCGGTGGTCACCTTCATCTTCGTCATCGGGTTGAAGAGGAGGTAGCGGCGGTCGTCGGGTCCGGCGGTGCGGAAGTAGTCGACGGCGCGGTCGCTGAAGAGCTTCATGCCGGCCAGCCGGACGTAGGCGTCGGTGAGTTCGCGCCGCACGTGCGGGAAGGCGGTGACGGGGCGGCCGTAGAGGATCCGGTTCTGCGCGTGGGTGACGGCCTCGTACATCGCGTGCTCGCAGATGCCGATGGAGGCGGTGCAGAGGTTGAACTTGCCGACGTTGACGGTGTTGAGGGCGGCGTCGAAGGCGGCGCGGCCGGTGTGCAGGACGTCCTCGGCGGCGACCGGGTACTCCTCCAGGCGGAACTCGCTGACGAACTTGGAGGAGTCGACGACGTTCTTGACCAGGTGGTAGGCGGGGTGGCGGCTGTCCGCGGCGAAGAAGACGTAGCCGTCGGGCCCCTCGACGTCGGTGCGGCGGCCGAAGACGGAGACGAGCCCCGCCTTGTTGCCGTTGCCGATGTAGTACTTGGAGCCGGTGGCGCGGAAGCCGCCCTCGCCGTCGGGGGTGAGGAGCATGTCGGTGGAGTAGATGTCGGCGCCGTGCGCCTTCTCGGAGAGGCCGAAGGCGAACACCTCGCCCTGGTCGAGGAGTTCGGCGGCGCGGGCGCGGGCGGCGGCGTTGTCGCTCTGCCAGACCGGGCCGAGGCCGAGGATCGTGACCTGCCAGGCGTACCAGTAGTCGAGCCCGTAGAAGCCGAGGATCTCGTTGAGGGCGGCGATGCGGGCGGTGTCCCAGCGCTTGTCGGCGTGGTCGCCGGCCTCGGCGGCGGGGGTCAGGAAGGTGGCGAAGAGCCCTTCCTTCGCGGCGAAGTCGAGGAAGTCGCCGAGCCAGGCGCGGCTGCGGTAGTCCTCGATGATCCGGCGCTTGCCGCGCTCCTCGAACCAGTCGACGGTGGCGCGCAGCAGCCTGCGGGTCTCCGGGTCGAAGTGCGCGGGGTCGTAGGTGCGGGGGTTGAAGAGCAGCGCGTCGGCCATGGGTTCCGCCTTGAGGGAAGGAGGGGTGGATGAGGGGCGAGGACCGGGAGGGTCTCAGAAGCGGTGCAGGGTGGCGAGGACGTCGTCGAGCCAGGCGATCATCATGCGTTCGTACGCGATGCCGCCCCGCAGCACGACGTGCTGGAGCTCGCGCTCGGCGTCCGGGCGGGCGGCGGGGCCGGAGTCCGTGGAGGTGATGCGGTCGCCCTCCGTGGACGTGGCGAGGCCGGAGTCCGGGGGCGTGGCGGGGCCGGTGTGCGGCGGGAAGTCCCGTGCCTCGCCCGCGAGGTAGTGGGCGAGGCGGTCGGTGTGCGTCCGCCGGTGCCGTTCGACCTCGCGGACGAGGCCCGCGGGGTCGTCGAAGGCGGCGCCGCGGATCTTGACGGCCAGGTCGTGCCGTACGCTCTCGGGTTCGATCGGCTCGTGCAGCCAGGAGCTGAGCGCCGCGTGCCCGAGGTCGGCGACGGAGTACTCCTTCTTGTCCGGCCGGCCCTGCTGGGGCACTTCGCGGGCGGCGACCCAGCCGTCGTTCTCCATCCGCTTGAGGACGCGGTAGATCTGCTGGTGGGTGGCGGTCCAGAAGTAGCCGATGGACCGCTCGAACCGCCGGGCCAGTTCGTATCCGGACCCCGGCTTCTCCAGCAGGGAGACGAGGATCGCGTGTTCGAGCGCCATGCCTCCGATCTTGCTATGCAACTGGTTGCATAGCAAGGCGGGCGGACGCCGATGAGACGCGCCTCACGGGCACCCGGCGTCTCGGGGGCCCCTGTCGGCCGGTGCGACGGGGACCGTGCCCGGCCGCGCCGCTACCGAGTCCCCCGCTCGCCTACCGCTACCCCGTCCCCTGCTCGTCCGCCGTTCCCTCGCCCGCGCTCACCAGCCCCGTCTCGTACGCGACGATGACGGCCTGGGCGCGGTCGCGGAGTCCGAGCTTGGCGAGGATGCGGGCGACGTGGGTCTTGACGGTCGCCTCGGCCAGGTGGAGGCGGGCGGCGAGTTCGGCGTTGCTCAGCCCGCGCGCCAGCAGCCCCAGCACCTCCAGCTCGCGCGGGGTGAGCGCGGCGAGGTCGCGGTGGAGCGCGACCGCCTCGTCGCCGCGCCGGGTGAACCGCTCCACCAGCCGGCGCGTGATGGCGGGCGCGAGGAGGGCGTCTCCGGCGCGGACCGTGCGGACGGCGGAGGCCAGGTGCTCGGGCGTGACGTCCTTGAGCAGGAAACCGCTGGCCCCGGCGGTCAGGGCGGCGTAGACGTACCGGTCGAGGTCGAAGGTGGTCAGGATGATGACGCGCGGTTCGTCCGGACCTCCGGCGAGGATCCTGCGGGTGGCCTCCAGGCCGTCCATCTCCGGCATCCGGATGTCCATCAGGACCACGTCGGGACGGGTGCGGCGGACCGCCTCCACCGCCTCGGCGCCGTTGGTCGCCTCGGCGACGACGTCGATGCCGTCGGCGCCGAGGATCATCCGGAAACCGGTGCGGACCAGGGTCTGGTCGTCGGCGAGCACCACACGCGGCGGCGGCTCGGTCACGGTGCCTCCAAGGGGATCACGGCCACCACACGGTAGCCGCCCGCCGGCCGGGCGCCCGCGGCCAGCGTCCCGCCGTAGACGGCGAGACGCTCACGCAGGCCGATCAGGCCCCGGCCGTCGCCGGTGGCCGCGCCGGGGCCCGGCCGGCCGCCGGTGTCGGTGACCTCCACCCGCAGCCGGCCCCGGCCGTACGCGACGGTCACGGCGGCCGACGCGCCCGCCGCGTGCTTCACCGCGTTGGTCAGCGCCTCCTGCACCACCCGGTAGGCGGCGAGCCCGATGCCGGACGGCAGTTCGCGGGGCGCCCCGGACACCGTCACCGACACCGGAAGCCCGGTGTCCCGCACCCGTCCGACCAGCGCGTCCAGCCGCTCCAGGCCCGGCTGCGGGGCCAGGTCCTCCGCCGGAGCGCCGTCCTGCTCCGCCTCCCCGTCCCGTCCCCCGTCCTCACCGGCCATGGTGAGCAGCCCCATGACGTGCCGGAGTTCGGTCATGGCCGACCGGCCGCTCGCCTCGACGGCGAGCAGGGCCTCGCCCGCCTGCTCGGGCGAGGTCTTCATGACGGTGCGGGCCGCGCCCGCCTGGATGATCATGACGCTGACGTTGTGGGTGACGACGTCGTGCAGTTCCCTGGCGATCCTGGCCCGCTCGTGCTCGACGGCCCTCCTCAGCGCCTCGGCCTGTTCGCGTTCCAGCGCGGAGATCCGGGTGCGGCTCTCGTCGGTGCGCAGCCTCCAGGTGCGCACGCCGACGGCGGCCATCGCCAGCGGGACCACGATGAGCAGGGCGATGTACTCGTTGGGGACGATCGGCGTCACCGCGTTCCCCGACGTGCCGACGAGCAGGACCGACACCGGCAGCGCCGCCAGGGTCGCCACCCGGTACGGGCTGTACACGGCGGCGCTGTAGACGGCGAGGACGAACGCGTAGAAGGTCAGCCGGAGCACGCTCTGCGGTGTCGCCAGGGTCGCGGCCGTCACGACGCACAGCACGGCGAGCGGCTGACGGCGGCGGAGCGCGAGGGCTCCCGAGGCGAGGGCGGCGAGCGACACCATCAGGGCGCCGCCGGCGAGACCGGACGGCCGGGCCAGGATGTGCACGTCACCGGGCGGGCTCTCGCGGATCACGACGACGCCGATGTTGTCGATGCCGTAGTGGACGGTCGCGACGCCGAAGAACAGCGCCAGGACGAGGTCGGCGTACCGGGCGCGGCGGCTGAGCCGCGGGGGCGGGCCGGTGGGGACCATCGCGTCGCGGACCGCGTCGCGGGCCAGACCCCGCAGCCGGGTCGCGGTCGTACGCACGTTCATCACCGGCTCATTGTCACCGTCGCCCGCTCCGGTGGGATCCGCCTCGGAGGCGGGTTCCGGCGGCGCGCGTACACCGCTCGCCTACATCGCGGGGATGACGTCCCGGGGCGTCATGCCGACGCGGTACGGAATGCGGTCCGGGCGGCGGACGCGGGCCGGGCGGCCCGGCTCCTAGCGTTCGGACGACCGGCGCGGGCTGCCCGTACCCGGTGGCCTGCGCCGCCGTGACCGGGCCGCGCCTCCGCCCCCGTCCCCGTGGCGTCCGTGTCCCTCGCCGCACCCGCCCCTCCCCCGTATCCGATGAATCCGACGTATCCGAGGAGCCTTCCGTGACCGCACCGGTGATCGAACTGCGCGGGGTGACCCGCCGCTACGACGACGGGCCGCCCGCTCTGCGGGACGTGTCGCTGACCGTGATGCCCGGCGAGGCCGTCGCGGTCCTCGGCCCCTCCGGCAGCGGCAAGTCGACGCTGCTCCACCTGATCGCGGGCCTGGACCGGCCCGACGCGGGCACCGTCACCGTCGAGGGGGTGCGGGTGGACGGGCTGGGCGAGGCCGGGGCGGCGCTGCACCGGCGCGCGAGGATCGGCATGGTCTTCCAGTTCTTCCACCTGCTCGACGATCTGACCGTCACCGAGAACGTCGTGCTGCCCGCCCGTCTCGCGGGCACCGGACGGCGCGAGGCCGAGGTGCGGGCCGCCGGGCTCCTGGAGCGCCTCGGCATCGACCGGCACGCCCGCGCCCTGCCCGGACGGCTGTCCGGCGGTGAGCGCCAGCGTGTCGCCGTGGCGCGGGCGCTGATGAACCGGCCGGCGCTGCTCCTCGCCGACGAGCCGACCGGGGCGCTGGACACGGCCGCCGGGGAGGACGTCGGCGCGCTGCTCGCCGGCCTCCACGCCGAGGGGCAGACCCTCGTCGTCGTCACCCACGATCTGGCCCTCGCCCGCTCCTGCGCGGACCGCACGGTGCGGATCGCCGACGGCCGGCTCACCGAGGACGGCCCGGCGGGCGGCCCGTCGCCGTCCGCCACCGCCGACGTCCGTCCGGCGCGGGCCCGCGCCGCCGGGGAGGTCCGGTGAGCGCACTCGGCAGGGTGATGCGCGCGGGGGTGCGGCGACGCCGGGTGCAGACGGTGGTGATCGGGCTCGCCACGATGGCGGCGGTGGCGGCGTCCGTCCTGGCCGGTTCCCTGATCATGGTCTCCGGCGCGCCGTTCCGTGACGCCTTCGCCCGGCAGCACGGCGCGCACCTGTCCGTGGAGTTCGACGCGGGCGCGGTGAGCGCCGGGCGGCTGGCGGGCTCCGGCGGGGCCGCGGGGGTGAGCGCGGCAGCCGGGCCGTTCCGTACCGCGACGATCGCGCCGCGGGCGGACGCGTCGGGCCCCGGGTGGCCGGTGACCGTCGTCGGGCGGCCCGACCCCGGCCGGGAGGTGGACGCGGTGGCGCTGGTCGACGGGCGGTGGGCCGCGGGCCCGGGCGAGATCGTGCTCTCCCCCGACGCCCCGGTCCGCCCCGTCCTGGGTCTGAGGATCGAGTTCCCGGGGCCGTCCGGCGGTCAGGCGCTGACGGTGGTCGGAATCGCCCGCTCGGTCACCGGGACCGCCGACGCGTGGGTGGTCCCGGACCAGACGCCGGCGCTGATCCCGCCCGGCGGCGGCGGTTTCCAGATGCTGTACCGCTTCGCCGACGCGGGCACCGAGGGGGCCGTCGCCGCGGGCGGGAGGGCGGTGACGGCCGGGCTGCCGGCCGGGGCGGCCGTGGGCGAGCGGTCGTGGCTGGCCGTCGCGGAGGGCGCCGAGCGCGACACCGCGCTCTACGTCCCCTTCCTCGTGGCGTTCGGCGCGCTCGGCCTGGTCATGTCGGTGCTCGTCGTCGGCAACGTCGTCGCGTCGGCGGTCGGGACGGGGACGCGCCGGATCGGGATCCTGAAGGCCGTCGGCTGCACCCCGGCCCAGGTCGTACGGGCGTATCTGGGCCAGGCGCTGGTGCCGGCCGCCGTCGGCACGACCGCCGGTGTGCTCGTCGGCCATCTGCTCGCGGTGCCCGTGCTGGCCGAGGCGGAGGAGGTGTACGGCACCTCCTCCCTGGCCGTGACGCCCTCCGTCGACCTGGCGGTGATCGCCGGGGTGCTCGGTCTGGTGGCGGCGACCGCGTGGGCGAGCGCCTGGCGGGCGGGCCGGCTGCGCACGGTCGACGCGCTCGCCGTCGGGCGGGCCGTACCGGCGGGGCGCGGCGGCCGGGCGGCCCGCGCGGCCGGGCGCCTGCCGCTGCCGCAGCCGGTCGCCCTGGGCCTGATGCGGCCCTTCGCCCGGCCGGTCCGCGCGCTGGCCATGGGCACGGCGATCCTGTTCGGCGCGGCCGCCGTCACGTTCACCGTGGGGATGGGCGCCTCGCTCGGCGAGGTGATGAAGGCCAGGACCCACGACGTGGCGGACGTCACCGTGCCCGAGCCGCGGCCCGCCCTCGGGCCGCCCGGCACGGCGGCGCCGGAGCGGACCCCGAAGGCCGATCCCGCCGCCGTCACCGCGGCGATCGCCGGGACCGCGGGCACCGGGAGGCAGTACAGCGCCACGACGGTACGGGCGACGGTGGCCGGCCTCACCGGGCTGGTCGAGGTGGTCGCCTTCACCGGCGACGCCTCCTGGGGCGGCTACACGATGGTCTCGGGCCGCTGGTTCGGGAAGCCGGGCGAGGCCGTGGTCCCGACCCCCTTCCTGACCGCGACCGGCACCCGCGTCGGCGACACGGTCACCCTGAGCGGCATGGCCGAACCGGTCACGGTACGGATCGTGGGCGAGGTCCTCGACCCGCGCAACGACGGCATGCAGGTGTTCACCGACTTCGCGACCGTCGCCCCCGCGCACCCCGACCGGACCTCGACGAGCCACCATGTCGCGGTCGCCCCGGGCACCGGCGTACCGGCCTACGTCGAGGCGCTGAACGCCCGCCTGGCCCCCCTGGGACTCACCGCACGGGCCGGCGCGCTCCGCTCGGGCGGCGACATGGTCGTCACGCTCAACGCGCTGGCCGCGCTCCTGACCCTGGTCCTCGTCACCGTCGCCGCGCTCGGCGTCCTCAACGGCGTGCTGCTCGACACCCGCGAGCGCGTCCGGGAGATCGGGGTGCACAAGGCGCTCGGCATGACCCCCCGTCAGACCGTGGCGATGGTCCTCACCTCGGTCGCCGTGACCGGGACGGTCGCGGGCGTCCTGGGCGTGCCGCTCGGGGTCGCCCTGCACGGCCGGATCATGCCCGCGATGGCCGACGGCGTGGGGCTCCGCCTCCCGGCCTCCGTCGTCGACGTGTACGGCGCGGCCGAACTCCTCCCCCTGGCCCTCGGCGGGCCGCTCATCGCCGTCTTGGGGGCCCTCCTCCCCGCCGGGTGGGCGGCCAGGACCCGCACGGCCACGGCTCTGCGCACGGAATAGCAGGTCAAGCCGGGGGGAGGGTCCGCGGGGGCGGCGGCGGCGCGTACGCTGGCAGGTGCAGCTGGTTCGCCCCCGTCAGCCGTACGGGACGCGTCGTAAGAGGGAACCCGGTGGGAATCCGGGACTGCCCCGCAGCGGTGAGCGGGAACGACCGCCGTCCTACGCACTGGGTCCTGGAAGGGTCTGGGAAGCGACGGCCAGTAGGGGTTCCGCCGGGTGGAGATCCGGTGGGCGGGCCCGCGAGTCCGAAGACCTGCCCGCTGTCCGCGCGCCGGCGACCCGTGCGCGCGGTGCAGCCCGCCGCGACTCGCGAAGGAGAGTTGACGTGGCCGATCGTGCCGTCTCCGCATCCCCCCGTCCCGCCAAGACCCCGGACGACTCCCGGGTGGTGCTCGCCCACATCATGAGCGAGCACGACACCAACCTGTACGGCACCATCCACGGTGGCGTCATGATGAAGCTGATCGACGACGCCGCCGCGGCGGCCGCCGGGCGTCACGCCGACGGACCGGCGGTGACCGTGTCGGTCGACCGGATGACCTTCCTCGCCCCGGTCCGGGCCGGGGACCTGCTCAGTGTGGAGGCCGGTCTGGAACGGGCGGGCAGGACCTCGATGACCGTCGGCGTCCGCGTGACCGCCGAGCGCTGGAACAGCTCCGGCCCCGCCACCGAGGTCGCGACCGCCTTCCTCACCTTCGTCGCCATAGACACCGACGGCTCCCCCCGTCCGGTGCCCGCCCTCGACGTGGTGAACGCCGGCGTCTCCTGACCGGGGTCCCGCGGCGGACGACGCGTCCCGGCCCTCAGGACTGTCCGGGCGCGTCCGCCTCAGGGGCGGTCGCCACCGCCCTGCGCCTCCGGAGGACGACGAGTCCGCACGCGGCGAGCAGGAGGACGGCCACGCCCGCCACGCCCAGTGCCGTGTGCCGGGCGAACAGCGCGCCCAGTGCGGCGATCGCGCCGATCCCGAAGACGGCGTAGAGCAGGGCCCAGGCCGCTCCGCCGACGAACAGCGCGGGAAGGTAGCGCGGCAGCGGCATCCGCATGGTGCCGGCGAGGAAGTTGGCGGCGGTCTGGAAGCCCACGGTCAGGAAGGAGACGGCCACGACGGGCGCGCCCCACCGCTGGATGGCCCGTTCGGCGCGCTGGAACTTGGCGGAGGACATCCGCTCGGCGAACCTGCCGCGCCTGGCGCCGGCGCCGGCGAGCCAGCCGACGGCGAAGGTCCCCCCGGCCCGGAGCAGAACGATCACGTACAGGGCTCCGGCCACGCGCAGGATCTCACCCACGGCGCCTCGCTCCGGTCACCCGCGGCGAGGGTCCCGCCACACCGGTCCCGCGACGGGCACCAGCCCGGTCTCCGCCTCTCACCTGCGCTCCGCCTCTGCCCGTTCCGTCGCCTGGATCCCACCGTACCGGCACCCGAACCCGCCCCCACCACCGAGCCGGACGTCCAGCAAGGTCACCCTAACCGAACGCCCGTCCACCGGACCGGGCGCACCCCGGACGCCCCACGAGCTACCCACTCCGCCCGTTCCCCACCCCTCGGCGCTCCCCCGCACCCGGACGCCCGCCTCCGGTTCACGTGCCGGAGGCGGGCGTCCGGTGCGAGGGTCGGGCACGGACGTGCATCCGCTCGCCCTGCCGCCCGAAGATGCTCAGCACCTCGACCGGCCCCTGCCCCGTGCTGCCGAACCAGTGCGGCAGGCGGGTGTCGAACTCGGCCACCTCCCCCTGGTCGAGCACCAGATCGTGGTCGGCCAGCACGAGGCGGAGGCGGCCCGAGAGCACGTACAGCCACTCGTACCCCTCGTGCGTGCACGGGTCGGGCGTGTCCCGCGTGGCGGGCAGGATCATCTTGTAGCTCTGCAGCGGTCCCGGCTGACGTGTCAGAGGCAGCACGGTGTTGCCGCCGACCGCATGGGGTTTCAGCCTGACCCGCGGATCGCCCACCTCCGGCGCGCCCACCAGCTCGTCCAGCGGGACCTGGAACGCCTGGGCGATGGGCAGCAGCAGGTCAAGGCTGGGGCGCCGCTGCCCCGCTTCCAGGCGCGACAGGGTGCTCTTGGAGATGCCGGTCGTCCTGGCGAGCGCGGCGAGGGTGACGCCGCGGGTGGTGCGGACCCTCCTGAGCCGGGGGCCGACGGCGGACAGGACCTGGGAGAGGGACGACGACTGCTGCATGTCCGTATGAGAGCCTCCGGTCCCCCAAGTCGCAACCAGGGGTGCTGCTTTCGGACCACGCGCCGCGCTCCCGGCACGGGGGCGGGCCGGGAGCGCGGCGCGGACCTGCGACGGGGGGAGCTGTCAGCCCTCGCCCGGGTGCGGGGCGCGCGCCCCGGTGCGGGTCATCGTCCGGTCGATCAGGACGACGGGGACGGTGAGGGCGGCCAGGGCGGCCCCCAGCCAGGGGAGGGCGGTCAGTCCGGCACCGGCGCCGAGGGCCACGCCCGCCAGGACGGGCACGATGCTGATGCCGAGCTGGAACATGGAGACGGCGGTGGCGCCGGCGAGGGTCGGCGCGTCCGCCGCCACCGCGAACACCCGTCCGTAGACGGCCGGGTTGAGCACGAAGCCGGCGACGCCCAGCAGCAGGACCAGGACGACGACCGGGATCGTGTGGTCGGCGAGGAGCGCGAGCAGCACCGAGGTGACCAGGATGCCGACGGCGCCGAGGAGGAGCGCCTGGTGCGGACGGCGGTCGGCGATCCGGCCTCCGATCGACAGGCCGACGAAGGCACCGATGCCGAAGAGGACCAGGACCGGGGGCACCCACACCGCGTCGACGCCGGTGACGTCGGTGAGGAAGGCGGCGAGGTAGTTGTACGAGATCATGTACGCGGCGGTGCTCAGCAGCGTCGCGGCGTAGACGACCCACAGCTGCGGCCTGCGCATGGTGCGCAGCTCCCGGCCGACGCTCGGCTCCCGGGCCGGCCTGGTCGCGGGGACGGCGGCGGCGGTCGCGACCGCGCCGAGGACGGTGAGGACGACCACCGCCCAGAACCCGCCCCGCCAGCCGGTGAAGTGGCTCAGCAGGGCGCCGGCGGGACCTCCGCCGACCATGGCGACGCTGAGTCCGCTGACGACGACCCCGGAGGCGCGCGCGGTGCGGTCGGGGGTGACCAGGCTGATCGCGGTGACCGCGGCGACCGCCCAGAACCCGGCGTAGGCGAGACCGCACAGGAAGCGGGTGACGGTCAGCAGCGCGAAGCTGTCGGTGACCAGGCCGACGGCCACGCAGATCGCGAACACGCCCTGCGAGACGACCAGGGTGGTGCGGCGCGGCCAGCGCAGGGTGAGGACCGCGAGGGGCGGCCCTCCGATGACGACGCCGATCGCGAAGGCCGAGATCAGCACCCCGGCGGAGGAGAGCGTGATGTCCAGGTCCTCGGCGACGTCGGGCAGCACTCCGGCGAGCAGGAACTCGGCGCTGCCCATGGCGAAGAGGCTGAACGCGAGCAGGTGGACCGCGAACGGCAGCCGGTCGCCGGACTTCCGGGGTGCCGCCTCGGGGGTGTCGGTCCGGACGCTCATCGGCTTCCGCCGGACGGTCGGGCGGTCGTGGGACGCATGGGTGAACTCCTCTTCCTGCGGCGGGGATCGGGCGGATCAGGGTGGGCGCGCACCGGTTCGCCGGGCGTGCGCGGCGGGGCGCCGGAGGAGGTCCGGGCCCGCCGCGCGCGGCGGGCCGGGGCGCCGGTGATCCGCTCGACCGCGGTGGTGACTACGCGTCCCCATGCTGGAAGCGGGTGCCGTGGACGGACAACGTTCGTTGCCGGAACCGGGACAGGGGGTGCCGCCCCGTCGGGCCGCGGCGCGGGTGCGCCTGCCGACCAGGGGGCACGGGAACGCACGGCTCCCGCCACCTGAGGCCCGGATCCGGACGGCGAGGAAATCGAGAGAAGTCGCGCCGATCTCAGGGCAAAAAACAATGCACCCCGCGCGGGGTGCATTGCCTCAGGGAGGATTATCGGGGCCGGCGAGAGAATTCAGTGGTCGTCCCAGTGGCCGTCGTGCGCCGCGTGCCGGTGGCCGTCGTGCACGTAGTCCAGGTGCCCGTCATGAGGCACGGCCACGTGCCCGCAGCCCTCTCCGTGCGCATGGGCGTGATCGGCGTGCGCGTGGTGCTCCGCGGCCTCGCACTCGTCGACGTGCCCGTCGTGGTCGCGGTGCAGGTGGCCGTCGTGCACGTAGTCGACGTGATCACCATGGGGAAGCGCCACGTGCCCGCACCCCTCGCCGTGCCGGTGGTCGTGTCCGGGGTGCGGTCGGTGCTCCAGAGCAGTCGCCACGTCTCTCATCTCCACGATCTCCGTCGCCGCACCCCGTGTGCGGCGCACGACCTCTTTTCTACGCCGCTGTCCGCACTGTCGCCACGCGAGACACACTCCCCGCGGAAATATCCCGCACTCTGAATTCGGTAACGATTTTCACTTTGAATTCAGGGAATCGGAAAATCCAATTTCCGAATTCCGCCGGCGATGTCCGGGCCCCGGCGGGGAAGGGCGTGGGCCCACACCCCCCTGGAAGGTGTGGGCCCACGCCTTCCGGAGCCGCGCCTACCAGGAGGACTTGGTGACTCCGGGCAGGAAGCCGGCGTGAGCCTGCTCGCGCGTCCGGACCCGCGAGAGTCCGAACTTCCGCAGGTGGCCGCGGGGGCGGCCGTCGACGCTGTCGCGGTTGCGCACCCGGGTGGCACTCGCGTCGCGGGGCTGCCCGCGCAGCTCCGCCACGGCCTCGGCGCGCTGCTCGTCCGTCGAGGACGGCCTGCGGATGATCTCCTTCAGCTCGGCCCGCCGGGCGGCGTACCGCGCGACGACCGCCTTGCGCTTCTCGTTCTGCGCGATCTTGCTCTTCTTCGCCATCAGACCTTCACTCCCCGGGCGCGGATGCGGGCCACGGCGGCCTCGATGCCGATCACGTCGACGGTCTTGATCGCCTTCGCGCTCAGGGTCAGGCGGACGTGACGGCCCTCGCTGGGCAGCCAGTAGCGCTTGCGCTGGATGTTGGGGTCGAAACGGCGCGAGGTACGCCGGTGCGAGTGGGAGATCTTGTTGCCGAAGCCCGGCTCGGCGCCGGTCAGCTGGCAGTGGGCGGACAAGGTGCTACCTGCTCTCTACACGATGGGGCTTGTTGGAAATGATTTCCATTCCCGTATAGTACCCGTATGGCTCGCAACGAGGTACGCCCGATCATCAAGCTCCGCTCCACCGTCGGCACCGGCTACACCTACGTCACCCGCAAGAACCGGCGGAATGACCCGGACCGGATGGTGCTGCGCAAGTACGACCCGGTGGCCCGCCGTCACGTCGACTTCCGCGAAGAGCGCTGACCCCACCCCCCACCCCGACCCCACCCCTCACCTCGACCCCAGCAAGGACACCGCCATGAAGCCCGGCATCCACCCCGCCTACGGCCCCGTCGTCTTCCGCGACAAGGCCGCGAATCACGCCTTCCTCACCCGCTCCACCATGACCAGCGACAAGACCGTCGACTGGGAGGACGGCAACACCTACCCGGTGGTCGACGTCGAGATCTCGAACGTCAGCCACCCCTTCTACACGGGCACCGCCCGCGTGCTGGACACCGCCGGCCGCGTCGAGCGCTTCGAGCGCCGCTACGGA
Organism: Streptomyces sp. NPDC004435; assembly: GCF_042873895.1. Taxonomy (NCBI): domain Bacteria; kingdom Bacillati; phylum Actinomycetota; class Actinomycetes; order Kitasatosporales; family Streptomycetaceae; genus Streptomyces; species Streptomyces sp. NPDC004435. The sequence goes on along the minus strand of NZ_JBIAMB010000010.1, from coordinate 234,604 downwards.
GGCCGCAAGTGACCCTTCCCGTCGTCATCGTCGGCGGACTCCACTCCGACGCCCGCGCCGAGGTCGTGGAGCGGCTGCTCCGCTCCGTCCCCGGCAGCGTCGCCCTGCACCACGACCTGTCCACCGCACCGGACGGCACCGTGCAGCGGGTCGTGCGCGACTCCGGCGGCGAGCTGTCGCGCGGCGAGACGCCCCTGGTCAACGACTGCGCCTGCTGCGCGCTGCGCGAGGACCTGGTGCCCGAGCTGGAGCGGCTGGCCCACGGCGGGCTGACCCGGCTCGCCGTCGTCGAACTGTGGGACTCCGTGGAGCCCAGGGCGATGGCCGAGGTCGTCGTCGCCCACGGCGCCGGCGCCCTCGACCTCACCGGCGTCATCACCGCGGTCGACCCCGCCCTCGTCCTGCCCTATCTCGCCAACGGCGACGACCTGGCGGAGGCCGGCCTCGCCGCCGCGGCCACCGACCAGCGCACGGTCGGCGACACCTGGGCGCGCCAGCTGGAGTACGCCCCCGTCCTCGCCCTCGTCGACAGCGAGGACGCCGACGACGAGGACCGCGCGCTGCTCGCCCAGCTCCACCCGACCGCCCGACAGGTGGCCGCCGGCTCCGGCGAACTCGCCGAGCTCGCCTTCGCGGGCTTCGACGTGGAGGCCGCGGCGGCGGCCCAGCACCCGGCCTGCGCGCTGCTGCCCCAGGAGGCGGACGAGGCCGGGGTCACCACCCTCGTCTGGCACCGCCGCCGCCCCTTCCACCCCGGGCGTCTGTACGAGGCACTGGAGGACCTGTGCTGCGCGGCGGCCCGCAGCCGCGGCCGGTTCTGGCTCGCCGACCGCCCCGACACCCTCCTCGCCTGGGACGCCGCAGGCGGCGCCCTGTGCGTGGAGAACGCCGGCCCCTGGCTGGCCTCGCTGCCCGACGCGGCCTGGGAGCTGGTCCCGCCGATGCGCCGGGCGGCGGCCGCGCTCGACTGGCACCCGGAGCACGGCGACTGCGGCCAGCACCTCGTCTTCACCTCCCCCGGCCTCGACCGTCAGGGGCTGGAGCAGCTTCTGGAGTCCTGCCTGCTCACCGACGCCGAGTACGCGGCGGGGCCCGAGGCGTGGAAGGCCCTCCCCGCCGCCTTCGACTCCCTTCTCGACCCGGTCTCCTGACCCACCGACACCTCCGACCTGACCCACCGACACCACCGAAGGACCCACCCACACCCATGGCACGCCGACAGACCCCCCACAAGCCGCTGAAGTCCCGCCCCAACCCGCTGGACGCCGCCGGGATCACCTACGTCGACTACAAGGACACCGACCTGCTGCGGAAGTTCATCTCCGACCGCGGCAAGATCCGCAGCCGCCGCGTCACCCGGGTCAGCGCCCAGCAGCAGCGCCAGATCGCCGCGGCCATCAAGAACGCCCGCGAGATGGCCCTCCTCCCCTACAGCAGCAGCGCCCGCTAGGTATCGACACCCCTCGGGTGGTGAACGCCCCCCGAGGGGTTCGGCGCGCGATCGGGCCTCGCGGCAGTGCGGCGCAGCGGGGCACGACGACAGGCAGGACGGCGAAGGGACCACCGGTTCGGAATCGGTGGTCCCTTCGCCGTCCTGCCGGCGCCGTCAAGGGTGTCAGGGCTGTGGTGAGCGGCTGCGGACGCCGCTCCCTACCTGGGGTCGCGCTCCTTCTCCCGCTCCGTGGTCGACCGGGTGGCCGTGGCCAGGTAGGTGACGCGGAGGGTTCCGGTGGCCGGTTCGCGGTCGACGAGGACCTCGACGCCGTAGACGGACTTGATCAGGTCCGGGGTCAGCACGCTCTCCGGGGCACCCGCCGCGACCACCCCGCCGTCCTGGAGGAGGACCAGGTGGTCGCAGTACCGCGCGGCGAGGTTCAGGTCGTGCAGGGCGACGACGCAGGTGACGTCCAACGAGGTGAGGAGGTCGAGGAGTTCGAGTTGATGACGGATGTCGAGGTGGTTGGTCGGTTCGTCGAGAAGGATCTCCCGGGGCTCCTGGGCGAGGGCCCGCGCGAGCTGGGCGCGCTGCTTCTCGCCTCCGGAGAGGGTGTGCCAGCTGCGCCGCTGTTTGTCGGTGAGGTCGGTCCGCTCCAGCGCCGCGTCGACGATCCTCCGGTCCTCCTCGCCGAGGGCGTCGAAGCGGCCGCGGAACGGGGTGCGTCCCAGTTCCACGACCTGCCGGACGGTGACCTGGTGGTGGGCCGTCACGTCCTGCTCGACGACGGCGAGCCGGCGTGCCAGCGCCCGGCGGCCGAGCGCCGTCAGGTCGGTGTCGTCGTAGCGGACGGCTCCGCCCTCGGGACGGCGCAGTCCGGCCAGCAGCCGCAGCAGGGTGGACTTGCCCGAGCCGTTGGGTCCGAGGAGACCGGTGACCTTGCCGTCGTGGGCCTCCATGCCGATGCGGTCGAGGAGGCGTCTGCCCTTGACGGAGAAGCGGAGTTCCGTGGTGTCGATGCGTCCCATCAGGACTCCAGACGCTTGAGGACCAGGGCGAAGGCGGGGGCGCCGAGCAGAGCGGTGATGACGCCGGCGGGCAGCTCGTGCGGCGCGAACGCCGTACGGGCGAACACGTCCACCCAGATGAGGAAGACGGCCCCGGAGATCGCGGACAGCGGCAGCAGGGAGCGGTGCGTCGGGCCGGCCAGGATCCGGACGGCGTGCGGGACGAGCAGTCCGATGAAGCCGATCGCGCCGGAGGCGGCGACGGCCGCCGCCGTCATCACGGAGGTGAGCACCATGAGCCAGACGCGGGCCGCGGTGACGTTGATCCCCAGGGCGGTGGCCGAGTCCCAGCCGAAGGTGAAGGCGTCGAGGGCGGGCGCGAAGAACTGCACGGCGACCACTCCGGCCAGGATGATGACGACCGTGACCGTCACCCCCTCCCAGCGGGCGCCGCCGAGGGTGCCGAGCAGCCAGTAGGTGAAGCCGCGGGTGGAGTTGGCGTCGCCGTTGACCATGAGGATGACCGAGGTGACCGCCGCGAAGAACTGCGACACCAGGACTCCGGTGAGCACGACGCGGGACGGGCTGGCGACACGTCCTCCGCGGAGCAGGAGCAGCAGCAGGCCGAAGGAGACCAGTCCGCCGGCGAAGGCGCCGGTGGAGAGGGAGACGCTGCCGCCGATGCCGAGGACGAGGACCGCGACGGCTCCGGTGGAGGCGCCGGACGAGACGCCGAGCAGGTACGGGTCGGCCAGCGGGTTCCTGGTGACCGCCTGGAGGACCGCGCCGGAGACCGCCAGGGCCATGCCGACGGCGGCGGCGAGCAGGACCCTCGGGAAGCGGGACTCCCAGATGAGGGCGTCCAGCAGACCCGGCAGGGGCGCGGTGGGGGCGATGCCGCCCAGTCCGATGTGCCGCAGGATCGTCGAGACGACGTCCAGCGGCCGGATGTCCGCGCTCCCGAACAGCGACGCGAGGACGATCGAGACCAGCAGCGCGGTGCCGGCCAGGAGGAGGAGCGCCACCGTCGAGGCGCGCCGCCGGTGCACCGGAGCCTTCTCCCCCGTGGTGAGCGGGGCTCCGGTGCGCGCGACGGTCCTGAGCGGGCTGGACGTCATGGTGGGACGGTTCACCCGAGCTTGTTGAGGCCGTCGACCAGCGCGGGGACGGCGGACGCGCTGCCGTACGCGGGGTCCATGTGGCTGCCGGGGATGGTGATGAACCTGTCGCCCTTCACCGCGGCCAGCTTGCTGGTGAGCGGGTCCTTCTTGAGGAGCTCGATCTTCTCCTCGGCGGTGTCGTTCGGCTCGCCCCGGGTCAGATCGGCCAGGATGATGACGTCGGGGTTCCGCGCGGCGACCTCGTCCCAGCTCACCTCCGCCCACTTGGTCTTGGCGTCGGCGAAGATGTTCTCGACGCCGACGAGCTCGGATATGTGCTGCGGCAGGCCACCGGGGCCGGCGGCCCAGGGGGTGCCCTCGTAGGTGGAGTAGAACCACATCACCTTGAGCGGCTTGTCCCGCTTCTCGACGGCGCCCACCGCCTTGTCGACGACGGCCTTCTGCTCGGCCGCCAGCTTCTGGCCGGCCTCGGGCACGCCCATGATCCTGCCGAGGCGGCGGTACTCCTCGAACAGCATCGAGAAGTCCGCGTTCGCCACGCTCTCGTGGTAGGTGCAGTCGAACTCGGTGAGGTAGGTCGGCACGCCCAGGTCGTGGAGCTGCTTGCGCTCGCCGGACTGCTCCTTGGTGAACATGCTGGCGAAGGAGCCGTACACGAAGTCCGGCTGGGCCTCCAGCAGCTTCTCGTGCTTGATCTCGGCTCCGGGGGCGGAGAGGACCGGGATCTTCTCGTACCGCTCCGCGATCGCGGGCGGCGTCTTCTCGATCTCGTAGCCCGTGCCGGCGATCCGGTCGCCCACCCCGAGGTGGATGAGGATCTCGGCGGCGGTCTGGTTGAGCGTGACGGCCTTCTTCGGCGCGGCCTTGACGGTCACGTCGGTGCCGCAGTTCTTGAGCGTGAGGGGGTAGGACGTCGCGTTCGACGCGGCCGCCGACGGCTTGTCCTGCTTGCCTCCGCCCGAGGCCGTGTCCGTGCCGCATCCGGTGAGGGCGAGCAGTGTCGCCGCCACACAAGTAATGGTAATCGTTTTCGTTTTCATCGTCCGCACATTATCAGGTGGTAGGGAGGGAGAAAATGCTGTGCCCGGTGCCTCCGGGGGCACCGTCGGAACGGTGCCCTCGGGTCGGCGGCTACCGCAGAAGGGCGTCCAGCCGGCGGGCGACCTGCTCGTCGAACAGGCCGTGGTCCGCCATCCATTCGTCGTTGAAGACGGTGTCGAGGTACTTGTCCCCGCCGTCGCAGACCAGGACGACGATGGTGGTGCCGGCGGGCGCGGTCCGGGCCCGCTCCAGCGCCTTGTACACCACGCCTCCGGCCGAACCCCCGATCAGGACACCGAAGTTCCGGGCCAGGTGGCGGCAGGTCTCGAAGGCTTCCGAGTCGCTGACCTTGAGCCCCTCGTCGAAGACGTCGTAGTCGACGACGCGGCCGATCTCCGACCCCTCGGGGGTGCCCGTGCCGGACTGGTGGTAGGGCGCCCCCGGGCCGCCGAAGACGACGGAGCCCACCGGTTCGACGCCGACGATCCTCAGGTCCGGGATGCGTTCACGGAGGAAGCGGCCCGTTCCGCAGAGCGAACCGCCGGTGCCGACGGCGCCGTACAGGTAGTCGATGTCGTCGCCCAGGTCGTCGTGGAGTTCGCGGGCGAGCGGCCGGTAGCCGTTGGGGTTGCCCTCGTTGCGGTGCTGGGCGGTCCAGTACGCGCCGTGCTCCGCGGCGAGCCGCTCGGCCGTGGTGTCGCGTTCGGCGGTGGCCAGACCGCCCTCGTCCCCGGCGACGTTGAGGATGTCGGCGCCGTAGGCGAGCATGCCCCGGAGCTTGTCGACGCTGGAGTGGTTGTCGACCACGGCGGTGAACTTGTAGCCGCGTTCGGCGGCTATGAGGGCGAGACCGAGCCCGGTGTTGCCGGAGGTGGACTCCACCACCCAGCCGCCGGGAGCGAGGAGACCGGCCTCCTCCGCCTCGTCGACCATGTTCCTGGCCATCCGGATCTTCGCGGTTCCGGTGGGGTTGAACTGCTCCAGTTTGAGCAGGACGGTCGCCCCGCCCTCCGCGACGGGCAGCCTGAGCAGCGGCGTCCGTCCGATCAGATCGGAGATCCTGGTGGTGATCACGGCGTGTCCTTCGCGCAGATGTCGGTCAGGCAGCGGACGAAGACGTCGTTGTCCCCGGGCGTCGACAGGGAGGCCCGGATGCAGGTCTCGTAGCCGGGTTCGCGCCAGGCCTTGACGATGACCCCGGCGTGGTGGAGCTCCCGGGCGACGTGGTCGGCGGGCCGGCCGGTGTCGATGAAGAGGAAGTTGGCCGCGGACGGCACGACCTTCAGTCCCGCGTCGCGCAGAAGGCCGGAGACCCGGGCGATCTCCAGGGCGGTGCGACGGACCGTGTCCGCCAGGTGCGCGGGGTCCCCCAGCGCGGCGATCGCGGCCTCCTGCGCCGGATGGTTCACGTTGTACGGGGTACGGACCCGGTCCAGGGCCTGGATCAGGGCTTCGTCGGAGGCGATGCCGTATCCGACGCGGACGCCCGCCAGGCCGTACGCCTTCGAGAAGGTGCGCAGCACGATCCACGGCCGGTCCAGACGGCGCAGGGCTTCGAGGCCGTCCGGGTAGCCGGGGCAGGACCGGGCGAATTCCCCGTACGCCTCGTCGAGCACCAGCAGGGCCGTGTCCGGGAGGCCGGCCACGATCCGCTCCAGCTCGCCCGCGGCGAGCATCGCGCCGGTGGGGTTGCAGGGGTTGGCGAGGAAGACGAGCTTGGGGCCCTCCGCGAGCGCGTCGCGCCAGGCGTCCGCGTCGAACCCGAACCCGTCGGTGACCGGGACCTTGCGGACGCGGGCGCCCATGACGCGGGGGAAGGTCTCGTGCAGGCTGAACCCGGGCGCCTGGGTGACGACGAGGTCACCGGGGTCGAGAACGGCCTGGCAGAGCAGTTCCAGGATGTTCTCCGAGCCGTTTCCGAGCACGACACGCTCGGCGGGCACGTCCAGGCTCGCCCCGATGGCCTGCGCCAGCCGTCGCCCGGAGGGGTCGGGATAGCGGGAGACTCCGTCGGCCAGGGCCTTGCGGACCGCTTCGGCGACCGCCGGGGAGGCGCCGAACGGGTTCTCGTTGTTGGAGAGTTTGATGACGCGGCCGGAGCCGCTGAGCGCGGCGACCTCGTCCGGGTCGGCGCCGGGATCGTAGCGGGGCAGTCCCGCCACCTCCCGGCGGATCAGGGGGGCCGAGGACGCCGGTGCGAGGAGGGGGTTCATGACGGCTCCGGTTCGGGTGCGGGGGCGCCGGACGTCTCCCGGTGGAGCCGTTCGACGCGGCGGAGGAACGCGGCGAGGAGGATGGCCGCGGTGGCGGCGAGGCCGATGGTCTGGCCGGTCCAGACGCCCTCGACGCCCCAGCCGGCCGTGATCCCCAGCAGGTAGCCCGCGGGGAGGCCGATCAGCCAGTAGCCGACGAGGGAGATGCGGAAGGGACCGGCCGTGTCGCCGATGCCGCGCAGGATGCCGTTGCCGATGTTCTGGGTGGCGTCGAAGACCTGCATGAGGGCGGCGATCAGCAGTCCCGTGACGGTCAGCGCGACGATGTCGGCGTTTCCGGCGTGCTCGGCCGAGACGAACAGGGACACGATCGCTTCCGGGACCGCCAGGTACACGGCGGCGACGAGCAGCGTCGCGATCACGCCCCAGGCGGTGCCCAGCAGCCCCAGCGTCCGGGCTTCCCGGTAGTCGTCACGGCCGTCGGCCTCGCTGATGAGGATCGAGGCCGCGTGGGAGAGTCCGGCGGAGACCATGAAGACGATGTAGACGATCTGGTTGAGCACCGTCTGCGCCGCCAGGGCCTCGACGCCCAGGGAGCCGATGACCAGGGTCAGCACGCTGAAGAACCCGGCCTCCGAGGCGTAGGTGCCCGAGATGGGCAGCCCCAGCCGCCACACCGAGCGGACCGCGTCCCCGTTCCAGCGCCGAGCGTGGGGGGAGGTGAGGTACGGACGGAGGGTGTCGTCACGCATGATCACCGCGACGAACGCCAGGAAGGACAGCAGGAACACGGTGACGGTGGCGATCGCGACACCGACGAATCCGAAGGCGGGCAGGCCGAACTCGCCGTGGATCAGGACGTAGTTCAGGCCGATCGTGGCGCCGACCGAGGCCAGCGTGATGGCCAGCAGCGGGCCGGGGCGCTTGAGGCCGGTGGTGAAGTGCCGCAGGTTCTGGAACCACAGGCAGGGCAGCATGCCCGGCGCCAGGACCACCAGGAACTCGCCGGCCTTGTCGACCACGGTCCGGTCCTGGCCCAGCAGCACGAGCAGCGGGCCGACGAGCAGCAGCGCCGCGCAGAAGACCACACCGCAGACGGTCGCCCAGAAGAACCCGGCGAACAGCAGGGCGCCGACGCGCTCCTTGTCGTCCCGCACCCGCGCCTCGGCCACCAGGTTGCTCACCCCGGTCACCAGGCCGGTGCCGGTCGTGCGCAGCTGGTTGAAGAGGGCGAGGGCCAGACCGGCGGCGGCGATCTCGACCGCGCCGAGCCGGCCCAGCATGACGATGTCGACGGTGGTGAGGGCGACATAGGCGAAGTTGGTGAGGATCAGGGGGAAGGCGAGCTTGAGCAGCGCGCGGGACTTCCCGGTCCACCGGCCCGCGCCCGCCGCGCCGGCTCGGGGGGTACGGGTCGTTTCGGTACCGCTCACCAGAAGTCGACCTTGTCCCCGCGCCCGGCCGCCAGCGCGAGGTCGGCTATGTACCGGCCCAGCGCGGCGTCGGTGACCGCCATGCCGCTGTTGTAGGCGAAGACCACGTCCTCCGGGCGGCGCCGGGCGGGCGCCAGGCCGAGCAGGATGTCGGGCAGCTGCGCGTCGACCGACGGCGGGGTGCCGTCCTCGCCGCGCAGGTCGTCGCAGGTGGCGTGCATCTGGGCGGTGTCCGTGGCGATGCGGTAGTCGGCGCCGTGGCAGACGTCGGCATGGACGCCGTATCCGAGGAGTACGGCGACCGCGCCCGGCTTCATCCAGTCGCGCCGGACCTCCTCCCTGGCCGAGAGGCCGGCGGCGCCGATGACGATGTCCGCCTCGCCGGCCGCCTTCCTCAGGTCCGTGACGATCTCGACCTCGCGGCCTTCGACGCTGTCCTGAACGGCGCGCAGGCCCTCGGGGTACGTACCGAACACCTGGAGCCGCTCCAGGTCCGGCATCGCGGCGACGAGCATCGGCAGGGCCGCCTGGCCCTGGACCCCGGTGCCGACGACGAGCGCGGTCCGGGCGTCGGGGCACGCGGCGCGGGCGAACAGCGCGGTGGTGGCGGAGGACCGCAGGGGACCGAGCTTCACCACGTCCATCAGCGCGATCGGCGCCCCGGTCGTGTCGTCCACGAGGAAGACGAAGGAGTGGAAGGAGTAGGCGTCCTCGGTGCGTCTCGGGTCGAACTCGTGGACGGCCTTGAAGCAGACGGTGCCGCTGCCGGCGTCCCTCGCCACCATCGAGTAGCTGAGCGAGCGGTGGTCGGGTCCGTCGATGATCGTCTTGACCGGGTTGTCCGAGCCTCCGTCGCGCAGCGCGCGGTAGGCCTGCTCGACGACCGCGATCACCTGGCGGCGGTCGAGGTCAAGGCTCTCCTGCTGGGACTGCGGCAAGAGCCACAACTGGCCCGGTGGGGCGTACTTCTGCGGCATGGGGTGCTCCTTCGTCGGCTTGCGCCGGGATGGGTCGGGGGGGGGTCGGGGGTGTGCGGGGGGAGGCGTTCCGTGGACGTACCGGGGCGGCGCGCGGGGATGTCGTTCGGGGGTGTCGTTCAGGGGGCGTGCGTCAGATCCCGTCCAGGCGCCAGCGGGGCGCGGCCGCGTCGTCACCGAGCCGAAGGACGGCCTTCAGGGGGAGCGCGGCGTCGTGGAAGGGGGATTCGTTGGAGTCCATCTGGTATCCGGCGGTGTTGAGGTAGACCAGGAGGTCACCGCGGCGCACGGGCCGGGGGAACCCGACCTTGCGCCAGGTCACCATGTCGCTCTCCAGGCAGGTGGAGCCGGCGACACAGGCCGGGAACAGTTCGTCGGCGCCCGGCCGGGCGGAGATCAGCAGCGGATCGGGGAGGTAGTCGCTGTTGAACCACTGCTCGGAGAGGCTGAAGCTGCTGCCCTCGGCGGTGACGATGGCGTACCCGTCGGTCTCCCTCCGGTCGTCGACCTGCTGGACCCGGTAGAGGGTGAATCCCGCCTGGTCCAGCAGGGCCCGGCCGGGTTCGACGACGAACCGGATCCCGTGCCGCCGCGCCTTCGCGGCCAGGCTCTCCCCGCCGCCGACCGGGTACGTCATGATCGCGTGGGCCGCCTGCTCGGCCGTCTGGCCGCCGTACGGGTAGAAGTCCTTGAAGTCCTTGCCCGCGTGATAGTGCTCGGGCCGGTTCTGGGCGAGGAACTCGTCCCAGCGTCGGGGTTCGACGTACCGGACCGGCAACCCGCCTCCGATGTCGACGAGTCGGGCCGTGGACGCGCCGCGACGGCGGGCGTCCACGCAGTGGTCGATCATCTCGTCCGCGGCCAGGGCCCGTTCGGCCGCGGAGTAGCCGTCGAGGTGGAAGGAGAAGCCCTGGAGTTCGATGTGCCGGTCGAGTTCGGCGCAGAGCGCGACGGCGGCCTCGCGCTCGCCGCGGGACATGCCGAAACGGCTCCCCGACCGGTCGGCCGTCCGGGATCTCAGCAGCACCCGCGCCCGGCGCCCCGCACCGCGCGCGGTCCCGGCCAGGCGGCGCAGTTCGCCGAGCGAGTCGATCGCGACCAGGCTGCCGTGCTGGACGGCGAGCGTGTGCAGGGTGTCGTCCTTCTCCGGTCCCGAGACGCCGATCCGATGGCCGGGGACACCGCCGGCCAGCGCCTTGACCAGCTCGGGCGTGCTGGCCACGTCGACCCCCACCCCGAGGGCGGCGGCCGATCTGACGTAGCAGTCGGCCTTGTTGGCCTTCTTGGCGAACAGGATGTCGACGTCGGCGCCCGCCCCGGCGAAGGCCCGGCCGAGCCTGCCGACGTTCTCCTCGAAGACCTCGGGCAGCACGACGTGCAGGGGGGAACCCAGGCCGTCCAGCAGGTCGGCGAGCAGGGCACGGTGATCCTCCAGAAGCCTGGAGACGGTGGGATGGCGTAGTGCGGGCAGCGCGAAGGGCCGGGTTCCGGCCGTCGTGCGCTCCGTCCGCTGTCGCGAGATGAGCACACCCGTACTTCTATACGATGATGACACTCATTTTCAACAAGATGGCCGAGCCACTCCCCCGCCGAGCCCGCTCGGCGCGCGCCGGCGAAGCTTCCGGGCCGTCAGGACCTCCCGCACCGACAGCGGGGCGAGCCCCGGACGCCCGTTTTGATAACGGCATCCATTTTCATATAGAGTCGCGTCCGGCCGGAGCACCCCACGCACCGGCCGCCCCCACGGAGCCCGCGCGTCACTACCGTCGACGACCGACCGGTCCGATCCGTCACTTCCCGGTCGCGGCCCCGGCCGGCGCGGGCTCCCGCACCCACGGACAGCACACAGGAGAACACCATGGCCGTACCCAAGCGGAAGATGTCCCGCAGTAACACCCGCCACCGCCGCGCCCAGTGGAAGGCCACCACCCCGCAGCTCGTCCCGATCACCGTCGACGGCGTCGGCCACCTGGTGCCGCAGCGACTCGTCAAGGCGTACGAGCGCGGGCTGCTGCGCCCCGAGAGCTGACCGCCATGACCGAACGGCTGCCGGTCACCGTCCTGTCGGGCTTCCTCGGGGCGGGCAAGACCACCCTGCTCAACCATGTGCTGACCAACCGCGACGGCCTGCGCGTCGCCGTCATCGTCAACGACATGAGCGAGATCAACATCGACGCCGCGCTCGTGCGCGGCGGTGCCGCGGCCCTGTCGCGGACCGAGGAACGCCTCGTCGAGATGACCAACGGCTGCATCTGCTGCACCCTGCGCGACGACCTCCTGGAAGAGGTCGACCGCCTCGCCCGCGAGGGCCGCTTCGACTACCTCCTGATCGAGTCCAGCGGCATCTCCGAGCCCATGCCGGTGGCCGCCACCTTCGCGTTCCCCCGCGACGACGGCGCCACCCTGGGCGACCTCGCCCGTCTCGACACGATGGTCACGGTCGTCGACGCGGCCAACTTCCTGCCCGAGCTGGACGGTGGCGACGGCCTCGCCGAGCGCGGGCTCGCCCCGTACGAGGACGACGAGCGCACGGTCAGCGACCTCCTCATGGACCAGATCGAGTTCGCGGACGTCATCGTCCTCAACAAGCTCGACCTCGTCGACGAGGAGCAGGGCACACGACTGCGCGCCGCCCTGACCCGGCTCAACCCGGCCGCCCGCGTCGTCCCGGCCCGCCACGGCCGCGTGGACCCCACACAGATCCTCGGCACCGGCCTCTTCGACCTCGAACGCGCCCAGCAGGCACCCGGCTGGGTCATGGAACTCAACGGCGACCACGTGCCGGAGACCGAGGAGTACGGGATCTCCAGCACCGTCTTCCGCTCGGCCACCCCCTTCCACCCCGGCCGCCTCTGGGAGTTCGTCACCGGGGAGCTCGACAGCGGGACCCACGGTCAGGTGCTCCGCTCCAAGGGCTTCTTCCGCCTCGCGAGCCGGCCGCTGGTGACCGGCCTGTGGTCGCAGGCCGGCTCCGTCGCCCGCTTCGAACCCTCCGGCGCCCAGGACCCGACCGCACCCCAGGGCCAGGAACTCGTCTTCATCGGCACCGGACTGCGCCCCGGCTCCCTGCACGCCGCACTCACCACGTGCCTGATGGGCGACGGGGAGGCGACACCGTCGGCGGACCCGTTCCCCGCCTGGGAGACGTACGGCATCGACGACGCCTGTGAACACGAGCACGGCCGTCCCGACCACGCGCACCCCGAGCTCGTGGCCCGGACCTGAGAACTCCGGGTCGGGCGGTGGTCGCAGCCACGGCACCGCCCGACCCGGTCGTCCCCCTGCTACCCCCCGCCGGGGGCGTCGGACGGACGAGGCCCGAACTCCCCCCCCCGGCGGAGGCTCACGGCCCGGGGACGGCCCCGGGCCACGGGGTCACGAGGTCCGGAAGCGGCGTACCGACCCCACGGCCACGTCGACGACCAGGAACGCCGCGAGGGTGACGCCCAGCAGGGGCAGCGCCCATCCGAGCGCCGCGACGGCGGGGACTCCGATGATCAGGACGGACAGCGGGAGCTGCCTCCAGGTACCGCGCGCGGGCGCCTTGCCCAGGCGCCCGGAGCGGTCCTCGCGGGTGGGGCGGCGCTGCCACCACATCCGGTAGCCCCAGAAGATCACCAGCATCAGGCCGATCGCGACGAGCGCGAGCACGATCTGGTTGGCGATCCCGAACAGCACGCCCATGTGGCCCTGGATGCCGAGCTTGGTCAGCTTGGCGAGGACCGGGTGGTCGGCCCAGCGCACATGCGCGGTGACCTCGGCCTTCGCGGTGTCCACCACCACCCGGTCGTAGTGGACCGGCCACACGTTGTCGGACTGCGCCACGACCCAGCCGCTGGCCGTGTCGGCCGGCGGGCTCAGGGTGACGGTGCCTCCGAGGCCCGCCTTCCGTGCCGCCGCCAGGGCGGTGTCGAAGTCGGCGGGGTCGGCCGGCGGCGCCTCGGCCTCTCCCATGTCGTGTCCGGAGTGGCCGGCGTGCTCGTCACCGCCCGCCGCCGCGTCGGGCGCCGGAGCGTCGGGAAGACGGGTGTCCAGCTCCGGCGCGTGCGCCCGCGCCGTGTCCAGTACCCGCCCGAACCGCTCACCGGCGTAGTGCGACCAGGTCAGACCGGTGGCGCTCAGGAAGAACAGACCCAGCGCCAGCCACACGCCGGTCGCCGCGTGGAACCCGCGCGTACGGCGCACCCCACGCGCCGAACGGTCGGGCAGCAGGACACCGCGCGCCGACTTCGCCCGCTGTCCGCGGCTGCGGCCGATCCACAGCACCAGGCCACCGGCGGCGATCACCCACAGCCAGCTCGCCGCGACCTCGGAGTACATCCGGCCGAACTCGCCGAGGTGCAGGTTGCGGTGCAGGTCGTCGAGCCAGGTGGTCGCCGGGGTCGAGCCGAACCAGGTGGTCAGCTCGCCCTTCACCTCGGCCGTGTACGGGTCGACGAAGACCGTCCGCTGCTTCTCCCCGAGCTCGGGCAGCGACAGCTCGACGCGGGTCGTGTCCTCGGGGCCCGCCGGGGTGAGCACCGAGGTCAGGGTGCCCTCGGGGTGGGCGGCCCGGGCGGCGGCTATCTGTTCGGACAGCGGCAGGACCCGCTCGCCGGTCTGCTCCACCCGGAGCCGGTCGCCGTAGAGGAGCTGGTCGAGCTGCGGGGTGAAGGTGTAGAGGAGGCCGGTCAGAGCGGCGACGAACAGGAACGGGGCGACGAACACGCCGGCGTAGAAGTGGAGCCGGACGAGCAGGGCGCGCACGCCCTGCCGGGACCGGCCCGCGGGAGGCGCCTCGGGCGGCGCGTCGGGCGGCGCGTCGGGCGGCGCGTCGGAGGGGTCTCCCGGTCTGGGTGTGTCGGTGACAGAGGACATGGGTGTGCTCCATGGGGACGTACGGACACCGCGGCGGGCGCGCGAGGGCGCCGCTGCCGCGGGGTGAGGACCGCCGCGTGGAGGGCGGCGGGGTGGTGATCAGGCGTACGTCACCGAGGGAGGCCCGCGCCGGGTGCGGGAGCGCGCGAGCAGCACACCGCGTGGCAGGGGAAGAGCCCGGGCGGGTTCACGGACCGGCCGCCCGGGCGGGACCGGCACCGTCGCGGGCATGAAGACGCGCAGCAGGGGCCGCAGGAGCAGCCCGGACAGACGCGCCAGGAGGCGCTCGCCATGGATCAGACACACCGAGGCGCCCAGCGCCGCGAGCGTGTGGGCCAGCGTCATCGCCGGGTCCGCGGAATGGCCCGACGGGCCCGGGCCGGCCGGCATGCCTCCATGCCCGGCGTGGCCCATGTGCGCCATGTGTTCCTCGGGCACCGCTGCGGCTCCGCCGTGTCCTCCCGCCAGGGCATGGAAGACGAGATGGAGGGCGCTCTGGGTCAGGCCGAGGACGAGTACGGTCACGGCGAAACGGTGACGGCGGAGCGTCGAGAGGGCGCCACACACGACCGCGAGCACGGTGAACAGTCCCGCGAGACCCGTCACACCGGGAAGCCGGCCACCCGCGGCCATGTGTCCGGCGGCACCCAGGAGCAGGCATGCCGAAGCACCGAGAAGACCCGTCCGGGTCCGCCTCAGCCAGTTCCCGGGTCCGCGCACGGCCACAAGGTAGCCCCGCCCGGGCGGGCGAGGGAACATCACCGACGCGCCCACTCCACGACGCGACCACCCACGACCGGTCAATACCGTTTCACCGCAAGGGGGTTGCCCTCCGACATCGGCAGCCGAACCGAAGATCGGGCCGGCCGGTGAAGTCCCTCACAGCGGCGGCGATTCGGGCGAAACAGCAGGAATTCCGCTCCTCCGACGCGAGGGTCGACCGCGGGCCGGCGGGGCAGCCCCGCCCCGGGAGCCGGACCGAGCCCTGTCCGCTTTCGGAAGAATGGCGGCAAATCGAACTACGGGAGCACGGGGCGAGCTGACGACGTGCTCCCGTACGGACCGCCGGGCGGGCGTGGGTTCCCCGCCACCGGGCATGACTCCTCCGTCCGCGAGAAGGAAGACGGCACGGGGCCGCTCCTGTGCGGGCGTGATCGAGAAAGGCGTGTGGCGATGACTGACATCGGTCCCCTGGAGCCCCTGGCGACCTTCTGCGGCAAGTGCGACTGCGGCTGCCCGCAGCTCTTCGTGGACGAGAGCGCACCCCCGGAGCGCCGGGTGGTGATCACCGACGACTTCGGCCAGAAGGTGGAGATGAGCGCCGACCAGTTCGCCTCGCTCGTCGAGGAGGCGAAGGCGGGCAGGCTGGACGCGGTCGCGACGGCCTGAGCACCGCCCCCGCTCCCGGTCGTTCCGTCCGCGTCACATGACGGACGGAACGACCCCGGTCGGCCCGCTCAGCCTCAGGAAGCGACCCCCCAGGAAGCGACCGGCCACCGGAGGCCTCGCGGCAGCGCTCGCCGCAAGCGGAACGCTCACTCGCGGGCGGGGAGATCGGAGAGGCTCAGCACGAGCGCCGCGGTGAGGATCCTCGGTGGCTTCGTCGACATCCGCTGCTGCCGGTCGAGCAGTTCGATCCGCTTCCGGAGCCGCACGTCGAGCTCGGCGGCCTTGCGGTGGAGACTCTCGGAGGACTCTCTGGGCTTCTCACCCCTCCGCTCCTTCTCGGAGGCCGTCGCGGCGTCGAGGAGCAGCCGCTCTCGCTCCGAGGTCAGGCGCCTGGTCACCAGCTCACGGGTCCTGGTCAACTCCGCCAGACGGCGGGGCTGGACTTCCGCCAGGTAGTCGGGAAGCCGGTTGGCGATGATCCAGCTGGTCGCCCGGGACTCGGCGTCCGCCAGCCAGGGAAGTCCGCGCACGATGCCGGTCGCCGCACCGTCGGGTGCCGCGGCGCAGTCGAGGTAGGGCGCCGGGCCGGCCGGGTGCACGGTTCCGCGGCTGTCGACGTAGGCGTAGGAGAACCGTCGGGCCACCGAGTCGCCGGTACCGTCCACGACCTCTTCGACGACCCCGACGAGGAGGTGGGGTGCGTCGAGGGCGGCCGAGAGGAGGACGGTGCCCCGGTTGAGGGCGTTCCCGAGGTTCCGGATGGTTTCGGCCATGACGGCGTCGTGCAGCGGGTGGCCGGGGGCGAGCAGGTCGGTGTGGGCGCGGTCGTCGGGCCGGACGCGGCCGAGGTCGAAGGTGACGTGGTCGTACGCGGTGGCGATGGGACCGTCACCCGCTGATCGGACGTGCTGCGGCACGTGAGTGATCTCGTGACGGCCCTGTGCCCGCTTGGCGATCCGGCCGCCGAGCCGGGCGAAGGCGTCCTTGAAGGTCGATTCGATGTCCTGCGGCTCCAGACGCCGGGCGCGGGCGTCGTCCATGGTGGCTCGCAGAACCCGCAGATCGGCGTCCGAGAGGTGCTCCGAAGCGAGCGCGCGCTCGTCCAGGAGACTCTTGAGGCCGTCTCCGACGGTGCTGTCGATGACGTCGTGCATTCTTCCCCTGACAGCCGGCTGCTCACCGTACTGGATCGCGTCGAGAAGCAGGTCTCGCAGCGGGGTCTCCGCGAACGCCTCTCCCAGGACGTCGAAGACCTTCCCGCCGTACGTTTCGCGCATCTGGTCGAGCTTCGCCAGCAGACGGGTGAAGACCTCGCCCTCACGGGTATTGGAGGCGACGAGGTTCCAGAGCCGGCAGACCTCTCCCTGGCCGATGCGATGGATACGTCCGAAGCGCTGCTCGATGCGGTTGGGGTTCCAGGGCAGGTCGTAGTTGATCATCAGGTGTGCGGCCTGGAGGTTGAGCCCCTCGCCCGCGGCGTCGGTGGCGAGCAGAATCCGGACGTCGCGGTTCTTGGTGAACTCCTCGGTGATCTGACGGCGTTCGGCCCGGCGTACGCCGCCGTGGATGGCCCTGACGGCATCGGCGCTCCCCAGCAGCGAGCCGATCTTGCCCTGCAGATAGCGAAGGGTGTCACGGTGCTCGGTGAAGACGATCAGCTTCCGCGGGTTCCCCTCGGCGTCCGTCACCAGCGCGTGGTCCCTGAGGAGGGCGGACAGCTCCGTCCACTTGCGGTCCGTGCCCGCCTCGCGGACCCGCTGCGCCGTCCGCACCAGCGTCCTCAGCTCGACGAGTTCGGCGTCGAGTTCCTCGACCGTCCGTGCCGCCGTCGCGGCGTCGAGCAGTTCCTCCTCGATCTCCTCGATCTCCTGCGCGCCGAAGTCGTCGCGGTCGAAGGAGGAGAAATCGACATGGGGCAGGCTCTCGCGACGGGTGCCGTCGAGGATCTCCTGCTTCCTGCGCTCCAGGCGCTCGGTACGCCGCACGAGGCTCTTGTAGATCGCCTCCGGGCTGGAGGCCAGCCTCCGCTGCAGCACGGTGAGGGCGAAACCCACGGTGTTCTTCCGTGTGCCGCCGATGCGGTCGGCACGGTTCATCCCTTCCCGGACGTAGTGGGTGACGTCCTCGTAGAGGTCGTACTCGAGCGCCGTGAGTTCGTAGGGGACGGTCTCGGCCAGACGCTCGGGGAAGAGTCTCCTGCCCTCGAAGGTGAGCAGGTCCTCCTTGATCATCCTCCGCATGATTCCGCCGACATCAGTGCGCTTGCCCTGCCTGCCCTCGAAGCGGTCGCGGTCCAGGAGGGTGAGGAAGAGCTGGAAGTCCTCCTCCTTTCCCGAGTGCGGGGTCGCGGTCATCAGGAGCAGGTGGCGTGTGATCTCCCCGAGCAGCTCGCCGAGCTGGAAACGCTTGGTCTTCTCCACCTTGCCACCGAAGTAGTGGCCGCCCATGCGGTGCGCCTCGTCCACCACGATCAGGTCCCATTCGGTCTCCCTGAGCTGCGCCTTCAGGTGTTCGTTGCGGGAGAGCTGGTCCATGCGGGCGATGAGGAGCGGATGGGTCTCGAAGACGTTGAGGTGGAGCTGCGAGTCCGCGAGCTGGTTCGTGAGCAGGTCGAAACGGAGGCCGAACTTGAAGAAGAGCTCGTCCTGCCACTGATCGACCAGGCCTCCCGGCGCCACGACGAGGCACCGTCTGACGTCATCGCGCAGCAGGAGCTCCTTGATGTAGAGCCCGGCCATGATCGTCTTTCCCGCGCCCGGGTCGTCGGCGAGCAGGAAGCGCAGCGGCGTACGGGGCATGAGCTCGCCGTACACGGCGCGAATCTGATGCGGAAGCGGCTGGACGTCGCTGGTCGCCACGGCCAGCATCGGGTCGAACAGGCCGGCCAGCGAGATCCGCTGAGCCTCGGCGGCCAGCTTGAAGTCACGGGCGTTCGCGTCGAAGGCTCGGCTGCCGCCGCATGCGATGCTCAGCCTGTCCTCGTCCTTCCGGAAGACGACCTGCTGGTCGAGGGCGCCCCCGGCCGTCTTGAAGGTCAGCTCGACCGCGTTCGCGCCGTGCGGCTGGGCGGCGATGAGCGTGACGACCTCCGCCGGAACCAGTCCCTCTATCCGCAAGCCCGGCTTGAGCTCCTCGAGCAGCACGTGCACAACCTCCGCTTGGCAGCCTGCGAACGCTACTCGGACGTTCCGGCGATGTCGTGATCCCGTCGACGTGATCGATCGGGGTCGCTAATCTTCCCAGAGGTCATGCGAGTCGGCGGGGGCAATGGAACGAGAAGCACGCCATCACCTGCGCGGTGTGGTGGACGACGTCAGCGGCTGGCACCGGCTCGCGGTGGGAATCGTGGAGCAGCGCCGCCCCGTCGAGTCGGCGGCCGAGGACGCCGCCGGGCAGCTCCTCGACCGGTTGGTCCCCCTCGGGACCAAGACCGTCATCTCATGGCGCGTCCTGCAGGTCTCGCCCTCCGACGCCGGACTGGTGACCGCCCTGGCTCGCCGCCAGGCCCTTCCGGCGGTCACAGCCGACGGCCGGCAGGGCATCCATCGGCTGACCGACGACGCCGGCAGGGCGTTGACGGCCGTCCGCGCGTTGTTCGGCGCCCGCCGGATCTTCTCGGGCAAGGGCCGCAAGGAGGAAGCGGAGCAGGCCGCCGCCTGGCTCCTGTCCCTCCACGAGGAGGTCACGGGCACCCGGCTCGTACCCGAGCTGGAAGGTCTCGCGGCGTGGAACGGGAAGGCCGTCCCGACGGTCGGGCCCTCGGCCTTGCTCGACGAACAGGTCGGCCTGGCCCCGCGCCTCGGCGCCGGAGCCGAACTGGTCGGACGGCAGGAGCTGGATCCCGCCAGGGCCGCGCTCACCGCCATCGACCGCGCCCTTCACCGCGAAAGCGAGTTCAGAGCGGCTGCCAAGGCCGCCGGCGACGCCGTCCGGAAGGCCGAGGTGCGCAGGCTGGTCGCCGAGATGCCCGTCGAACGGCTCAAGGACGCGACCAGCGGCCAGCTGCGCATCACGGCGCTGCTGGACGCCGGAATCCGGACCGTGCAGCACGTCCTCGACCAACGGTCGCGGATCCGGTCACTCCCCGGCGTCGGGGAGACCACGGGAAACCGGATGATCGGTGCCGCACAGACCATCTGGCAGACCACGATGGACGAGATGCCGATCCGCATCGACATCAAGAACCGCTCACAGGCCACCACGAAGTTCCTCACGGCGATGCGCGCCTGGGACGCGGCGCGATCGATCCGCAGCGCGACGTCGGACCTCGCCGCCGCCGACGCGGTGCGACCGCTCCTTCAGAGCCTCGCACCCCAGACCTCTCACCTGGTGCTCCTGCCCCACGCCCGGACCGTCGCCGAGCTGCGTACCGCGCTGGCGGCCGTCGTACGGCGCGGGGGCGTCCTCGGCGGCGAGAACGGCGCTGCGGGCGGCGACCCCTGGGCAGACTTCCTCTCCCGGCCGGCCGACTACTACGCGATGCTCGCGGAGCTCGGGTTCCTGGCCGACGACGCCGAGAAGAGTCAGGGCGACCTGCCGTCCGACATCGTCGAGGCGGTCAGGCGACTCACCCTCGACACCACCCATCTCAAGGCCTCGCTGCGCGGGTACCAGTCCTTCGGCGCCCGCTTCGCGCTCGTGCAGCAGAAGGTCGTCATCGGCGACGAGATGGGGCTGGGGAAGACGGTCGAATCCCTCGCCGTGCTCGCCCACCTGCGCGCCAAGGGCGCCTCCCACTTCCTGGTGGTGTGCCCGGCGGCCGTCGTCACCAACTGGGTCCGCGAAGTCCAGCACAAGTCGGCGCTGCGGTCCTACCGTCTCCACGGCCCCACCCGCGACGACGCGCTGAAGTCCTGGATCCGCAGCGGCGGAGTCGCCGTCACCACCTACGACATCCTCGGATGGCTGGAAGGCCGGATCCCCGAACGTGCCGAGCCGGCGTGCCTGGTGTTCGACGAGGCGCACTACATCAAGAATCCGTACGCCAAGCGGACCCAGCGCTCCACGGCCCTGATACAGCGCTCCGAGCGGGTGGTCCTCCTCACCGGCACCCCTCTGGAGAATCGGATCGAGGAGTTCCGCAATCTCGTCGGGTACCTCCGGCCGGATCTGCCGGTCGACGCCTCGGAGCTCTCCCCTCGTCAGTTCCGGAAGCAGGTGGCGCCGGCCTACCTGCGGCGCAACCAGGAAGACGTCCTGACCGAGCTCCCGGAGCGGCTCGACATCGACGAGTGGCTGCCGATGTCCGGCGTCGACGAGCAGCATTACCGGGCAGCGGTGATCGACGGCAACTTCATGGCCATGCGCCAGGCCGCCCTGCGGGCCGGGGACAAGTCCGAGAAGATGCAGCGCCTCGTCGACATAGTCCGGGAGGCGGAGGAGAACCAGCGCAAGGTACTGGTCTTCTCGTACTTCCGTGGCGTCCTCGACGCGGTGGCGTCACACCTTCCGGGGAAGGTGTTCGGACCTCTGACCGGCTCCGTGCCGGCCGCGGCACGGCAGACCATGGTCGACGATTTCTCCCGGGCCCCTGCCGGGGCCGTCCTCGTCGCGCAGATCGTGGCGGGTGGCGTCGGTCTCAACATCCAGTCGGCATCGGTCGTCGTGATCTGTGAGCCCCAGCTCAAACCGACGATCGAATGGCAGGCCATCGGCCGCGCCCACAGGATGGGACAGCTCGAAACGGTGCAGGTGCACCGTCTGCTCTCCGAAGAGGGCGTCGATCAGCGCATCATCGAGATCCTGGCACGCAAGAAGCAGCTCTTCGCCGACTTCGCCCGGGTCTCCGAGACGGCGGACAGCGCTCCGGAGGCCTTCGACATCACGGACGCCGAGCTGGCACGGGAGATCGTGGCAGCGGAGCGCGAGCGCCTGCTCCGGACCGCCGCGGAGGGCTAGCCGCGCGGACGCCGGCGAGCGCCATGGGGTCGCCGGCACCCTGCCCCTCGGCGCGGGGAGGAACGCGGTGGTGATGCCGTGCTTCCTCTCCAGGTCGGCGGCGGCGCGGCGATCACGGCCGTTCCGGGTCCCAGGCGGAGCTGAAGAGGGCCAGTTCGAGCACGTCCGGTGCCGCGGGCCAGTCGATCGACGCGGCCTCGAGTTGCTCGTTGGCGGCGTACATCCACCGGAGGTAGACGTCGTAACGGTGGGAACTCCAGCCGCTCCGGCGCCAGATCCACCGGGCGATTCGCTCGGACCACTCGTAGCCGGCCGCGAGTCCGACCTTCGTGGCGTGCCGGCGCAGAACCCCGGCGAGCACGCTGTCGAGGATCAGGGGACGCGGGCCCTTCATGTCCGACAGCGCCTGGCCCGCGAAGTAGAGGAATTTGGTGAAGTACGCCGGACCGAGGCCATGGAGAGTGTCCAGCCGCTCGTACGCCGCGACCGCGCCCCTGTCGACGAGCAGGGACACCGCCTCGGTGAGGACGGCCTCGACTCCGGGCCGGGCGAGCACCTGACACGTGCGGTGCGGGCCGTAGCCTCTGTCGCCGTAGCCCCACACCTGCGTGGCCACGAACGCCTCTGCCCAGTTCTCGGATCGCTCCGCGGCTCGCACCGCGGCCATGACCTCGGCCCGGCTCACCGAGGCCGACTCGGCCGCCGCCCGATCGGCGAAGGTGCCGGGCCACGGTGCTACGGCCTTCCACGCGGAGGGCCTGTACCGGACGCTGTGAGTGCCGGTCCCGTTCGCGTATCCCTGACCGCGTTCCGGGTCGGCCAGCCACCGCCCCAGCGACTCCACCGCGCTTGCCGGCAGGAGCAGTTCGAGCATCCGCTCATCAAGCGAGTCCGCCAGGCCCTGGTCGTGCCGCATGGCTAGATCCGCCCCCCGTTTATCGGTGCCGGCGAGGATGCGGCGGGCGACGGTCCGCGGGACCTCGGCCGCATGCGGGTGGAGCTCGGCGTGGTCGACGCGGCCGTACGGCACTGTGCGGACATGCTGGAAACCTTACGACGGCTTGCCCTTGGGGCGCCCCGAAGCGCGCATCTTCTCGGTCGCATCACGGTCGCGGCGGTGGATCGCGCGCAGCTCCGTCCGCGCACCCCACGCCCGCGTGGTGCAGCGGTTCTCGTCGAACGGGTCTTCGGGTCGGTGCCGACCGCTCAGCCCAGGAAGCTCAGTCGTACCTGGCGTTCCGGGTTGTCGACGTTGGTGTCGACCAGGCAGACCGACTGCCAGGTGCCCAGGGAGAGGCGGCCCGCGATGACGGGGAGGGTGGCGTGGGGTGGGAGGAAGGCGGGGAGGACGTGGTCGCGGCCGTGGCCGGGGGTGCCGTGGCGGTGCTGCCAGCGGTCGTCGGCGGGGAGCAGGTGGTGGAGGGTGGAGAGGAGGTCGCTGTCGCTGCCGGCGCCGGTCTCCAGGACGGCGAGGCCGGCGGTGGCGTGGGGGACGAAGAGGTTGAGGAGGCCGTCGCGGCCCGCGGCCGCCTCCGTCAGGAAGTCCTCGCAGATCTTCGTGAGGTCCGTGACGGTCTCGCGGGTGCCGGTGGTGAGGCCGAGGAGGCGCGTGGTGAAGGAGTGTGACATGGGGTCATCCTGCCGTCCGAGGCGCAGGATCACCCGTCCACGCTCCGAGACGCCGTTGACCGTGTCGGCGGCGGGTCGCTACGTTCACGCCATGTCGCGTTCAGCCCTGCTCACCACGCGTGGTCACATCGACCTGCTGCGGGTGGCCTCCGCCACCTGTCACCGCGGCTGCTGACGCCTTTTTCCTTCCGGCCCGCCCCTCGGGCGGAGCCTTCTTCCTGACGCCCTGACCTTCTCGCCGTACGCGTGTGCCTTCCGCGTGCGGTGACGTCGAGGCGTACCCCTCTTCCTTACTCACTCCCCCGGAGTTCCGTCATGGCCGTCGGTCACTCGCCCCCACTTCCTGCGCCTCTGAAGCCGGATATGTCGCTTATTCCGGAGATCGAATCGCTGACTTCCACCCGTCGGACCGGCCGCCGGGTCGTCGTGCCGCGGTGGCTGCGGCGGGCCGTCGGGCCCGTGCTGCTCCTGCTGGTCTGGCAGGTGTCGAGCGCCACCGGGGTGCTCGCGCCGGAGGTGCTCGCCTCGCCGGGGACGATCGCGCGGTCCGCCGGCGGTCTGGTCGCGGACGGGACTCTGCCGAACGCGATGGGGGTCTCGCTCCGGCGGGTGGCGGCCGGGCTGCTGATCGGCGGGGCCGTCGGCGTCACTCTCGCCCTGCTCTCCGGGCTCTCGCGGCTCGGCGAGGACCTCGTCGACGCGACCGTGCAGATGCTGCGCACCGTCCCCTGGGTCGGGCTGATCCCGCTGCTGATCATCTGGCTGGGCATCGGCGAGGCCCCGAAGGTCGCCCTGATCGCGCTGGGCACCGCCTTCCACCTCTACCTGAACGTGTACGCCGGGATCCGCGGCGTCGACGCCCAACTCGTCGAGGCCGGACAGTCGTTGGGGCTCGGTCGGTGGGGTCTCGTCCGGCACGTGGTGCTGCCGGGCGCGCTCCCGGGCGCGATGACCGGGCTGCGGTACGCGCTCGCCACCGCCTGGCTCGCCCTCGTCTTCGGCGAGTCCATCAACGCCGACGCCGGGATCGGCTTCCTGATGAACCAGGCGCGCGAGTTCTTCCGCACCGACGTGATCGTCGTCTGCCTCGTCGTCTACGCCTTCCTCGGCCTGCTCGCCGACGCCGTCGTCCGCACTCTCGAAAGGCTGCTGCTGCAATGGCGACCGACCTTCACCGGACAGTGACCGTCCAGGGCCTCACCCGATCCTTCGACGGCCGGCCGGTCGTCGACGGACTCGATCTCACCTTGGAGGCCGGCCAGTTCACCGCCCTCCTCGGGCACAGCGGCTGCGGGAAGTCGACCCTGCTGCGCGTGCTCGCCGGCCTCGACCGTGAGATCTCCGGCACCGTCCTCGTGCCCCGCCGCCGCGCGGTCGCCTTCCAGGCGCCCCGGCTGATGCCGTGGAAGCGGGTCTGGCGCAATGTGCTCCTCGGGCTGCCGGGCCGCCCGGACCGGGCCGTCGCCGACCGCGCCCTCGCGGAGGTCGGGCTCGGCCACCGGGCCGGCGCCTGGCCCAAGACCCTCTCCGGCGGCGAGGCACAACGCGCCTCCCTGGCACGGGCGTTGGTACGCGATCCCGACCTGCTGCTGCTTGACGAGCCGTTCGGCGCGCTCGACGCGCTGACCCGCATCAAGGCCCAGCGGCTCGTCGCCGAACTGTGGCGCCGGCGCGGCTGCACCGTCCTCCTCGTCACCCACGACGTGGACGAGGCGCTGCTCCTCGCGGACCGGGCGCTCGTGATGCGCGACGGCGTCATCGCGTACGACACCCCGGTCACGCTCGACCGGCCCCGCTCCCCCGCCGACCCGGGCTTCGCCGCCCTCCGGGGCCGGCTCCTCGCCGAACTCGGCGTGGAGGAGGGCGAATCCGCCGACGACCCCACCCCGGCCCCTGCCTCCGCCCCCGCCTCCACCTCTTCCCCCGCCCCCGCCTCTTCCCCCGCCCGCGTTCCCACCGCGGTCGGCCACCGTTAGGAGCCCCTGTGAAGTCCCTCCGGCACACCCTCTCCGCCGCGCTGCTTCTGCCGCTCGCGCTGCTCGCCGCCACCGCCTGCTCCCCCGCCTCCGGCGCCGACGCCGGCGGAAATGTCGACGGCAAGGGCGACCTCGTCCTGAACGTCGGTGACCAGAAGGGCGGCGCGGAGGCCGTCCTGCGCGCCGCCGGGGAACTCGACGACCTGCCCTACCGAGTGAAATGGTCCACGTTCACCTCCGGGCCACCACTCCTCGAAGCCATCAACGCCGGAGCCGTCGACCTCGGCGGCGTCGGCAACACCCCGCCGGTCTTCGCCGCCGGCGCCGGCTCGAAGATCACCGTCGTCGCCGCGACCCACGGCGACTCGGCGGGCGAGGCCATCCTCGTCCCGAAGAACTCGCCGCTCCGCTCCGCCCGCGACCTGAAGGGGAAGAAGGTCGCGGTGGCGCAGGGCAGTTCGGCGCACTTCCAGCTGATCGGGTCGCTGGAGAAGGCCGGTCTGACGCTGAAGGACGTCCAGGTCACCCTCCTTCAGCCGGCCGACGCGCTCGCCGCCTTCACCAGCGGCCAGGTCGACGCGTGGGCGGTCTGGGACCCGTACACCTCCCAGGTGCTGCACAGCGGCACCGGGCGGGTCCTCACCGACGGGCGCGGGGTCGTCAACGGGCTCGGTTTCCAGGTCGTCGCCCCCGCCGCGCTCGCGGACGCGGAGAAGTCGAAGGCCGTCGGCGACTTCGTGGAGCGGCTGCGGCGCGCCCAGGACTGGGTGTTCGGGCACCCGGAGGAGTGGGCGAAGGTCTGGGCGAAGGAGACCGGGCTGCCGTACGAGGTGGCGCTCGCCGCCGTGAAGCGCAGCAACGGCACCCGCATCCCGGTCGCCCTCGACGAGGCGGCGATCGCCTCCGAGCAGAAGATCGCCGACACCTTCGCCGACCTCGGGCTCATCCCGAACCGCTTCCGCTTCGCCGACTTCGTGGACAACCGCTTCGACAAGGACCTGCCGCCGTCGACCACCCCGGCGCGCTCCTACGGAAAGGACTCCTGACCCATGACCGTCCACCTGCACTGGTTCCTGCCCACCGGCGGCGACGGGCGCACCCTGGTCGACCGGCACGCCTACACCGACGGAGGCATCACCCGGAACCGCGCGGGCACCGCCACAGGGGTCCGCGCACCCGACATCGAGTACCTGGCGCAGATCGCCAAGGCGGCCGAACGGCTCGGCTTCGAGGCCGTGCTGACGCCGACCGGCACGTGGTGCGAGGACGCCTGGCTGACGACGGTCGCGCTCGCCCAGCACACCGAGCGGCTGAAGTTCCTGGTCGCCTTCCGGCCGGGGGTGATCTCCCCGGTGCTCGCCGCCCAGATGGCCGCGACCTACCAGCGGATCACCCGCGGGCGGCTGCTGCTCAACGTGGTGACCGGCGGCGACTCGGTCGAGCAGCGGCGGTTCGGTGACCATCTGGACCACGACCAGCGGTACGCGCGGACCTCCGAGTTCCTGTCGATCGTCCGGGGCGCGTGGAGCGGACTCCCGTACGACTTCCAGGGCGAGCACTACCAGGTGGAGGGCGGGCTCACCGCGCTGCCGCCGGACCCGCTGCCGCAGGTCTTCTTCGGCGGCTCGTCCCCGGCCGCCGGGCCGGTCGCCGCGGAGCACGCGGACGTCTACCTCACCTGGGGCGAGCCGCCGTGGCAGGTGAAGGAGAAGATCGACTGGATCCGCCGGCTCGCGGAGGAGCGCGGCCGGACCGTGCGCTTCGGCATCCGGCTGCACACCATCTCGCGCGACAGCTCCCGCGAGGCGTGGGCGACGGCCGAGCGGCTGCTCTCCGATCTGGACGCCGAGACGGTCGCGGCGGCGCAGGCCGTGCTCGGCCGCAGCGAGTCCGTGGGCCAGCAGCGGATGCTCGCCCTCCACCGGGGCGGCGCGCTGGACCGGGACCGGCTGGAGATCTCGCCGAACCTGTGGGCGGGCGTGGGGCTGGTCCGGGGCGGGGCCGGCACGGCGCTGGTCGGCAGCCACGCGGACGTCGCCGACCGCATCGAGGAGTACCACGACCTGGGCGTGGAGCACTTCGTGCTCTCCGGCTACCCGCACCTGGAGGAGGCGTACTGGTTCGGCGAGGGCGTCACCCCGCTGCTCGCCGAGCGCGGCCTGGTGACGACGATCCCGGCGGCGCCGCTGCCGGCGGGGGTCGGGGGCGGGCGCTAGTCACCGCCCTGCGGGAGGAGGGTGGGGGCCGGGAAGATCCCGGACCCCACCCCGGTTGGTAGAAACGTGAACGATTCTGTGGTCGAAACAGCCGGCGGAGCCGGGGTCTCCCTGGTCGACGCGGTCGCCGGAGCCGTGGTCCGCGCGGTGGACGTCGTCGTGATCGGCGCCGGGCAGGCGGGGCTCTCCGCCGCCTTCCACCTGCGGCGCGCCGGTCTGGAGCCGGACCGGGACTTCGTCGTCCTCGACCGCGCGCCCCGTCCGGGCGGCGCCTGGCAGTTCCGCTGGCCCTCGCTGACCTACGGCAAGGTGCACGGCATGCACGCGCTGCCGGGCATGGAGCTGACCGGGGCGGATCCCGCCCGGCCCTCCTCCGAGGTGATCGGCGCCTATTTCGACACGTACGAGCGGAGCTTCGGCCTGCGCGTGCACCGGCCGGTGGACGTGACCGCCGCCCGGGAGGGCGAGGGCGGGCGGCTGCGGGTGGAGACCTCGGAGGGGGTGTACGCGACCCGGGCGCTGATCAACGCCACCGGCACCTGGGACCGGCCGTTCTGGCCGCGCTACCCCGGCCAGGAGACCTTCCGGGGCACCCAGCTGCACACCGCGCGCTACCCCGGGCCCGAGGCGTTCGCCGGGCGGCGGGTGATCGTGGTGGGCGGCGGCGCGTCGGCCACCCAGCACCTGCTGGAGATCGCCGAGCACGCCGCCGCGACGACCTGGGTGACCCGGCGCGAGCCGGTCTTCCGGGAGGGCCCCTTCGGCGAGGCCGAGGGCCGCGCGGCCGTCGCCCTGGTCGAGGAGCGGGTACGCCGGGGGCTGCCGCCGCGCAGCGTGGTCTCGGTGACGGGGCTCCCGCTGAACGACGCACTTCGCAAGGGGCTGGCCGACGGTGTCCTGGACCGGCAGCCGATGTTCGAACGGATCACCCCGGACGGGGCCGTCTGGGCGGACGGCCGGACGGTCGAGGCGGACGTGATCCTGTGGGCGACCGGCTTCCGGCCGGCGATCGACCACCTGGCCCCGCTGCGGCTGCGGGGCCCGGGCGGCGGAATCCGGATGGAGGGAACCCGCGCCCTCCTGGACGAGCGCGTCCACCTCGTGGGTTACGGCCCGTCGGCCTCGACGATCGGCGCCAACCGGGCCGGCCGGGCCGCCGTGAACGAGCTCCGCCACCTCCTCGCCCGCGAGCAGGCCCGCACGGGCGAGCCCGTCACGGTCTGAGCGAACGGGTCACGGTCCGAGCACGCCGGTCGCGGCCTGAGTGGATGGGGCAAGAGCGCTCCACGGCCCCGCGCCCGTCACGGTCTGAGTGAACCGTCGCGCGGCCGCCAGCCGCTCTGCGGCGCCCATCGCGATCCCGTGTCGGGCGTGTACCTCGCCCCTTCCTCCAGGCAGACGGCGCTCCGGGCGAGCAGGACCTGGGTGAGCACGTCGTGGGCGAGGGCGAAGTGCCGCTCGTCCGGATGGGTGGTCAGCCGGATCTCGACCCAGGCGTCGTCGAAGCGCGCCCCGGTCACCCGGGCCAGCCGTCTGGCCTGCCAGGAGGTGATGGGAGACCAGATCCAGCGACGTCGTCTGAGCTGCTTCATGCGCTGCCCAACGATCCGGCCGCCTCCGCGATACAGAGCAAACCGGGCGATATCGACACCCCTTCACCCGTCCGCCACCCCCTTCCCTCCTACCGCCCTACGCCCCTCCCTCCTGGCGTCTCCGCTCGTTGAACTCGGCCACGTTCGCCTGGTGGGCCGCGTAGTCGGCGGTGAAACGGGTGTCGCCGGGGGCCACGGTGACGAAGTAGAGCCAGTCGCCGGACGGCGGGTGGAGGACGGCCGCCATCGCCTCCTCCCCGGGGTTGCCGATGGGGGTGGGCGGGAGCCCCTTGCGCGCGTAGGTGTTGTACGGGCTGTCGATCCGCGTGTCGTCGAGGGAGGTGTCGACGGTGCTGCGGCCCAGGGCGTAGTGGAGGGTCGAGTCCATCTGGAGCGGCATGTCCCGGGCGAGGCGGTTGTGGACGACCCTCGCGACCTTCCCCATGTCGCCGGTCGTGTCCGCCTCGGCCTGGGCGATGCTCGCGACGATCAGGGCCTGATGGGCGGTGAGACCTTGGGCCCGGGCGGCCTCGGCGGTCGCCGGGGTGCCGAAGTGGCCGGCGGCGGTGCGGACCATGTAGCGGAGCAGGCCCTCCGCGGTGGTGCCGCCGGGGAGCGGATACGTGGCGGGGAAGAGATAGCCCTCCGGGTTCCCGCCGGCCGCGGCCGGGAGGCCCAGCGCGGCGGGGGCCGCTGCCGCCTTGCGGGCGGTGCCGTCCGGCAGGGCGAGGGCGCGGTCGACGGCCTCGTACACCTGGACGGAGCGCCAGCCCTCGGGGACGAGCAGGGTGGGCGGCGCGGGCGGGACGGCGGGCCGGTCGCGCGGGAGGAGCAGCAGCAGGGGGACGGCGATCGCGACGGCGAGGGCGAGGAGCGCGCCCGCCAGGACGGCCAGCCGACCGCGTCGGGTGAACCGGCGGCGGCGGGGTGCGTACGGGGAGGACGGCCGGTACGGCATGGCCGCACCGTAACCCGGCGGGGCGGGGATTCCGGGGAACCCGCGCGCACGGCGGCGCCGCCGGCTCCCTGGGACGGGGAACCGGCGGCGCCGTGAACTGCGAGCGTCAGACGAGCCAGCCCAGGAAGTGGAGGACGCCGGCGAGCAGATCGGTGATGACGTTCATGGTGGTACTTCTCCTCGTACAGGTGTTTCGTGGGACTGCGCGGTCGCGGTCTGCAGCCCGTCGCTCGCGCACCGTAATCATCCGACGCCGTACGGGAGTTGGGCAACGAATCCCGGAACGATCACACGTTCGTGGGAACAACCGCTCCCACGTTCGCCTGTTCGTCGCGGCGGACCAGGGCGGCGTACTTGCCGTCGGCGGCCATGAGCTCCGCGTGGGTGCCGCTCTCCTCGATCCGGCCCGCCTCCAGCACGACGATCCGGTCGGCCTCGCGGACGGTGGAGAGGCGGTGCGCGATGGTGATCGTGGTGCGGCCGGCCGAGAGGGCGTCGACGGCCTGCTGGACCGCGTGCTCGGTGCGGGTGTCGAGGGCACTGGTCGCCTCGTCGAGGATGAGCACCGGCGGGTCGCGCAGGATCGTGCGGGCGATGGCCAGGCGCTGCTTCTCGCCGCCGGAGAAGCGGTAGCCGCGCTCGCCGACCAGGGTGTCGTACCCGTCGGGCAGCGAGGCGATGTGGTCGTGGATCTGGGCCGCCCGGGCGGCGGCCTCCAGCTCCGCGTCGGTGGCGTCGGGCTTGGCGAAGCGGAGGTTGTCGGCGACGGAGGCGTGGAAGAGGTAGGTCTCCTGGGAGACGACGCCGATCGCGGCGGCGAGGGTGTCGAAGCCGAGGTCGCGCACGTCCACGCCGTCCAGGGTGACCCGGCCCTCGGTCACGTCGTAGAGCCGGGGCACGAGGTAGCTGAGCGTGGACTTGCCGGATCCGGTGGGGCCGACGACGGCGAGGCTGCCGCCGGCGGGCACGGTCAGGTCGATGGAGTCGAGGGTGGGCCGGTCCGCGCCCTCGGGGTCGTAGTGGAAGCGGACCTTCTCGAAGCCGATCTCACCGCGGACGGCGCCGATACGGACGGGCCGCTCGGGCTCGGTGATGTCCACCGGGAGGTCGAGGTACTCGAAGATGCGCTGGAAGAGCGCGAGGGAGGCCTGGATCTGGACGCCGGTGGAGAGCAGGCTCACGGTGGGACGGAAGAGGCCCTGCTGGAGCGAGACGAAGGCGACCAGGGTGCCGAGGGAGATCGCGGCGCCGCCGGCCTGCACGGCGAAGCCCGCCGCCCAGTAGAGCAGGGCGGGCATCGCGGCCATGACGATGCCGATGACGGACATCCGCCAGCGTCCGGCCATGGAGGAGCGCACTTCGAGGTCGACGAGGCGCTCGGACTCCCGGGCGAAGGACTCGGTCAGCGAGTCGGCGCGGCCCATCGTGCGGCCGAGCAGGATGCCGCTGACGGAGAGCGACTCGGTCACGGTCGCCGCCATGGCGGCCATCTGCTTCTGCCGCCGGGTGGTGATGCGCTTCCGCTCGTCGCCGACCCGTCGGCTGATCCAGACGAAGACGGGGAGCAGGAGCAGGGAGAAGAGGGTGAGCCGCCAGTCGAGGGCGAGCATGGCGACGACGGTCGCGACGACGGCCGTGAGGTTGGAGACCAGGGAGGTGGCCGTGGAGGTCACGGTGGCCTGCATGCCGCCGATGTCGTTGGCGATCCGGGACTGGACCTCGCCGGTCCTGGTCCGGGTGAAGAAGGCGAGCGGCATCCGCTGGAGCCGGCCGTAGACCGCGGTGCGCAGGTCGTGCATGACGCGCTGGCCGACCGTGGTGGAGATCAGGGTCTGGAGCACCCCGAAGACGCCGGTGAGGACGGCGGTGGCGATCATGCCGAGGGCGAGCAGGCTGAGCAGCCCGGTGCGCCCCTCGGGGATCGCGGTGTCGAGGATCTCCTTGAGGAGGAACGGGGAGGCGACCGAGACCAGCGAGGCGGCGCCGACCAGGAGGCCGACGAGCGCGAGGCGGGCGCGGTAGGGACGGAAGAGGCCGAGGATGCGGCGCAGCTGGGCGGGCTCCTGCGGCTGCGCGGGGTCGCGCGGCGGTGGTGTCCAGGTGGACTCGTCGTGGGGGCGCATGGGCTCCTTCGCGGGGATGAGACATGACCGTGCAACATCGGACTGTAGCTCACTCTTACCTATGTTCACAATGAGCTTGGTCCTGATAATGTTCCCCCATGAACTCCCCCGCCGCGAGCGCTCCCGACCCCGACGGGCTCCTCGCCGAGCAGCTGCTCCGGCTCACCCGCCGACTCCACCGCATCCAGAAGCGCCATCTGGAGCCGGTCGGCATCACCCCGGCCCAGTCGCGGCTGCTGCGTGTGGTCGCCCACTACGGCGACGCGCCGCCCCGGATGGCGGACCTGGCGGCCCGTCTCGAAGTGGTGCCCCGCGCCGTGACCAGCCTCGTCGATGGCCTGGAGGGGGCCGGACGGGTGCGCCGGGTGCCCGATCCGGCCAACCGCCGGGTGATCAGGATCGAGCTCACCGACGAGGGGCGCGCCACGCTGCGGGAGCTCCGCAGCGCGCGCCGGGCCGCCGCAGAGGACATCCTGGCTCCATTGACCGTCGACCAGCGCGAGGTGCTCGGAGGTCTGCTGACCGCCCTGGCCGGGCCCGTCCCGGAGGGCGGCCGCTGACGCCTCCGGCGCCCGCGCCGAGGGGAGCCGTGCCATGCCGCTGCTGGAACCGAACCCGCGGGCCCTCAGCCCGGGCCGGAAGCGGACCCCGGCTCCCGACCGGGTCCCGGACCTCCAGGCCAAGGGCACCCCGCGGCGGCTGCGCGAGGACCTGGCCGCGCTGATCGGGCCGGAGAAGGTGCTCTCGGGCGTCTCCGACCTGGTGCGGTACGCCTCGGACGCCAGCCCGTACCGGTTCCTGCCGCAGGTGGTCGTCGTCGCCGAGGACGTGGACGACATCTCGGCCGTGCTGTCCTACGCCCACGGCAAGGGCCGCGAGGTGGTCTTCCGGGCCGCCGGGACCAGCCTCAACGGGCAGGCCCAGGGCGAGGACATCCTCGTCGACGTCCGCCGCCACTGGGTGGGCGTGGAGGTCCTGGACGGCGGCGCCCGGGCCCGGATCCGCCCCGGCACGACCGTGGTCCGTGCCAACGCCGCGCTCGCGCCGCACGGGCGGGTGCTCGGCCCCGACCCGGCCAGCGCGGTGGCCTGCACCATCGGCGGGGTCGTCGCCAACAACGCCTCCGGGATGACCGCGGGCACCACCCGGAACTCGTACCGGACGGTCTCCTCGCTCACCTTCGTCCTCCCGGGCGGCACGGTCGTCGACACCGCCGACCCCGCCGCCGACGAGGAACTGGCCCGCGCCGAGCCCCGGCTCTGCGCGGGGCTGCTCGCGCTCAAGGCCGAGATCGAGGCCGACGCCGAGCTCACGGCCCGGATCCGGGCCAAGTACGAGATCAAGAACACCAACGGCTACCGGCTCGACGCCTTCCTCGACGGCGCCACCCCAGTGGAGATCCTGCGCGGTCTGATGGTCGGCTCCGAGGGCACCCTCGGTTTCCTCTCCGAGGTCGTCTTCGACACCCTCCCGCTCGACCGGCTGGTCTCCACGGCCCTGCTCTTCTTCCCCACCCTGCCGGCCGCCGCCGCGGCCGTGCCCCGCTTCAACGAGGCGGGGGCGCTCGCCGTCGAGCTGATGGACGGCAACACCCTGCGGGCCTCGGTGCGCGTGCCGGGCGTCCCGGCCGACTGGGCGGAGCTGCCCAAGGACACCACGGCGCTGCTCGTCGAGTTCCGGGCGCCGGACGAGCCGTCCCTGGCCGCGTACGAGCGGGCCGCGGGCGAGGTCCTGGCCGGACTCGACCTGGTCGCCCCGGTGCCCTCCGTGGACAACGCCTTCACGCGCGACCCGGCCGTCATCGGCGGCTACTGGAAGGCCCGCAAGGCGTTCGTGACCGCCGTCGGCGGCTCCCGCCCCTCCGGTACGACCCTGATCACCGAGGACTTCGCGGTACCCCCCTCCCGGCTCGCCGAGGCATGCGCCGAACTGCTCGACCTCCAGGCCCGGCACGGCTTCGACGCGGCCGTCGCCGGCCACGCCGCCCACGGCAACCTGCACTTCCTCCTCGCCTTCGACGCCGCCGACCCGGCCGACGTCGAGCGGTACGCCTCCTTCATGGACGACTTCTGCAAGCTCACCGTCGAGCGCTTCGACGGCTCCCTGAAGGCCGAGCACGCCACCGGCCGCAACATCGCCCCCTTCCTGGAGCTGGAGTGGGGTCCGAAGGCGACCGAGCTGATGTGGCGGACCAAGGAGCTCATCGACCCCGACGGGGTCCTCGCCCCCCGCATCGTCCTCGACCGGGACCCCCAGGCCCACCTCCGCGGCCTGAAGACCATCCCGTCCGTGGAACGCATCGCCGACCCCTGCATCGAGTGCGGCTTCTGCGAACCGACCTGCCCCAGCCACGACCTGACGACCACCCCGCGCCAGCGGATCGTGCTGCGCCGGGAGATGCTGCGGCAGGCCGACGGCTCCCCCGTCGAGCAGCGGCTCCTGGAGGCGTACGGCTACGACGCCGTGGACACCTGCGCGGGCGACTCCACCTGCAAGCTGGCCTGCCCCGTCGGCATCGACACCGGCGCGCTGATGAAGGAGTTCCGGCACGAGCGGCACTCCCCGCGCGAGGAGCGGATCGCCGCCCTCGCCGCCCGGCACTTCCGCGCCGTGGAGAGCGCCGCACGGCTCGCCGTCGGCGCCGCCGACCGGATGGGCGACGGCTTCCTGGAGCGGGTGACCGGCCTCGCCCGCAAGGCCGTCCGGCCCGACCTCGTACCGGAGTGGCTGCCCGAGATCCCCGGCGCGGCCCGACACCGGCTGCCCCGCACCCACCGCCCGGCGGCCACCGCGGTCTACTACCCGGCCTGCGTCAACCGCATCTTCGGCAACCCCGACGGAGTCGCAGGCCCCTCCCTTCCCGAGGCGGTCGTCGCCGTCTCCGCCCGGGCCGGGCGCCCCGTCTGGATCCCCGACGACGTGGCCGGCACCTGCTGCGCCACCATCTGGCACTCCAAGGGGTACGAGGCGGGCAACGAGGTGATGGCCAACCGGATCGTCGAGGCCGCCTGGGGGTGGACCGCCGGCGGCCGGCTCCCCCTGGTGGTGGACGCCTCCTCGTGCACCCTCGGCATCGCCCACGAGGTCGTCCCGTACCTCACCGACGACAACCGCGCGCTGCACGCCGAACTGACCGTGGTGGACTCCCTGGTCTGGGCCGCCGACGAACTCCTCCCCCGGCTCGACGCCCGCCGCCGCGTGGAGTCCGCGGTGGTGCACCCCACCTGCTCGATGCGGCACCTCGGCGACGCGGACAAGCTCACCGAGATCGCCGGGTTCTGCGCCGAGGAGGTCGTCGTCCCGGTCGACGCCGGGTGCTGCGCCTTCGCCGGGGACCGGGGCATGCTCCACCCCGAACTGACCGCCTCCGCCACCGCCCGCGAGGCCGCCGAGGTCACCGCCCGCCCCTTCGACGCGCACCTCTCGGCCAACCGGATGTGCGAGATCGGCATGGACCGCGCCACCGGCCGCCGGTACGCCTCCGCCCTCCTGGCCCTGGAGCACGCCACCCGCCCCTGAGCGGACACCGCCACGCTGGGGAGACCCCCCGCACCCGGCCCAGGACCGGATCGCAGGGGCGCCGCGGAGGCGGGACAGAGGGGTCGGGTGGTTCCCAACGGGACGGATCGGCGTGCTCCGTACCGCCGGAGCCGGAAAATCCGTTGCCGCGGTCCCGGCCCGGGGGCGAACCTGGCACGGACCCCGCACCCCGGGGTCCGTACCCACGGGGTCCCTCGACGGGACCCCTCCCGAGCCGCGCCCGCGTGCGCCGGCCCGCCCCCTGTCCGCCCCCGAGCAACCCCTGGGGACGTCCATGCAGATCCGTCAACTCCCCTACGCCGACCCGGGGGTGCCCGACGTCCGCTCGGGCACCCGCTTCCTGATCTGGCTCGGGCGCATGCAGCTCGGCGGGCAGGTGCGATCGCTGCTGTGGGGTCTGCTGCTCCAGCTGTCCATCGCCGGTCTGCCGGTCGGCGTCGGCCTCGCCGTGCAGGCCGTCATCGACCACGACGGCGGCGGGCTCGCGCTCGGCTGCGGTGTGATCGTGCTGCTCGGCGCCGGCATCGCCGTCGGCGACACCATGCTGCACCGCACCGCCGTCACCAACTGGATCACCGCCGCCGCGCGGGTCCAGCAGCTCCTCGCCCGCAGGACCGCCGAGCTGGGCTCGCTGCTGACGCGACGGGTCGCGGCCGGCGAGGTCGTCGCCGTCTCCACCGGCGACGTCGAGAAGATCGGCTGGTTCGTGGAGGCGTTCTCGCGGTTCGCCGCCGCCGTCCTCACCCTGATGGCCGTCTGCGTCGGGCTCGTTCTGTACGAGCCCGCGCTCGGCGTCGTCATGGCGGTGGGCGTCCCGGCACTCGCCCTGGCCGCGCTGCCGCTGCTGCCGCGCGCGACCCGCCGGGCCGACGAACAGCGCGAGAAGGCCGGCAAGGCCACCGAACTGGCCTCCGACACCGTCGCCGGGCTGCGCGTGCTGCGCGGCATCGGCGGCGAGGAGCTCTTCCTCGGCCGCTACCGGACCGCCTCCCAGGAGGTCCGCCGGGCGGCCGTGCGCAGCGCCCGCATGTGGGCCCTGATCGCCGCCGTCCAGGTGCTGCTGCCGGGCCTGCTGCTCATCGCCGTGGTGGCGTACGGGGCGGGCCTGGCGCTCGACGGCCGGATCACGGTCGGCGCGCTGGTCACGGTCTACGGCGCGGTGGCACTCACCCACCATCCGCTGCGGAACGTGGAGGAGATCGCCATGGCGTACGCCTTCTCCCGGCCCTCCGCGAAGCGCGCGGCGCGGGTCCTGGCGCTCAGCCGCACCACCGACCCCTCCGGCCGCACCACCGACCCCTCAGGCGGCGCCGGCGACCGCGCACGGAAGGCGTCCGGCGACCTGTACGACCCGGTCACCGGCCTCATCGCCCCCGCCGGGCTGCTCACCGCCGTGGTGTGCGGGGACCCGGACGCGGCCGGCCGGCTCGCGGACCGGCTCGGCGGGCATCCGGCCGAGCCGGGCGACGACCACGTCTCCGTCCGGCTGGGCGGGGTGCCGCTGGACGAGCTGTCGCTCGACGCGGCCCGCACGGCCGTCCTCGTCCAGGACAAGGAGCCGGTGCTGCTGTCGGGCACCCTCCGCGAGCTGCTCGACGTGCCCTCGTCCGGCGATGTCCGGCCCGAGGACGCGCTCGCCGCCGCCCGGTGCGACGACGTGCTCGACGCGCTCGCACAGGCGTCGGTGGACAGCGAAGGCGACCCGATGCGGACCCGGATCACCGAGCGGGGCCGCTCCCTCTCCGGCGGGCAGCGCCAGCGCCTCGCCCTGGCCCGGTCCCTGGTGACCGACCCCGAGGTGCTCGTCCTCGACGAGCCGACCTCGGCGGTCGACTCGCACACCGAGGCCCGGGTCGCGGACGGTGTCCGCAAGCTGCGCTCCGGCGCCACCACCGTGGTGCTGGCCTCGTCACCGCTGTTGCTGGACCTGGCGGACCGGGTGGTCCTGGTCCACGAGGGCCGGGCCGTCGCCCACGGAACCCACCGCGCGCTCCTCGCGGACGAGCCCCGCTACCGGGCGGTCGTCACCCGGGAGACCGAGGACGAACGCGCCGCGGCACCGGAGGGGTCTCCCGACGGCTCCCGTACGGCCCGGCGTGTCGCAGCACTGGAAGGGGAAACCGCATGATCGGCCTGGCGCCGCCCGCGTACGACCCGGCGGCCCCCACCACCGCCACGACCCTCCCGGTCGCCGCCACCGCGACGGTCCGCGCCTATGTCGGCGGCCTGCTGCGCCGGCACCGGAAGGCGTTCGCGCTCCTCGTCGGGGTGAACGCGGTCGCCGTGATCGCGTCGATGGCCGGCCCGTACGTCCTCGGCCAGGTGGTCGACCGGCTCGCCGCGGGCGCCCGGGAGCTCCATCTGGGGAGCACGGTCGCGGTCTTCGCCGTCGCGCTCGTGGTGCAGACGGTGTTCACGCGGCTGGTCCGGCTGCGCGGGGCGATGCTCGGCGAGGAGATGCTCGCCGACCTGCGGGAGGACTTCCTGGTCCGCTCGGTCGGCCTGCCGCCGGGCGTCCTGGAGCGGGCCGGTACCGGTGACCTGCTCTCCCGGATCACCACCGACGTGGACCGGCTGGCCAACGCGATGCGGGAGGCCGTGCCGCAGCTGGTGATCGGTGTGGTGTGGGCAGGTCTGCTGATCGGCGGGCTCGCCTTCACGGCGCCGCCGCTCGCCCTGGCCGTGGTGATCGCGGCCCCGCTGCTGATCGCCGGATGCCGCTGGTACTTCAAGCGGGCTCCGGCCGCCTACCGCTCGGAGGCGGCCGGGTACGCGGCGGTCGCCTCCGCGCTCGCCGAGACCGTCGACGCCGGCCGCACGGTCGAGTCGCACCGGCTCGGCGCGCGCCGGGTGGCGCTCTCGGACCGGCGGATCCAGGAGTGGACGCGCTGGGAGCGGTACACCCTCTTCCTGCGGTCGGTGCTCTTCCCGGTCGTCAACCTGACACACATCACGGTGCTGTGCGGCGTCCTCGCCATCGGCAGGTTCTGCGTCTTCCGGGGCTGGATGGACGTGGGGCAGCTGACGACCGGCGCGCTGCTCGCGCAGATGCTGGTGGACCCGGTCGGGATCGTGCTGCGCTGGTACGACGAGCTCCAGGTGGCGCAGGTGTCGCTGGCGCGGCTGGTGGGCGTGCGGGACATCGAGCCGGAGCCCGGCGACGCGGCGGTGCGGCCCGAGGGGCGGGCGGTCGAGGCGGCCGACGTCCGCTTCGGGTACCGGGAGGGCGTCGACGTGCTGCACGGGGTGTCCCTCGCCGTGGCGCCGGGCACCCGGCTCGCGCTGGTCGGCCCCTCCGGGGCGGGCAAGTCGACGCTGGGCCGGCTCTTGGCGGGCATCTACGGCCCGCGCTCCGGCGCGGTCACGCTGGGCGGCGCCGAGCTGGCCCGGATGCCGGCCGAGCGGATTCGCGAGCACGTGGCGCTGGTCAATCAGGAGCACCACGTCTTCGTCGGCACGCTCCGCGACAACCTGCTGCTCGCCCGTCCGGAGGCCGGTGACCCGGAGCTGTGGACGGCGCTGGCGGCGGTGGACGCGGAGGAGTGGGCGCGGGGTCTCGACGCGGGCCTGGACACCGAGGTCGGTTCGGGCGGCCGGGTGCTGACCCCGGCGCAGGCGCAGCAGGTCGCGCTGGCCCGCCTGGTCCTGGCCGATCCGCACACGCTGGTCCTGGACGAGGCGACCTCGCTCCTCGACCCCCGCGCGGCCCGCCATCTGGAGCGCTCGCTCGGGCGGGTCCTGGACGGGCGGACGGTGGTGGCGATCGCGCACCGGCTGCACACCGCGCACGACGCCGATCTGATCGCGGTGGTCGAGCACGGCCGGATCAGCG
This sequence comes from Streptomyces sp. NPDC004435, assembly GCF_042873895.1. Classification (NCBI taxonomy): domain Bacteria; kingdom Bacillati; phylum Actinomycetota; class Actinomycetes; order Kitasatosporales; family Streptomycetaceae; genus Streptomyces; species Streptomyces sp. NPDC004435. The sequence continues at coordinate 195,367 of NZ_JBIAMB010000010.1, read as the reverse complement.
AGCTGGGCAGTCACCACGATCTGGTCGCGGCGGACGGCGCGTACGCGGCGCTGTGGCGCTCCTGGCACGGCTGAGCCGGGCCGGGAGCCGGGGGGGGGGGGGGGGCCCCCCCCGGGGGGGGGGGCCCCCCCCCCCCCCGGGGGGGGGGCCCCCCCCCCCCGCCGGGGCCGCGGGGGGGGGGCGCGCGCCGGGGGGGTGGGGGGGGGGGGGGGGGGGGCGGGGGGGGCGGGGGGGGGGGGGGGGGGGGGGGGGGGGGGCGGGCGCCGGGGGGGGGGGGGCCCCCCCCCCCCCCCCCGGTCGGCGGTCAGACGCCCGCGATCGACTGGATCCAGGAGCGGTAGGCCGTCACGTTGGTGTACGCGGTGGTCGTCTGGCGGTCGCTGGTGGAGGCGACCCCGACCTGGATGCCGTTCGCCATCATCGGGCCGCCGGAGTCCCCGCCGGCGGTGATGCCGTTGCCGCGCCGGGCGCAGATCGCCGAGCCGCTGTACGCGTCACGGCAGCCCCCGGTCACCGTCACGTTGGCGACCTTGAGGTAGCGGGACTGGCAGTTGGCCTCGGAGCCGCACTGGGAGGTGGCGCCCCAGCCGTAGACCTGGACGCTCTGTCCGACGCTCACGGAGCCGGGCTGGCCGAGCCGGGCGTAGGTGGCCGTCACAGAGCGGTCCAGGCGTACCAGCGCGAGGTCGGAGCTGTGGGTGTACGTCTGGGCGCCGTTGGCGACGGTCCCGCCGCTGTGCTGGTCGAGGCTGCCGATCCGGAAGGACAGTCCGCCCCCGGTGACGCAGTGCTTGGCCGTGAGGATCCAGGTGGGGGCGATGATCGTGGCCGAACAGGTCTCGCGGCCGTTGGAGAAGAGCCGGGCCGCCCAGGGGCCGCTCTGGGCCTGGCCGCCGCCGATGATCGGCTGGACGGCGACCGCGTCGGCGCGGGCGGGCGTCTGCTCCGACGCCGAGGCGGCGGGCGCGAAGAGGGCGAGCACGGAGAGCGCGGCGGTGGCGGCCGACGCCCATATGCGGTGCGTACGCAAGGTTCCTCGTCTCCGACGGCACACGGAAGTGCCGCCTGTGGGGGGAGTGGGTGGAACCAGGGTCGTCACGCGTGGGGCCCGCGGGTAATCCCGTTCGGCCATAACACGGTGTTATCCCCGTGCGTCGGCCCGCGTCAGAAGAAGCCGAGCGCGGAGGCTCCGCCGACCCCGCCGAGGAGCATGAAGACCGGCATGAGGACCTTCAGCTCCACCCAGCTGCCCGCCCGGAAGCGCATGCCCTTCGGCGGGCCGATGGGGTACCAGCGCTTGCGGGCGATGGGGATCGGCCAGAGGATCGGGCAGCCGGAGACGGTGAGCGCGTCGCCGATGTCGTGGACGAGGGCGCCGAGGACGACCGGCAGGCCCAGCCACAGGTACTCCTGGCCGGGGCCGGTGAAGAGCCAGTCCGAACCGTTGCCCGGCTGGTCGAGGACGCCGGCGAGGATCCAGGCGCTGGTCGCGCCGAGCAGCCAGACCAGGATGTCGCTGGACATCCGGGCGGCCCGCCACAGCAGCCCCTCGACGGCGAGGACGAGGTGGACGAAGAGGATCGCGAGGACCGCCCAGCGCCCGCCGGTGACGGCCGCGACCGAACAGCCGCCGCCGATCAGGACCGCCCAGAGCCAGGTGTGGGTGAGGGTGCGGTGGCCGCCGGTGCGGCGCGGGTCCTGGGGGCTGCGGGTCGCCTTGTAGACGGCGTACGACAGCTTGTCGACGACCTCGCACAGGATCCGGGAGACGGGGCCGAAGGCGCGCGAGATGGTGGCCGACTTGTGGTCGAGGTCGGGGGCGAGGGCCGCGCCGGCGCAGATCAGGGCGCCGACCAGGAGCACCGGCCAGGGCATCGGGTGGTCGAAGGCGGCCGCGGCGGCTCCCACGCCCAGCCAGGCCGCCGCTCCGGACAGCGAGTGCGCCGGTCCCATCATGGTCGGTGTCGCCCCGTTTCTCCCCTGCCGGCGCCGAGTTGACGACCGGTCGACGGAGCAGCCTATCGGGCGTGATCTTCACGTTCGACGGCCGGTTCCCTCATCCGGGCGGAATGCAGGCAAGATGGGGACGTGACCCTTATCGATCAGCTGCCGCCGACCGCCGACCCCGACGCCCTTTTCGAGGCCTTCTCCGCCTGGGCCGAGGAGCGCGGCATCGCGCTCTACCCGGCACAGGAGGAGGCGCTGATCGAGGTGGTCTCGGGGGCGAACGTCATCCTGTCGACGCCCACGGGCTCCGGGAAGTCGCTGGTGGCCGCGGGGGCGCACTTCACGGCGCTCGCCAACGACCAGGTCACCTTCTACACGGCGCCGATCAAGGCGCTGGTGTCGGAGAAGTTCTTCGACCTGTGCAAGATCTTCGGCACCGAGAACGTCGGCATGCTGACCGGCGACGCGTCCGTGAACGCGGACGCGCCCGTCATCTGCTGTACGGCGGAGGTGCTGGCCTCGATCGCGCTGCGCGACGGCAAGGACGCCGACATCGGCCAGGTCGTCATGGACGAGTTCCACTTCTACGCCGAGGCGGACCGGGGGTGGGCCTGGCAGATCCCGCTGCTGGAGCTCCCCCAGGCGCAGTTCGTGCTGATGTCGGCGACGCTCGGCGACGTGTCCATGTTCGAGAAGGACCTGACCCGGCGCACGGGCCGGCCGACCTCGGTGGTCCGTTCGGCGACCCGGCCGGTGCCCCTCTCGTACGAGTACCGGCTCACGCCCATCACCGACACGCTGACCGAGCTCCTGGAGACCAGGCAGGCGCCCGTCTACATCGTGCACTTCACGCAGGCGCAGGCGGTCGAGCGGGCGCAGTCGCTGATGAGCATCAACATGTGCACGCGCGAGGAGAAGGACAAGATCGCCGAGCTGATCGGCAACTTCCGCTTCACCACCAAGTTCGGCCAGAACCTCTCCCGGTACGTCCGGCACGGCATCGGCGTGCACCACGCCGGCATGCTGCCGAAGTACCGGCGGCTGGTGGAGAAGCTGGCGCAGGCGGGTCTGCTGAAGGTGATCTGCGGGACGGACACCCTCGGCGTCGGTGTGAACGTGCCGATCCGCACGGTGCTCTTCACCGCCCTCACCAAGTACGACGGCAACCGGGTGCGGACGCTGCGCGCCCGTGAGTTCCACCAGATCGCGGGCCGGGCCGGCCGGGCCGGCTTCGACACCGCCGGCTTCGTGGTGGCGCAGGCGCCCGAGCACGTCATCGAGAACGAGAAGGCGCTGGCGAAGGCGGGCGACGACCCGAAGAAGCGCCGCAAGGTGGTCCGGAAGAAGGCGCCCGAGGGCTTCGTCGCCTGGAGCGACACGACCTTCGAGAAGCTCCAGACCGCCGAGCCGGAGCCGCTGACCTCCCGCTTCAAGGTCACCAACATCATGCTGCTGTCGGTGATCGCCCGCCCGGGCAACGCCTTCGAGGCGATGCGCAAGCTCCTGGAGGACAACCACGAGCCGCGCCGCAACCAGCTCCGGCACATCCGCCGGGCCATCGCGATCTACCGCTCGCTGCTCGACGGCGGTGTGGTGGAGCAGCTGGAGACGCCGGACGCGGAGGGCCGCACGATCCGGCTGACCGTCGACCTCCAGCAGGACTTCGCGCTGAACCAGCCGCTGTCGACCTTCGCGCTGGCCGCCTTCGACCTGCTCGACCCGGAGTCCCCGTCGTACGCGCTCGACATGGTCTCGGTGGTCGAGTCGACGCTGGACGACCCGCGCCAGATCCTCGCCGCCATGCAGAACAAGGCGCGCGGGGAGGCCGTCGGGCAGATGAAGGCGGACGGCGTCGAGTACGAGGAGCGGATGGAGCGGCTCCAGGAGGTCTCGTACCCGAAGCCGCTGGAGGAGCTGCTCTGGCACGCGTACAACGTCTACCGGAAGTCGCACCCGTGGGTCGGCGACCACCCGGTGTCGCCGAAGTCCGTCATCCGTGACATGTACGAACGGGCCATGACCTTCACGGAGTTCACCTCGCACTACGAGCTGGCGCGGACCGAGGGCATCGTGCTGCGGTACCTGGCGAGCGCGTACAAGGCGCTCGACCACACCATCCCGGACGACCTGAAGACGGACGACCTGGAGGACCTGATCGCCTGGCTGGGCGAGATGGTGCGGCAGGTGGACTCCTCGCTGCTCGACGAGTGGGAGCAGCTGGCGAACCCGGAGGTCCAGACGGCCGAGGAGGCGCAGGAGAAGGCCGACCAGGTCAAGCCGGTCACGGCGAACGCCCGCGCCTTCCGGGTGCTGGTGCGCAACGCGATGTTCCGGCGGGTGGAGCTGGCGGCGCTCGACAAGGTCGGCGAGCTGGGCGAGCTGGACGGCGAGTCCGGCTGGGACGCGGACGCGTGGGGCGAGGCGATGGACGCGTACTGGGACGAGTACGACGACCTGGGCACGGGCCCGGACGCGCGCGGTCCGAAGCTGCTCGCGATCGAGGAGGACGCGGCGCACGGCCTGTGGCGCGTCCGGCAGACCTTCGCCGACCCGAACGGCGACCATGACTGGGGCATCGGCGCGGAGGTGGATCTCGCCGCCTCCGACGAGGAGGGGCGGGCGGTCGTCCGCGTGACGTCCGTCGGACAGCTGTAGAGGAGTTCAGTCGTGACCAATCCCGCCGAGAGGCTGGTCGACCTGCTCGATCTGGAGCGGATCGAGGTGAACATCTTCCGCGGCCGCAGCCCGCAGGAGTCGCTCCAGCGGGTCTTCGGCGGACAGGTCGCCGGCCAGGCCCTGGTGGCGGCCGGGCGGACGGTGGACGCGGACCGGCCGGTGCACTCGCTGCACGCCTACTTCCTGCGGCCGGGCCGACCGGGCGTGCCGATCGTCTACCAGGTGGAGCGGGTGCGGGACGGGCGGTCGTTCACGACCCGCCGGGTCACGGCGGTCCAGGAGGGGCGGACGATCTTCAATCTGACGGCCTCCTTCCACCTGCCGGAGGAGGCGGGCTTCGAGCACCAGCTGCCGCCCCGGCACCTGGTGGACCCGGAGAGCCTGCCGAGGCTGGCGGACGAGGTCCGCGACCACCTCGGGGGGCTGCCGGAGTCGATGGAGCGGATGGCGCGGCGGATGCCCTTCGACATCCGCTACGTCGACCGGCTGCGCTGGACGAAGGACGAGGTGAAGGACGCGGACCCGCGCAGCGCGGTGTGGATGCGCGCGGTGGGGCCGCTGGGCGACGACCCGCTGGTGCACACCTGCGCGGTGACGTACGCCTCCGACATGACGCTGCTGGACGCGGTGCGGATCCCGGTCGAGCCGCTGTGGGGCCCGCGCGGCTTCGACATGGCCTCGCTGGACCACGCGATGTGGTTCCACCGCCCGTTCCGCGCGGACGAGTGGTTCCTGTACGAGCAGGAGTCCCCGGTCGCGACCGGCGGCCGGGGACTGGCCCGGGGCCGGATCTACGACCGGGAGGGCCGGATGCTCGTCTCGGTGGTCCAGGAGGGCCTGTTCCGTTCCCTGGGCTGACCAGTCACTCGTACTCGGTGCCGCCCTTGCGGGTCAGGTAGGCCGGGCTGACCGCCTTGGCGACGGCCCGGCCTCCGGTGACGGGGCTGTACCGCTCGACGGCCGGCCTGACGACGACGCCCTCCCGCAGGTGGGCGGAGCCGCCGGAGACGGTCTCGGCGCCGCTCGCGTGGGCGAGGACGGTGTCGAGGTCGTAGGGGCCCTCGTACAGGCGCGGTACGAGCGGGACCTCGCCGGGCTCCAGGACCTGGACCGGGTCGAGCCAGCGGACCTGTCCGTCGATCTCGGCGGAGACGTCGAAGAGGGCTTAGCCGACGGCCTCGCGGCGGGCGTCGGCGCCGTAGGCGAGGTCCTGGACGCCGGAGCCGTAGACCTCGCCGAAGAAGCCGACGCGGGTGGCGCCCAGGCGGGCGGCGAGCCGCTCGGCGACGGCGGGCAGCCCGTGGGCGTGGACGGCGCGCCAGTACAGGTTGCGCGGGTCCTCCTGGAGGGCGAGGCCCTTGGAGCCGAAGCCCTTGGACGAGACGTGCGTCCGGCCGCCGTCGGCGACGTAGGTGAACAGGCAGGCCGTGCCGTGGATCTTCTCCGTGAGGACGACCTGCTCGCCGGGCTCGAAGATGCCCGGGTAGCGGTGCAGGTTCTCGATGTCCACCCAGGGCAGCAGGTCCGGCGCGGCCTCGACGTCCCCGCTCATCGTCGGCGGGATCGGCGGCACCCACTTGGTGATCCCGAGCGTCTCGGCGAAGTCGGTGCCGTCGGCCGCGGCCCGGTCCAGGTCGACGCCGGCCAGGGCGCCGGGGCGGCAGACGATCCCCTGCGACAGCTCCCCGCGCAGGCGCACCGCCTTCACCCGGTCCGAGCGCTTCCCGGCCAGCCGCCCGGTCAGCCCGAGCTCGTCGACGAGCGCCGCCGGCAGCACGGCCTGCTCCGGGATGTACACGGCGGTGTCCCCGCTGCGATAGGCGCCCTTGGCGACGACGGCCCGGTAGAGCCCGACCTGCGCCAGTTCGAGGGCGTCGGCGTTCGGGTGCGGATGGACGGTGAGGACTTCGGCGGTGACGCGCAGGGTGGACATGGTGTCAGGACTCCGGTCGTTCGGCTGGCTCGGGTTTCGCTCTCATCGCGGAACATCCTGACGGACCGTGAAATCCCTGCCCACGGCTTTTGCCGTCTGGTAACGTCGCGATCTTCGCCGGGCGCCACCCGGACGGAGTCCCGTCAGGACCACGCCGTGGCCTCTCCCGCACTGACCTCCGCCCTCCGTCGCGTCGACGCCGTCTTCGGCGGCATGACGGCCCCCGCCGAGGGGTGCACCTACTGCTACGGGGAGGAGCACCTGGCGCTGCTGGCGGTGCCGGGCGCGCCGCTGGGGGACGACCTGCTGGGCCCGTTCTTCCACGAGGTGCCCAGCCACTTCCCCGACCATCCGGCGGTGGTCCGCCGACTGCTGCCGGAGGTCTTCGCCCGTCTCGCGGCCGGGCGGGTGGACGGCATGGGATTCATGCCCACCGGGCTCGGCCGGGTCGACTGGCGGGAGTGGCCGGCCGAGCAGGCGGCCGCGATCGCGGGCTTCCTCGACACGTGGTGGCGGGAGACGCTCGCCGATCCGGCGCCTCGGCAGGACGTGAACGCGGTGTGGGAGCTGTCCGTGGACTTCCACCAGGCGGTCGCCCCGCTGCTCGGCGTGTGGGCCGCCGCGCCCCGGGGCGGCGTCGAGGACCGGCACCTGGCGGACTTCGTGGAGCGCTGGATCGACGACCTGCTCTGGGACCACGTCATCGGCCGGCCGGCGGACGAGTCCCTCCTCGACGAGCTCCGGGCCTGGCTCGTCGAGCACGCCGTCGACCGGCTCTCCGGACACCCCGACCCGCTGCTCGCCCGCAAGGTCGCGCTGTTGGCACTCGGCGAGGAGGAGCGGGACGCCGCCTTCGCGGAGCTGGTCGCCTCGGCCGGGTAGGTCTCAGGACTCCAGGCCGGGGAGGGTGTCCTGGTCCACCTCGTGGCGGCGGGTGCGGATGTCGGGGGCCGGGGGGTGGAGCTTGGCGTCGCAGGTGGGTCCCAGTCCCGTGCGGCGGGAGTCCGCTCCGGTCAGCGGACGGCCGCAGAGGCGGCAGCGGACGAGGCGCCGCGACGCGCCGGGGGCGGAATCGACCGCGATTGCCAGGTGTTCTTCACTCATGTTGTCATCTACGCCTTAGTCTCGACGAGGAGCTCCCCCCATGAGTCTGTACGACATCCCGCTGAAGAACCTGGCCGGTGAGCCGGTCTCCCTGGCCGACTACCGGGACAAGGCCGTGCTGGTCGTGAACGTGGCGTCCAAGTGCGGTCTCACCCCGCAGTACGAGGGGCTGGAGCGGCTGCAGAAGGCGTACGGGGAGCGCGGGCTCACCGTGGTCGGCGTGCCCTGCAACCAGTTCCTCGGCCAGGAGCCCGGTTCGGCGGAGGAGATCCAGAGCTTCTGCTCGACGACGTACGGCGTCACCTTCCCCCTGCTGGAGAAGACCGAGGTCAACGGCGACGGCCGGCACCCGCTCTACACCGAGCTGACCCGGGTCGCGGACGCGGACGGCGAGGCCGGCGACGTGCAGTGGAACTTCGAGAAGTTCCTGATCTCCGCCGACGGCACCGTCACCCGCTTCCGTCCGCGCACCGAGCCGGAGGCCGCCGAGGTCGTCGCGGCGATCGAGGCGCTCCTCGTCTGAGGCCCTCCGCGGCCTTCGCGGGGGTGGTGCCCGGCCACGGCCCGGCACCACCCCTGGGGTACGATCATCGGGTTCCGCACACGGCGACCGGAGGAGGTGGGTTCCATCCGCACGACGCAGGCAGGATGCTCCCCCTCGACAGCCGTTCCGGCGGTCCGCTCGTAGCGGTGGTTCGGTCGTAGTGGCCGAGGGAGCCTCCTCATGGCTTCCCGGAAGGTCTTTCATGACGCTCGACCCCTCTGTCTCCCTCCGTTCCTCCACCGTCTCCCGACTCCGCGCCGTGGGCTGCGTGTTCGCCGAGGACGAGGCGGAACTCCTCTTCTCCGCGGCCCGTGACGCCGCCGAGCTCGACGTCCTCGTCGAGCGGCGCGCGACCGGCCTCCCCCTGGAACACGTCGTCGGCTGGGCGGACTTCGCCGGCCTGCGGATCATCGTCGAGCCGGGCGTGTTCGTGCCCCGGCGGCGCACCGAGTTCCTCGTCGAGCGGGCGGTGGCGCTGGCCGCGCCCGGCGCGCTCTGCGTCGACCTGTGCTGCGGCTCGGGCGCGGCCGGCGCGGTGCTCCTCTCGGCGGTGCCGGACGCCCGGGTGTACGCGGCGGACATCGAGCCCGCGGCGGTGGCGTGCGCGCGCCGCAACATCGAGCCGCGCGGGGGCCTGGTCCTCGGCGGCGACCTCTTCGCCCCGCTGCCGGCGGAGCTGCGCGGCCGGGTCGAGGTGCTGGTCGCCAACGTGCCGTACGTCCCGACCGAGGAGGTCGGGCTGCTGCCGCCCGAGGCCCGCGACCACGAACCCCTCGTCGCGCTCGACGGCGGTCCCGACGGGCTCGACGTGCTGCGCCGGGTGGCGGCCGAGGCGCCGCGGTGGCTGGCGCCGGGCGGGCACCTGCTGGTCGAGACGAGCGAGCGGCAGACCGTCGCGGCGGCCGAGACCGTCGCCGCGCACGGCCTGACGCCCCGGTTCGTCTCCTGCGAGGAGCGGTACGCGACCGTGCTCGTCGCGACCCGGCCGGTCTAGGGCCTGTCGTCGAACTCCCGTCGTCGCCCGAAGGGCGGCCCCGAGCCCGGTCGTGTGGTCCCGGGCGGTTCCTCCGGGCCGGGCGGCTCAGCGGCCGAAGGTGTCGATGCCCTCGACCAGCCAGGTCCCGTCGCGGTGGACGACGTCCACGGCGAACATCGCTCCCGCGTAGACCCCCTGGTCCTGGGCCTTGGCGTCCTTGCCTCCCTTGGCGTCCTTCGTCCCCGCGGTGCTGACGCTGCTCTGGTCGGCGTAGACGAGGACCCGGGCGCGGTCGCCGTCGATCCGCTCGACCGCGCTGTCGGTGACCGTCGTGGTGATCACCGGCTTCTGTTCGGCGGCCCGGGCGAGCACCCCGGCGAACAGGGCCCGGTGCTGTTCGACGGCCTTGCCGGTGAGGAGGACCTTCCCGACCCGGTCGAAGGCGGCCGCGTCGGTGTGGTCGTAGGAGAAGAGGGCGGCGACGGCCTCGGCCGTCCGGCCCTTGATCTCGCTGGTGCGGGCCGGGTCGGTGAGGGCCGTGTTCGCGCGGGCCGGGTCGGCCCGCAGCTCGCCCGCCCTGCTGTGCGCCCACCCCGCGAAGCCGCCGAGCAGCAGCGTCAGGACGCACAGGACGAGGAGCGAGAGGCGGTGCCGGGGCCTCTTCGCCGCGGGTTCCCCGGCCGGTTCACGCTCCGGTGCCTCCGCCCTGTCCGGTACGGGCTTCGCCGCCGTTCGCCGTCGCGTCCGCGGCTCGGGTCCGGTCAGGAGGCCCACCGGGGTTCCGGCGTCGGGGGCCGTCTGGTCGGCGCGGGCCCGGCGGCGGCGCTGGTGGTCGATGTGGTGGCGGGGCGTCGGCATCGTGCGGTGTCCTTTCGGTGCGGGTGACTCGCGCGGGCTGTCGGTGCGGCCCGGTCAGCCGGACGCCGTGCCGCCCACGGGGGCCTGCCCCAGTCCGCTGAGCTTCCACCGGCCGTCGGCGCGGGTGAGTTCGCCCAGCATGCGGCTGTCCTTCTCGGTGCTTTTGCTGTCGGGTGTCGTGACGGTGACCCGGAGGGCGACGAGCAGCCGGGCCCGACCCGAGCGGTCGTCGAGCTCGGTGACGGCGCCGGAGAGCACCCGGGCCGTCGTCACCGTCTTCGCCGCCTTCACCTGACCCGCGAACTCGTCGCGTCCGTCGACGAGTTGCTCGTGCAGTTCGCCGGTCGTGGAGGACTCCCACAGGTCGAGCCCCTCGTCCACCTTCCGGTGGTCGAGCGTGTTGAGGTTCTGCACGGCCTGCTCCCCCGCCGCGAGCGCCCGGTCGCGCTCCGCGGCGTACCCGGCGGAGTCGTCGTGGGCCGCGGCGTACCAGCCCTGGCCGGTCCAGGCCGCGAAGCCGCCCGCGACCAGGGTGAGCACGAGGGCCACGAGCAGGACCGGCCGGGTGCCGGCCGCCGTGCGGACCGCGCGAGTCATGCGGTGCTCCCGTCTCCCGCTCAACGTCAGCGGGCCTTGATGTCGGTGATCTGCCACCGGTCGTCCTGGAACCGGGCGGTGACGGTCAGCTGGGCCGCCGCCGAGGTGGCGGGCCCCTTGTCCCGCCGTGAGACCTGGTCCAGGAAGACGAGGAGGCGGGCGGTGTCGCCGTGGAGCTCGATCACGCCGGTGCGGACGGCCTGGGTGGAGAGGGTGACGCGCTGCTGGACCAGGCTCTTGCGGACCTGGGCGAACAGGTCGCTGTACTGGCGGGCCGCGCGGCCCGCCAGGAAGGTCTCGGCCGAGCGCTCGGCGGCGTCGGAGCTGGTGGGCGTGTAGGAGAAGATCCGGGCCAGGCCCTCGCTGACGTCCCCGCCGACCCGGTGGGTGGCGGCGGTGTCGATGAGTGCCTGGTTCCGCGCCGAGGGGGTGGAGCGGAGTTGGTGGGCGCCGTGGAAGAACGCTCCTCCGGCGAGGAGGAGGGCCGTGACGGCCACGGGCACGACCGCCTTCCTGAGACGGGCGGCGGGGCGGCGGAGAGGACGGGTGGGCTCGCTCTCCGGGTCGGACGCGGCCTCGGCCTCGGTGTCGGTCGCGGCCTCGGCCTCGGTGCCGGTCGCGGCCTCGGTGCCGGTCTCGTCGTCCGTGTTCTCGTCGTCCGTCTCGAGCTCGGTCTCGCTGTCGTTCAGGAGTGTCACTCGTCCTCCTCGGCTCCGGCGACGGGGACCGCGCTGAGCGCCGCCACCCTCCAGGTGTGCTCGCCGGTGCGGGTCAGCACGGCTTCCAGGCGCTTGCGGTCGGAGGTGGCCGCGCCTCCCGCGGGGGTGACGTCCACGCTCACGGTCGCGATGAGCTTCGCCGTACCGGCGCGGGCGTCGAGGGCGGTGAGCGCCGCCTCGGTGACCGTGGCCCGGGCGGAGGCGCCCACCGCGGGCTCGGTGCGGGCCAGTTCGGTGCGGAGCGCGCCGGTGGAGGCATCGCGCCAGGCGGCGATGCCCGCCTCGGCACGCTCGCGGGTGGAGGCGTCGAGGGTGTTCAGGACGGTGAGGCGCTGCCGGCCCTCGGCGAGGGCGGTGTCCCGTTCGCGGGCGAAGGCGAGCTCCTGGTCGGCGCGGGCCTGGGCGTAGCTCCAGGCTCCGGTGGAGCAGAAGCCGAGGGCGACCGCGAGGGCGGCCGCGGAGAGGACCCGGGCCCGCCTCATCGCCCGCTCCCGGTGCCGAGGCCCAGGAGTCCGGCCATGTCGGTGGGGCCGTCGGTCCCGCCGGGCAGGCCGAGGGCGCCCGGCAGCCAGGGCTTCCCCGCGTGGTTCGTCGCGTCCGGGAGGAGGGGGCGGGCGGGGGCGGGCGCGGCGTCGCCCTTGGGCGCGTGGGCGGAGCCGCGGACGTTGACGCCGGACGCGGCCGGGCTGGTGCAGGCCGCGCCGGTGTTGAGGGCGGGCGCGGTGCCGAGGTCGAGGCCGTTGCGGTAGCGGGTACCGCCGTAACCGGTGGTGCAGGGAAGCGGCTTGAAGAAGGTGACGGCCATGCCGATGTTGAGGCGTCCGCCGTCGACGGCGGTGGCTCCGGCCGAGACGGCGGCGGGGTACTTCACGAGCAGTTCCTCGATGCCGCGCTGCCGGGTGAGGGCGAGTTCCGAGGTGGTGAGGAGGTTGGCGAGGACGACACCGAGGCTCGGGTCGACGTCGTTCAGGAGGCCGCTGACCTGGCCCGCCGCGTCGGGCGTGACGGCGAGCAGCTTGCGCAGGTCGGCGTCGGAGCTCTTGAGGGTGGTGGCGAGTGCGCGGGCGCCGGAGGCGAAGTCGCGGATGGCGCGGCTCTCGTCGGCCTGGGTGCGCAGCACGACCTCGCCGTCCCGGATGAGGCGGGTGGTGACCGGCAGGGCGTCGTCGGCGGCCTGGACGAAGGCGCTGCCGCTGTCGAGCAGGACCTGGAGGTCGTCGCCGTGTCCCTCGAAGGCCTTGCCGAGTTCGTCGACGACGGTGCGGAGGGAGTCCAGGGGGACGGAGCGGGTGAGGCTGTCCATGCTGGTGAGCACGTCGGTGACCGGGGCGGGCACCTGGGTGTCGGACTGGTCGATGCGGGCGCCGTCGGCGAGGAAGGGGCCGCCGTCGCTGTCGGGGCGCAGGTCGATGTACTGCTCGCCGACGGCGGAGAGTCCGGCGACGACGGCTCGCGCGTCGGCGGGGATCCTGGGGGCCGACTTCTTGATGCGCAGTTCGGCGACGACGCCGTCGGCGGTGAGGTCGATGGCGCCGACGCGGCCCACGGAGACGCCCCGGTAGGTGACGTCGGAGTGGGGGAACAGCCCTCCCGTGCGGGCGAGGTGGACCCGGACGGTGTAGTGGTCGGCGACCCCGGCGTAGCGGCCGAGGTCCGCGTAGCGGACGCCGACGAAGCCGAGGACGGTGACGGCGATGACGAGGAACGCGAGGTTCTTCAGCCGTACGGTACGGGTGATCACCGGGGGTCGCCTCCGTCCTTCGGGGTGGTGCCCGGTCCGGTCGGGGGGGCCGTCCGGACCGGGGGCAGGGGAAGGGGCGACTCGGCGCCCCGGGCGGTGGGGTCGGTGCGGCGGAGCGGTCCGGCGGGTGCGACCGGGTCCGTCGGGGAGGGCGTGGGGCCCGCGGTGGGGGTGGGGGCGGCCTCGGGGACGAGGGGCGGGATCACCTCGGTCCCGGGTTGCGCCGCGAGGTGCAGATAGGTGTTGAGGTAGTCGCCCTTCACGCCCTTGAGCACCTCGTCGGTGAACGGGTACGTCAGCAGGACCTGGAGCGATCCGGGCAGATCGGCGCCGGCGTCCGCGAGGGCGGTGAGGGTCGGGGCGAGGGCCTTGAGGTCGGCGACCATGTCCTTCTTGCTCGCCTCGACGGTGGTGACGGCGACGCCGGAGAGGGTGTCGAGGGCGCGGAGCATGGTGATCAGCGAGCCCCGCTGGTTCTCCAGGGTCTTCAGGCCGGGCGAGAGGTCGGTGAGGACGGTGCCCACGTCCTTCTTGCGGCCGGCGAGGGTGGTGGAGAGCCGGTTGAGGCCGTCGAGGGCGCGGGTGATGTCGCCGCGGTGCGCGTCCAGGTTCGTCACCAGGGTGTCGACCCGCTTGAGCATGGAGCGGACCTGGGGTTCGCGTCCGCCGAGCGCCGCGTTGAGTTCGCGGGTGATGGTCTTGAGCTGGTTGACGCCGCCGCCGTTGAGGAGCAGGGAGAGGGCGCCGAACACCTCCTCGACCTCGGTGTTGCGGCTGGTGCGGGCGAGCGGGATGACCGCGCCGTCGGCGAGCCGGTCGCCGGTCTCCCGGCGGGCGGCGGCCTGCCGGACGCCGGGGCGGGCTGCGGTGTCGCCGGAGGCCGGGGCGACGAGCTGGACGTACTTCTCGCCGAGGAGGCTGGACTGCTCGACGCGCGCGCCGGTGTCGGCCGGCAGCCGCACCTCGCCGTTGATCTTCAGGGTGACGCGGGCGGACCAGGTGGCGGGGTCGAGTTCGATGGCGGTGACGCGGCCGACGGCGACGTCGTTGACCTTGACCGCGGCCTGCGGCACGAGGCTGAGGACGTCGGCGATCTCGGCGGTGACGGTGTAGGGGTGGTCGCCGAGGTCGGCGCCGCCGGGCAGCGGCAGGTCCTCGATGCCGTCGAACCGCACGGGGATCGCGGGGACGGCGCCGAGGGCGACGGCCAGGCCGAGGCCGAGGGCGACCGCGCCGGCGGCTCCGGCGCCGACGGCGCGTCCCGAGGGGAGGCGGGGGCGTCTCACCGGTCCTCCTCTCCGGGGCTCGCGGGGGCGGTGGGGCCCGCCGGGGGCCCGCCGGCCGCGGAGTCCCCGGAGACGGGCAGCGGGAGCGGCGGGCCGCCCAGGCTGATCTCGTTGAGGTTGGCGCGGCCGTCGATGGTGCGGGTGTCGGGGTCGTAGGCGTTGACGAGGTTGCCGGCGGCGAGCGGGCCGACGTCGAGGGCTTCGGCGAGGGAGGCGCGCTGGTCGACGAGGGTCCGGGTGAGGGGAACGAGCCGGTCGACGTTCTTCTTCAGCTCGCCGCGGTTGTCCTTGATGAAGGTCTTCACCTGGGCGAGCGCCGTGCCGAGTTCCTTGAGGGCGCCGGCGAGGTCGTCCTTGTTCTCGGCGAAGAAGCCGACCACCTCGTCCAGGCGTTCCTGGGCGGTGCGGACGTCGCCGTCCTTCTCCTTGAGCATGGTGGTGAAGCTCTGGAGGTGCCCGAGGGTGGCGAAGAGCGCCTCGCTGTTGCCGTCGAGGGTCTTGGCGGCCTTGCCGAAGCGTTCGAGGGAGCCGCCGATGGCCTCGCCGTTGCCCTTGAGGTTCTTCGCGCCGGTGTCGAGGAGCTCGGAGAGGGCGCCGGAGGAGTTGGCGCCGTCGGGGCCGAGCGCCGTGCCGAGCTCCGTGATGGAGGCGTAGAGCTGGTCGATCTCGACGGGGGTGCGGTTGCGGGAGGCGGGGAGTTCGGCGCCGTCGTCGAGGGCGCGGCCCGAGGTGTAGGCGGGGGCGAGCTGCACGTACCGGTCGGCGACGATGCTCGGGGCGACGACGACGGCGCGGGCGTCGGCGGGGACGAGGACGCCTTCGTCGAGGCGGAGGTCGACGCGTACCCGGGTGCCCTGCGGCTCCACGGTCTCGACCTCGCCGACGCGGACGCCGAGGACGCGCAGGTCCGATCCGGCGTAGATGCCGACGGCCCGGTCGAAGTAGGCGGTGACGCGGATGCCCTCCTCGTCGAGGGCGCGGACGGCGACGAGCCCGCAGGCGGCGAGCACGGCGAGCGTGATCCCCGCGGCGAGGGGTTTCCTGGTCCTGGTCATGACGCACCGTTCCCCTTCGCCGCCGGCTTCGGCTTCGGCGGCATGCATCCGGTCTTGGGCTGGGAGCCCTCGGGCAGGTAGCGGCGCGGCACGACGCCGCAGAGGTAGCTGTCGAACCAGCGCCCGTTGCCGAGCGTGTTGCCGACGAGCCGGTAGTAGGGGCCGATCAGCGCGAGGGTCTTGTCGAGCTGACCGCTGTTCTTCTCCAGGACTCCGGTGACCCGGCCGAGGGCCTTCAGGGTGGGGCCGAGCTGCCGGTGGTTGTCGCCGACGAGGCCGCTGAGTTCGGTGGAGAGGGCCCTGCTGCCCTTGAGGAGGGCGCGGATGGCGTCGCGGCGCTTGCTGAGCTCGCCGAGGAGGGAGCCGCCGTCCTCCAGGAGCAGTTCGAAGCTGGACTTCTTGTCCTTGAGGGTCTTGGTGAACCGCTCGCCGTTCTTGAGGAGCCGGGCGAGTTCGGTGTCGCGCTTGGAGACGGACCTCGACAGCGCGGAGAGGCCGTCGGCGGCGCTGCGGACGTGCGGCGGCGAGTTCTCGAAGGTGTCCGAGATGGTGCGGAAGCTCTCGGCGAGCTTGCCGGTGTCGAGGTCGTCGATGGTGCCGCTGAGGTCCTGGAACGCCTGGGTCACGTCGTACGGGGAGGTGGTGCGTGCCAGCGGGATGCGGGTCCCGGGGTCCTGGCGGGCGGTGCCCAGCGGGTCGAGGGCCAGGTACTTCTCGCCGAGGAGGGTCTTGACGGCGATGGCGGCGGTGGAGCGGTCGCCGACCCAGGCGTCGCCGACCTCGAAGGTCACCGCGACCTTGGCGCCGTCCAGGGCGACGCGGGTGACCTCGCCGACCTTGACGCCGGCGACGCGGACCTCGTCGCCGGCCTCGAGTCCGGCGGCCTCGGAGAAGTCGGCGCTGTAGGTGGTGTCGCCGCCGACGAGGGGGAGCCGCTCGACGTTGTACGCGAGGGCGGCCAGGAGGCCGAGGAGGAGCAGTCCGACGAGGGCGACGGAGATCGGGTTGCGTTCCTTGACGGGCTTGAGGAGGGGGGTCATCCGCGGCACCTCGGTTCGGTCACGGCGATGCCGGTCGGCGGCTTCGAGCCGTCGGACGTCTTCACGCCGGTCACGCGCGCCTCGCACAGGTAGAGGTTGAACCAGGAGCCGTACGACGAGAGGCGGGCGAGGGCGGTCAGCTTGTCGGGGGTGCGGTCGAGGAACCGCTCGATGGCCGGGATGTCGGCGCCGAGGGTGCCCGAGAGCCGGCCGAGTTCGCGGATGTCCTTCTTGAGGGGGGCGCGGGCGTCGTGGAAGAGCCCGGCGGTGGTGGTGGTCAGGGCGCCCATGGCCTGGACGGCCTCGCCGAGGGGCTTGCGGTCGGTGTCGAAGCCGGTGACGAGTTTCTGGAGGGTGACGACGAGGTCCTCGAAGCCGGCCTCGCGGTCGTTGAGGGTGGTGAGGACGGTGTTGAGGTGGGTGACGACGTCGCCGATGACCTTGTCCTTGGCCGCGACGGTCTTGGTCAGCGAGCCGATGTGGCGGAGCAGGCTGTCGACGGTGCCGCTCTCGCCCTGGAGGACCTGGACGAGCGAGCCGGCGAGGTCGTTGACGTCGGCGGGCGACAGGCCCTCGAAGAGCGGTTTGAAGCCGTTGAAGAGCAGGGTCAGGTCGAGGGCGGGGGTGGTGCGGTCGAGCGGGATGGTCTCGCCGTCGCCGAGGGTGCCGGTCACGTCGCCGCTGCCCCGGCCCAGCGCGACGTACCGCCGGCCGACCATGTCGAGGTACTTCACCCCGGCGGTGGCGGAGCGGGGCAGGGTGCGGTCCTCGCGGACGGTGAAGGTGACCTGGGCGGTGCGCCGTTCGACGACGCGGACGTCGGTGACCTCGCCGACCTTGACTCCGGCGACGCGCACCGAGTCGCCGGCGACGAGGCCGGTGACGTCGGTGAAGAGCGCCTTGTAGGTGCGGGTGTCGGAGCCGACGCCGGTGTTGGCGATGCTGAAGCCGAGCACGGTGGTGGCGAGCGCGGTGACCAGGACGAAGGCGAGGGACTTGAGGACGGTGCCGGTCAGTCCGCGGCGCCGGGTGTGGGTCTGCTTCGCTCTCATCGGAGGGTCACCTCCGCTCCCCGGAAGGCGGGGCCGGCGAGCAGGCTGCTCCAGTCCGGCAGGGCTTCGGCCCTCGGGGCTGCGCCCGGGGCGAGGAGTTCGGTGACGAGGTCGTTCTCCTGCGGGGTGTTGGCGGGGCCGAGGTCCTGGTCGGCCGCGGCGGAGGCGCGGGCGGCGGGTGCGGCGGGGACGCCGAGGTAGGGCACGGGGTGGCAGCGGGGGCCGCCGCCGGAGCCGTACCGGGGGGTGTCGTGTCCCGGTCGGTACGCGCCGCGCGAGGGCACGGTGGTGACGTTGACGTGCAGTCCCGGCCGGTCGGTGCCCTTGCCGAGCGCCTTGTCCATGGCGGGCACGAACTGGGCGAGGGTGCGCAGGGTGCAGGGGAAGGAGGAGGAGTACTCGGCGAGGAGTTCCAGGGTGGGGCGGCTCGTGGCGCTGAGCCGGATGATCGTGTCCTTGTTCCTGCGGAGGAAGGCGGTGAGGTCCTGGGCGGTGCGGGTGGTGGCGCCGAGGGTGCCGGAGAGGGCCGCCTCCTGTGCGGCGAGGGTGCCGCTGGTGGTGGTGAAGTCGGTGAGCGCGGTGACGATGTCCGGGGCGACGTCCGCGTAGAGGTGGCTGACCTTCACGAGTTCCTTGAGGTCCCTGGTGAGACCGGGCAGTTGGGGGTTGAACTTCTTGAGGTGGCTGTCGAGCCGGGCGAGGGTGTCGCCGAGTTTGTCGCCGCGTCCTTCGAGGGCCTGCGAGACGGCCGACAGGGTGGCGGACAGCTTCTGCGGCTGGACGGCGGTGAGCAGGGGCAGGACGTTGTCGAGGACCTGCTGGAGTTCGATGGCGTTGCCGGAGCGGTCCTCGGGGATGACGGCGCCGGGGCCGAGTCGCCGCGCGGAGGGGTTCGCGGGCGGGACGAGGGCGACGAACCGCTCGCCGAAGAGCGTGGTGGGCAGCATCTGGGCGCGGACGTCGGAGGGGACGTGGTCCAGGGCGCCGGGGCGCAGGGCGAGGGTGAGGCGGGCGCCGGTGCCGGTGGCGTCGATGGCGCGGACCTCGCCGACGACGACGCCGCGGAGCTTGACCTCGGCGCCGAGGTGCATCTCGTTGCCGACGCTGCCGGTCTCGACGACGACCGGGTCGGAGTCGGTGAACTTCTTGTCGTAGACGGCGACCGCCAGCCAGGCGAGCAGGGCGGGCACCAGCAGGAAGACGACGCCGGCGGAGCGGCGGCGCAGGGTCTGGCCTCGTGGAGCGTTCATCTCACCCCGCCACCTTCACGGTCGTGGTCGCGCCCCAGAGGGCCAGGGACAGGAAGAAGTCGGTGACGCTGATGAGCACGATGGCGTTGCGCACGGACCGGCCGACGGCGATGCCGACGCCGGCGGGGCCGCCGGAGGCGCGGAAGCCGTAGTAGCAGTGGGCCACGATCACCATCACGCTGAAGATCAGCACCTTCAGCATCGACAGCAGGACGTCCGTCGGTGACAGGAACAGGTTGAAGTAGTGGTCGTACGTGCCCTGGGACTGGCCGTTGAAGAGGACGGTCACGGTGCGGGAGGCCAGGTAGGAGGAGAGCAGGCCGACCGCGTAGAGGGGCACGATGGCGACGACGCCCGCGATGATGCGGGTGGTGACGAGGTACGGCATGGAGCGGATGCCCATGCCTTCGAGGGCGTCGACCTCCTCGTTGATGCGCATGGCGCCGAGCTGGGCGGTGAAGCCGGCGCCGACGGTCGCGGAGAGGGCGAGGCCGGCGACGAGCGGGGCGATCTCGCGGGTGTTGAAGTAGGCGGAGACGAAGCCGGTGAAGGCGGCGGTGCCGATCTGATCGAGGGCGGCGTGGCCCTGGAGGCCGACGACGGTCCCGGTGAAGAGCGTCATCGCGATCATGACTCCGACGGTGCCGCCGACGACGCCGAGGCCGCCGGAGCCGAAGGCGACCTCGGCGAGGAGCCGCTGCACCTCCTTGAGGTAGCGGCGCAGGGTCCTGGGGACCCAGAGCAGGGCTCTCACGTAGAAGAGGAGCTGGTCGCCGGAGCGGTCGAGCCAGGCGAGCGGGGAGGCCATCGTCTCAGCCTCCCTTCGGCGGGACGATCTGGAGGTAGAGGCCGGTCAGCACCATGTTCACGAAGAAGAGGAGCATGAAGGTGATGACGACGGCCTGGTTGACGGCGTCGCCGACGCCCTTGGGGCCGCCGCGGGGGTTGAGCCCCCGGTAGGCGGCGACGATGCCGGCGATGAACCCGAAGATCAGCGACTTGAGTTCGCTGATGTACAGGTCGGGGAGCTGGGCGAGGGCGGAGAAGCTGGAGAGGTAGGCGCCGGGGGTGCCGCCCTGGAGGACGATGTTGAAGAAGTAGCCGCCGAGGGTGCCGACGACGGAGACCATGCCGTTGAGGAGGACGGCGACGGCCATGGTGGCGAGGACGCGGGGGACGACGAGCCGCTGGATCGGCGAGACGCCCATGACCTCCATGGCGTCGAGCTCCTCGCGGATCTTGCGGGAGCCGAGGTCGGCGCAGATCGCGGAGCCGGCGGCGCCGGAGATGAGGAGGGCGACGATGAGCGGGCTGGCCTGCTGGATGACGGCGAGCACGCTGGCGCCACCGGTGAACGACTGGGCTCCCAACTGCTGGGTGAGCGAGCCGACCTGAAGGGCAATCACGGCGCCGAAGGGGATGGAGACGAGGGCCGCCGGGAGGATGGTGACGCTCGCGACGAACCAGAACTGCTCGACGAACTCGCGGAGTTGGAAGGGCCTGCGGAAGACGGCCCGGCTCACCTCGGCGGCGAGGGCGAAGAGGCGGCCGGTCTGCCGCAGCGCGCCGCCGATCACGAGCCGCTCCCGGCGGCGGGTATCGGGACGGTCCGCGCGGTGGCCTGCCCCGCGTAGGTGGCCTCGATGGCGGCGCGGGCGGCGGGCGGCAGCGTGTCCAGCATGCCGAGGACGCGCTTGCGGCGGCGGGTGACGGCCGCGCGCGGAGGCAGCCCGGGCGAGGGCTCCAGCTGCGGGACGATGACCCGGGTGCCGGTCCCACCGGCGGGGGCCCGGTCGGCCTCGGCGGCGAGGGTGGCGGCGTCCTTCTCCTCCGACATGCCGATGGGGCCTTCGCGGCGGCCGGCGAGGAACTGGGTGACGACCGGTTCGTCGCTGGTGAGGAGCACCTCGCGGGGGCCGAAGGTGACGAGGTTCCGCCGGAAGAACATCCCCATGTTGTCGGGGACGGTGGCGGCGATGTCGAGGTTGTGGGTGACGATCAGCATCGTCGCGTCGATCCGCGCGTTGAGGTCGATCAGAAGCTGTGAGAGGTACGCGGTGCGGACCGGGTCGAGGCCGGAGTCGGGCTCGTCGCACAGCACGATCTGCGGGTCGAGGACGAGCGCGCGGGCGAGGCCGGCGCGCTTGCGCATGCCGCCGCTGATCTCGCCGGGCAGCTTCCCCTCGGCGCCGAGCAGGCCGACGAGTTCGATGCGCTCCATGACGATGCGCCGGATCTCGGACTCGCGCTTCCGGGTGTGCTCGCGGAGCGGGAAGGCGATGTTGTCGAAGAGCGTCATCGAGCCGAAGAGGGCGCCGTCCTGGAACATGAGGCCGAAGAGCTTCCGGGTCTCGTAGATGTCCCGCTCGGGGCTGCCGACCATGTCGACGCCGTTGATGAGGACGCGGCCCCGCTGGGGTTTGAGCAGCCCTATGAGCGATTTCAGGAAGACGGTCTTTCCGGTACCGGAAGGGCCGAGCATGACGCTCACCTCTCCGGCCGGCAAGGTCAGCGACACGTCCTGCCAGATGTTCTGCTTGCCGAAGGACATGGTCAGCCCCTCAACGACTACTTCGATTCCCATCCCACCTCCAGCAGGCGTGCGTGACACGTGCGCCGCGGGCGCACGGTAGGCCGTTCTGGATCACCCGGACAATAGCTCTGGCGCAAAATCATTGATCCGCTTCCGCGTTTGTCACAGCGGAGACAAAACCGGGAGGAACATTTGTCTCCGCCGCGACAGATGGGTGCGCCGACCTGCGGCTGAGCGTCGACTCCCGGGAACGCTACGGCTCGGTAACCTCGGGGGGCAATACCGGATCCGGAGTTTTCGCGGAACAGGCACCATCGGAGGCCCGCTTATCAGCCGGGAGACAATTCCGTGAGAGCGCTTGTCACGCCGGGGAGAATTCGCGTGAAGCGGCCGGCGGAACCCCGCCCCGACCTCGCCTGATCGATCAGAATTGTCGACATTACGCACGCGGGAACCAAGCGCATTCTCGCCACCGCTCACCCTCTTGACAGGCATTGAGCCGTCTTCAAAGAATCATGGTTCACGCCATTGTTCGGCTAAGTTTCCCGCAAGTAACGTCTGGTTTCACGGCGGAACGACGGCCGGCCGGGCCGGCCGTTCACGGATCCGCCACGGCACCCCCACCGAAGCACCCTCTGCCGGTCAATCCCCAAGGAGAGTCCCAGAGCCATGAAGAAGTCGATCAGAAACCTGGCCGTCGTCGCGGGAGGCGCCTCCGCCGCCTTCGCCCTCACCGTCAGCCCCGCCTCCGCGGTGCCCTCGACGGTCTGGACCGTCACCCCGAACCCGGCGAACATCACCGCGGTCAACAGCGGCAACATCGTCCTCAGCGTCAACGGCATCGCCATGACGTGTACGAAGTCGAACGGCGCGGGCACGGGAGCGAGCACCACCGGCAACCCGGCCACCGTGGGCAAGATCAACTCCATCGCCTTCGGTGCCACCGGTGCTCCCTGCACCAGCGTGCTGGGTCCGGTGACCACGGTCCCGACCGTTCCCTGGACGATCGTGGCGCAGGACTACACCGCCGCGACCGGTGTCACCAAGGGCTACGTCGGCAACGTCGACGCCAAGGTGACGGTCGGCGCCTGCGTCTTCCGCGTCACCGGCAAGGCGTCCTCGACGTACACCAACTCGACGGGCGCGCTGGCCGTCAACAGCCTGGCGGGCGAGCTCACCGTCGTCTCGTCGACCGGTTGCGGTGCGGCCGTGCCGGTGGGCGCCAAGCCGACCTTCAAGGGCACCTACCTCTTCAAGGTGGGCACCACGATCCCGAAGATCGTCGGCTCGAACCCGTAAGGGACCAGGAACCCGCGTCCGTCCGGCCGGCCCCCGGCCGGGCGGACGCGGGGCTGTCCGCTCCCCCGCACACCAGCCGCCCCCAGGAGCCTCCGCGCCGTGAAGAAGCCGCTCACCCAGCTCGCCGCCGTCGCCGCCGCGGCCGCGCTCGCCCTCACGGCGGCCCCGGCCTCCGCGGCGCCCTCCACGGTCTGGACCGTCAGCCCGTCCCCGGGCGGGATCACCGCGGTGAACAGCGGGAACGCCGTCCTCATGATCGAGCTCGTCCAGGGCAACGGCATCGCGGTCACCTGCTCCCGTACGGCCCTCTCCGGCGGTCTGCGGAACGCCACCGGCAACCCGGCGGCCGTCGGCGCCGTCGACACCTTCTCCCTCGGCGCCCCGGGCGCGTCCTGCACCAGCGTCCTCGGCCGCGTGACGTTCGCCCCGGCCGCCCTGCCCTGGCCCGTCGTCGCCGAGGACCACCACGCGTCCACCGGCACGACGAAGGGACACCTCGCCGGCGTCGACCTCCAGGGCACCGTCGGCGCCTGCGTCTTCCGCGTCCGGGGGCGACTGCCCCTCTCCTACACCAACGCGACCGGCAGGCTGACCCTCGCCTCCGCCACAGGCGACCTGACCGTGGTGTCGCAGACCGGCTGCGGTGCCGCGGCACCGGTCGGCGCCGGCCTGATCGTCAGGGCGGACCACCTCGTCAGGGCGACGGGCACCGCGCTCGCGCCCACGATCGTCGGCAGCCATCCGTGAGCCCCCGCGCCCGCACGTACCCCGCGTTCGCGAACGACCCCGAGCGGAGCACCCGATGAGTCGCCCACGGCCCACCCCCCGCCCCTCCCGCGCGCGCGTGCGCGGCGCGACGATCGCCGCGTTCGTGGCACTCGCCCCGCTGCTCCCGGCGGCTGCCGTCGCCCTGGAGACCCTGAAGGTCGACACGGCCCTGCCCTACGTCTGCGCCCTGCCCTCGGGACAGCAGCCGGCGACGGTACGGATCACGGCGGCCTTCCCCGAACGGGCGGCCGTGGGCGAGGAGATCCGGCCCACCGACGTCACCACGAGCGTGGAGCTCCCGGCGGCGGCCGTGGCCGACCTCACGGCGCTGAAGGCCGCCACCGTACGGGCGGAGACCCGGCTCACCGTCGGCGTGACCCAGAACGAGCAGCGCGCGGAAGCGACATGGAGCGGCACGGCCCAGCCCGTGGACGTGCCCGCCGAAGGCCCGCTCACCCTGACGACGACCGGTGACGTGCCGATCCTGACGACGGACACCGCCGGCGACCTGACCCTCGCCGCCGGGGGGATCGCGGTCGATCTCGCCCCCTCCACCGCCGACGGCGCGGCGACCGTGCCCGCCTCCCTGGCCGTCACCTGCGTCCCCCACCCGGACGCCCAGGACCGTACGCGGCTCGCCACGGTCCCGGTCGGCACCGGCCCCGGCACCGGGGAGCCGAGCACCGCTCCCCCGACGACGGGCCTCCCGTCCCCCTCCGGCTCCTCCCCGACGTCGCCGTCCCCCTCCTCCGGACTCCCCCTGCCGTCGCTCCCGGTCGACCCGATCGCCCCTCCGCCGCCCACACTCACCGGCGAGGCGAGCGGAACGCCGAGCGCCGGCCCCCAGGCGGACGCCGGACCGGCCGACGCCACCGAGGAGACGCCCGGACCTCCGGCACCCCGCCCGGACGCGCCCCCGTGCGTGACCGAGAAGCCGACGCCCGTCTCCCTGTCGGCGTACATCACCGGCTACACCAACGTGCGCAAGCTGAACGGCGCCTCGCTCCTCCCGGCGACCTGCATGCTGATCGAGCAGGGCGACATGCAGATACCGACCACCCCTCCGCCGGAGGGCGAGTTCCACTTCACCAACCTCTCCCTCGGGAACCTCTCCCACCAGGGACGCAAGCAGACGCCGCCCTTCACCTCCACCTTCCTGACCTTCGACTTCCAGCCCGTCACGGCGACCATGGTCCTGGAGCAGACGGGACCCGTCACGATCGACACCCTGGTCCGCGTCGTCTTCGCCTCCGGCGACAACTTCCTGGAGAACACGGTCAGGGCCCCGCTCGTCCTGCGGGTCCTGGACGTGAAGGTGGACGGCGTCCCGCTGGACGTGGGCCCCTCGTGCCGGACGGCGGCGCCGCTCTCCTCGCCCGAGCCCGACCCCGTCAAGTACCCCGGGGACCACCTGGTGCTGCTGGGGCTGGGGAAGATCCCCTTCGGGCTGCCCGCCGAGGGGTACGTCCTGACCGGCGGCGGCCCCCTCACCGGGGAGGCGACCATCCCCGCCTTCACGGGCTGCGGCTCCGGCGGCGAGAACTTCGACCGGCTCCTCACCGCCGCCATCTCCGGCCCCGGAAACCACATCAAGCAGGTCCAGGGCCAGACCTGTTCCGTGGGCGTCGAGGTCCCGCCCCCGGACCAGT
Organism: Streptomyces sp. NPDC004435; assembly: GCF_042873895.1. Classification (NCBI taxonomy): domain Bacteria; kingdom Bacillati; phylum Actinomycetota; class Actinomycetes; order Kitasatosporales; family Streptomycetaceae; genus Streptomyces; species Streptomyces sp. NPDC004435. The sequence goes on along the minus strand of NZ_JBIAMB010000010.1, from coordinate 170,340 downwards.
GCACCAAGGACCGCCAGCCGCTCGTCGTGCCCGAACCCGAGCGCTGATCCCCCCACCCGACGGCTGCTCCCGCGCGGCCCGAGGGCCGATCCCCCGTACCCCCGCTCCGCCCCCTCCGACGAAAGGCACCCCGCCATGCCCCGTATCACCGCCCGCGCCAAGCTGGCCACCGTCTCCGCACTGACCGCGCTCGGCGCCTTCGCCTCCATGGGCACGGCGACCGCGGCCGCCCCGGTCCTGAACGGCGGCTGGGGACCGTCCACCCGCTGCCCCGTCGACGCCACCCCGATGATCACCACCGACGGGCTCGACACCTCCCCCCAGTGCATCGTCTCCTACTCGCTCAGCGGCTCCATCAAGCTCGGCAACACGACGGTGACCACCGGGAAGACCAACCTCCAGATGGGCGTCGTGCAGAACGCCGACGGCACCAACTCGGTCGTCGGACCCGCCGGCGGCGCGCTCATCGCCGACTCCGCCACCGTCCCCGGCGGGCTGATGGGCCTGATGTGTCCGAGCGACATCCCCTTCATCACCAACATCTGCCGGCAGCTGTCGGACGGCAAGCTCAACAAGATCACCGCCACCATGGAGTCGGTCGGCACCCCCTCGAACTTCGACCAGATCGCGGGCGTCCTCACCGACCAGCCGATCGTGACCCTCCCGGTCCGCATCCGGCTGCAGAACCCGTTCCTCGGCGACAACTGCTACATCGGCACCAAGGCCAACCCGATCCTGCTCCGCCCGAAGAACCTCGACTCGCCCGCGTTCGGCGTCACCCGCTTCGACGGCGACGGCACCGCGAACGAGGAAGGCGACATGAGCCGCATCGACCTCCTCGGCTCGACCCAGTACGACGACAGCTTCGCCGTCCCCGGCGCCACCGGCTGCGGCCTCGGCCTCCTCGGCATCATCGACGCGGCCGTCAACCTCAAGACCGGCCTGCCCTCCGCCGCCGGCAAGAACAAGCTCACGCTCAACAACACCCAGACCTTCCTGACCGGCCTCTTCGCCCCCGGCGTCCTCGCCCCCGACGCCGGCAAGGTCTTCTCGCGGAACTGGCACTCGGCCGTCAACTAACGGCCACCCAGGGGTGAATACCGGCCGACTCGGCCGCGTACGCCCCGGCGGGAGACATGAACCTTGCTCAAGTTGTGTACAGCACACAGCAGTTGTCCTAGCTTTCAGCAGTCCACATCGGTACGTACCTGACGGCTCCCGCGGCGCCCGCCCCTCCCGGACGGGCGCCGCGGCGCCGCTCCCCCCACCGGTCACGTAGCAGAGCAAGGGATCGGTAACCATGCCCTCCACCGCACAGTCACCGGAGCTCGGTGAGCCGCTCGATCCACTGCCCCGCGAGTTCGCCGCCCTGATGAGACCGGAGATCCCGGGCCTCACCAAGGAGATCGGCGTGGAGATCGAGCGTGCCTACCCCGTGTACGCCCGGCTCTTCAACGGGCCCCACTCGGACGCGATCCGCCAGGGCGTGGAACAGGCCCTGGCGGCCTTCGTGGACCGCGTCGACCGCCCCGGCGCGAAGCCCGCCCTCCGCGACGAACTGCTGCGCCAGTTCGGGCGGGTGGAGGCGTACGAGGGGCGGGACCTCGACACGTTACAAGGCGCCTACCGCCTCGGCGCCCGCATCGCCCTGCGCCGGGCCAAGAGCATCGGGCGCACCTACAACCTCTCCCCCACGCTGATCCTGGCCTTCGCCGACGCCCTCTTCGCGTACGTGGACGAGCTGGAGACGCTCTCCCGGGAGGGGTACCTCGCCGTGCAGAGCCGCGCGGTCACGGATGTCGCCGCGCTCCGCAGGAAGCTGCTCCACCTCGTCGTCGCCGGACCGCCGCTGCCCCGCGCGACCATCGCCGAACTCTGCCAGGAGGCGTCCTGGCAGCTCCCCGCCGAGTGCACCCTGGTCGCGCTGCGGCCGCCGGCCACCGGCGTCCTCCAGGCGCGGCTCGACCGGGACGTGCTCGCCGACCTCAGCCCGCCCCATCCCCATCTGCTCGTCCCCGGCGCGCTGACCGCCGAGCGCCGGGCGATGCTCGACGCCGCGCTGTCCGGGACGCCCTCGGTCCTGGGGCTGACCGTGGCGACCCCGCAGGCCGCGCACTCGCTGCGCTGGGCCCGGCGGGTCCTCCAGCTGGTCGACGACGGCATCGTGCCGGACGCCTCGGCGGTGCTCTGCGAGGACCATCTGACGACCCTGTGGCTGCTCTCCGACCCCGCCCTGATCGACCAGCTCGCCCGGCGCGAACTGGCCCCGCTCGACGGGCTCTCCGGCACCCGGCGGGAGCGGCTGATCGAGACCCTGCGCGTGCACGTCTCCACCCGTGCCCCCGCCGAGCAGGTCGGCGAGCTGCTCGGCGTGCACGCCCAGACCGTCCGCTACCGGCTGCGGAACCTCGACAACCACTTCGGCGACCGGCTCCTGGACCCGGACCACCGCTTCGCCCTGGAGGCGGCGCTGCGCTCGCTCCACCTCCACGGCCGCACCCACACGGACTGAGCCCGCAGGGGCAGGGCCGCCGCCCAGGAGCGCCGCGGGGCCGGGCCGCCGCCGACGAGCACCGCGGGCCCGGCCCGGGCGGCAGCACTCCCCTAGAACTCCCTGGGGACGAGCCGGCAGCGGGCCGGGCCCGCCGCCTGGAGGGTGATCGCGGGCGCCACCGGCACCTCCTGGTCCACCGCCTCGAAGCCGTGGCGCTGGAGGATCATCGCGAGCGCGGTCACCGACTCCAGCATCGAGAAGTGCTGGCCGATGCAGGCCCGCGGCCCGCCGCCGAAGGGGAACCAGGCGTAGCGGGGCCGCCCGGCCTCCGCCTCGGGCGTGAAGCGGTCCGGGTCGAAGCGCTCGGCGTCCTCCCAGTAGGCCGGGTGGCGGTGGGTCACCCACGGGGCCACGATGACGTCGGCGCCGGCCGGGATCGCGACCCCGCCGACCGTGGTGGCGGCGACGGCCCGGCGGCCGATGACCGGCGCGGCCGGGAAGAGCCGCATGGCCTCCTTCAGGACCCGCGTCACGTACGGCAGGGCGTCGAGGTCGGCGGCGCCGGGGGCGCGTCCGGCGAGGACCCGGTCGACCTCCTCGTGGGCGCGGCGCTGCGCCTCCGGGTGACGGGCGAGGAGGTGGAGGGCGAAGCCGATCGAGGTGGCGGTGGTCTCGTGTCCCGCGAGCAGGAAGACGAGTACCTGCTCGCGCAGTTCGGTGGCGGAGAAGGCGCCGTCCTCGGCGCTCTCGGCCGCCATGAGCAGACTGAGCAGGTCGTCGCCGTCCGTGTCGGTCCGCCCGGCGGCCTTCCGCTCGGCGATGATCCGGTCGCACTCCTCGTAGAGCGCACGGTGGAGGGCGGCGGCGCGGCGGTTGCCGGGGGTGGGCCACTCGCGGGGCACGCTGACCGGGGAGTAGCCGCGGCGGAGCACGTACGAGCCGACGCCGGGGAAGCAGCGCTCGACGACCTCCACGGCGGAGTCCACGTCGGTGCCGAAGAGGATGCGGGCGACGGCGCGCAGGGCGAGCCGGGTCGACTCGTGGAGGACGTCGACGGTGGTGTGGCCGGCCTTCTCCCACTCGGTGGTGAGGGTGGCGACCTCGGTGGCGATGGCGTCGGCGTAGCCGTCGACGCGGCGCTTGGTGAAGAGCGGCTGGACGAGTCGGCGCTGGCGCAGGTAGTCGTCGTCCTGGCTGGTGAGCAGGCCGTTGCCGAAGGAGTCGCGGATCTCCTGGTAGAAGGCGTTGTCCTTGCGGAAGTTGACGGACTCGCCGGCGAGGACCTGCTGGGCTCCCTCCGCGGAGAAGACGGCGTAGACGTGGGCGCGGACGCCGGGCGGTCCCGCGCTGATGCGGACGACGTCGCCGTGTTCGCTGCGGGCCCGCAGGAAGGTGCCGAGCGAGTCGTTCTTCAGGTCGAACATCGAGCCGATGACGGGCAGTCCGGTGAGGACGGGTGCTTCGGTGACGGCTTCGGCGGCCATGTGGCTTCCCCCTTGATCGCGACGGCACGGCGATTCTCCCGCAGGAGGTGACCGGAGGGTAGCTTCCGTGTACGGGCCGTCCGGATCCGGCCCGTCGGCCTGGTCCGGGGGATTGTCAGTGGTGTCTGGGAGGCTCGTCCCATGGACGAGGAAGAGGTGGGCGGGCGCCCCCGGATGACCCTTCAGCTGACGATCGACTGCGCGGATCCGGCGCGGCTGGTGCCGTTCTGGGCGGAGGCGCTGCGGTACGTGCCGGAGCCGCCGCCCGGCGGGCACGCGAGCTGGCGCGCGTACTGGGCGTCGACGGGGGTGCCGGAGGAGGAGCTGGGCGACGGGGCGGGGGACCTGCCGGAGTCGCTGGTGGACCCGGAGGGTGTCGGGCCGCGGGTGTGGTTCCAGCAGGTCCCGGAGCCGAAGACGGTGAAGAACCGGGTCCATCTGGACCTGAAGGTCGGCGGTGGACGCGGGGTGCCGCTCGCGGTGCGCCGGGCGCGGGTCGACGGGGAGGTGGCCCGGCTGACCGCGCTCGGCGCGACCGTGCTGCGCACGATGGACGAGCCGCACGGGATGGACTACTACGCGGTGGTGCTCCAGGACCCGGAGGGGAACGAGTTCTGCGTGGTCTGACGGACGGGGGGCGGGGTCAGTCGGTGTCGCGCGGGTCGAAGGAGCGGGTGTCGACGGTCAGCGGCTCGGGGAAGGCTCCCGCGACGGCGTCCCAGCGGGTGAACTTGAAGTTGGTTCCCTCGCGGTCGCCGTCCGCGGGGGTGGCCTCGCCGTCGTGGGTGACGAGGAGGCCCTGGGGGAAGGCGCTGCCGAGGGGTACGTTCACCACGGTGGCGCCGTCGGAGTGCTGGACCCCGTCGGTGGCCGGGCCGTCGGTGACGGCGAAGGAGCCGAGGTAGGCGTTGTCATCCTCGCGGGCGTAGACGGCGAAGGTGTCGTCGCCCTGGCTGGAGGCGAGGACGTAGCCCTCGCCGTCGTCCCCGTGGTAGACGGTGACGCCCTCGGCGTCGGCGCTCAGGTGGTCGCCGCCGAAGCCGGGGTCGTGCGCGGTGTCGAGGACGCACTCCTCCGCCGCCTCGTCGTAGCTCCAGGGGGTGCCGTACTCGCGGACCCGGTCGAGGAGTTCGGGCCGCTCGAACTCCTCGTCGTCGAGCTCGATCCGCCACAGGCCGACGGCTTCCTGCGCGGCGTAGAGGACGTGCTCCTCCTGGTCGACCGCCATGCCCTCCACCTGCGGCAGCTCGCCGGGGTCGGCGCAGGGGCGCCAGGCGGTGCCGTCCGGCAGGGTGAAGGAGCGGGGCAGGTCGAGGGTGGACTCGGTGCGGTAGCCGACCCGGCCGCCGCGGTCCTCCAGTTCCAGGAGGCGCAGCCGGCTGCGCTCGCGCTGGGAGACGACGACGTAGGCGTCGTCCCCGTCGCGGAAGGCGGCGAGCCCGTAGGAGGTGCGCTGCGCGTCGACCTCGGTCTCGTTCGCGGCGAAGACGGGGGTGACGTCGGCGGCGGTGACGTCCTTGAGCGGGGGGCGGCCGGCGGCGACGGCGACCGGGTCGATGGCGTAGGCCCGGATCCGGTCGCGGCCCCGGTCGCTGACGACGGCGAGGTCGGTGCGGCGGCCGTTCAGCTCGAAGCCGTGGACGAGGTCGACGTTGTTGAAGCGGCCGGGGGCGGCGTCCTCGCCGGGGGCCTGCGGGGCGGCGATGTGCTGGAGGCGGCGGCCGTCGAGCCCATAGACGTCGAGCCCGCCCTCCTTGAGGGTGCCGATGACGAGGCTGCGGCCGGGCCGGGTGGGGTCGACCCAGACGGCGGGGTCGTCCGCGTTCGCGTTGCCGCCCGCCTCGTCGTCGTACACGACGGGCGTCTCGACGCGGGCGGTGACGGTGACGGGGTGGGGGGTGGCGGGGACCGCGGCCAGGACGCTGAATGCGGCGGCCAGGGCGGTCAGGGCGGAGGCGCTCACGGTACTCCTCGGTAGCGGTCTCGGACGGGCCGAGACGCTACGGAGGCGGAATGGAGCGGTCCTTGCGGACCCGTGAACTCCGGGCGGCCGTCCCGCGCACACGGATAGCCTCCCGGACATGGGGACCGATATCGAGGGAGCGATCGAGGCGCGGGGGCGAGACGGGCGCTGGGCTGTCCGTGACTGGCTTCCGGAGAGCGCGTCGGTGCGGGACCGGAGCGCGCGGGAGGTCCTGTTCGGGTACGGCGGCGCGCTCCAGGTGGACCGTCCGCTGTGGGACGCGCGGGGCGTCCCCGAGGGGGCTTCCGGGGACATCCCCGACGACGAGATCAACCACAGCCACTCGTACGCCACCTGGGCCGAGGTGGCGGCCGTCGACTGGGACGCGCCGCTGAACGACCGCGCCGACGGCAACCATCTCGGGGTGTGGCTGCCGGGTCCGGACGGGGAGCTCGTCCTGGACCACGTGACGTGGGCGCCGCTCGCGGTGCTCGACGCGTCGGAGGAGCTGTTCGGCGAGGATCTGTGGCCGTACGAGTGGCCGCCCGGCGGCGAGGTCCGGTGGGACGGGGCGGTCTACCGCCCCGTGGTGTACACGGCCCGGATGTTCGCCCCGCCGGACGGCGGGCGCTGGGGTCCGGTGTGGGCGTCGATGCGCGATCTGGCGGCCGTCCACGGTGACGAGAACGTCCGCCTGATCGTCTGGTTCGGCTGAGCCCGGGCCCCGCGCCGGGGGCTACTTGCCGAGGGCGCGGCCGATGACCATCCGCTGGATCTCGCTCGTCCCCTCGAAGATCGTGTAGATCGCCGCGTCGCGGTGCATCCGCTCGACGGGGTACTCGCGGGTGTAGCCGTTGCCGCCGAGGATCTGGATCGCCTGTCCGGTGACGGTCTTGGCGACCTCGCTCGCGTAGAGCTTCGACATGGAGCCCTCGGCCTTGGTGAAGGGCTTGCCGGCGGTGGCCATCCAGGAGGCGCGCCAGACCAGCAGCCGGGCGGCGTCGATCTGGGTGGCCATGTCGGCGAGCTGGAAGGCGACGCCCTGGTTCTCGATGATCGGGCGGCCGAACTGGACGCGGGTCTTCGCGTAGTCGAGGGCGACCTCGTAGGCGGCGCGGGCGGTGCCGACGGCCATGGCGCCGACCGCCGGGCGGGACGCCTCGAAGGTGGCCATCGCCGCGTTCTTCACCCGCTCGCCACCCGCCCTCGCCTTCTCCCGGGCGCGGGCCAGGCGCTCGTCCAGCTTGTCCTTCCCGCCGAGCAGGCAGGAGCCGGGGACGCGCACGTCCTCCAGGACGACCTCGGCGGTGTGCGAGGCGCGGATGCCGTGCTTCTGGAACTTCTGGCCCTGGGAGAGGCCGGGGGTGTTCGGCGGGACGATGAAGGAGGCGTGGCCCTTGGAACCGAGCCCGGGGTCGACGACGGCGACGACGACGTGGACGTTGGCGATGCCGCCGTTGGTCGCCCAGGTCTTGGTGCCGTTGAGCACCCACTCGTCCTTGGCCTCGTCGTAGACGGCCCGGGTGCGCATGGAGGCGACGTCGGATCCGGCGTCGGGCTCGGAGGAGCAGAAGGCGGCGACCTTCACGTCGTTGGCGTCGCCGTACATCTGCGGGACCCAGGTGCCGATCTGCTCCTCGGTGCCGTTGGCGAGGACGCCGACGGCGGCGAGGCCGGTGCCGACGATGGAGAGGGCGATGCCGGCGTCGCCCCAGAAGAGCTCCTCCATGGTCATCGGGACGCCGAGGCCGGTCGGGTCGAAGAACTGCTGGGCGTAGAAGTCGAGGGAGTAGATTCCGAGCTTGGCCGCCTCCTGGATGATCGGCCAGGGGGTCTCCTCACGCTCGTCCCACTCGGCGGCGGCCGGCCGCATGACGTCCGCGGCGAAGCCGTGAAGCCAGTCACGGACTTCCTTCTGGTCGTCATTGAGCTCGAACGTGAACTCGGCCATGTTCCCTCCCAGCAGTACGTTACTTGCGGTAACAACAGTCTGTTACCGACGGGTACGGCTGTCAACCTGCGGATCCTCCCCCGCGAACCGGATCAGGCGGTTCGGCACAGCATGCCGGTCGGGTGTTACGTTGCGACAGCCTCAGGTCATCGCACGGGCGGGGAGACACGCTTATGGACATCGCACACCGGACCACCGACCAGCAGAAGCCCGCCGAACAGCGGCGGCGCGAACTGCTGGAGGCGGCGGACCGGGTGGTGCTCCGCGACGGTCCCAAGGCATCCATGAACGCGATCGCGGCCGAGGCCGGCATCACCAAGCCGATCCTCTACCGCCACTTCGGCGACAAGGGCGGCCTCTACCGCGCCCTCGCCACCCGCCACACCGACGCCCTCCTCGCCTCGCTGCGGGCCGCCCTCGACGCCCCCTCCGACCGGCGCCGCCGGGTCGAGTCCACCCTCGACACCTATCTCGCCTCCATCGAGGCGATGCCGCAGGTCTACCGCTTCCTGATGCACCCGGCCGAGGAGACCCACCAGGCCGAGCAGGGCTTCGACGTCGGCCGGCACTCCGCCCCGCTGCTCCGCCGCATGGGCGAGGAGCTCGGCCAGGTCATCGCCGAGCGCGTCGATCTCGGTCCGGCCGCCGAGGCACAGGCCCGGATCTGGGGCCACGGCATCGTCGGCATGATGCACGCCGCCGGCGACTGGTGGCTCGGCGAGCGCCCCTGCTCCCGCGCCGAACTCGTCCACTCCCTCGCGGACCTCCTCTGGGGCCGGCTCGCCGAGGCGGACGACCGCGCCGACGGCCCCGGGTTCTGACCACCCCCGGCTGCCCGGGGATCTCCGGGGTACGGGGCCCGAAGGGCGGCGGGGCGGGAAGGCGAGGGCGTGCCGAGTGCGGGCGGTCGGCCTCGGAGCCGTACCGGAAAGGCCTGTGTCACGCCTCCAGGGCGGAGGCTCCGCCGCCCCAGGGCTGCTTGCGGATCGCACGGAGGAGACGTGATCTACGCCACCCGGTGACGTGCTCGGCGTAGACGCGGCCCTCCAGGTGGTCCATCTCGTGGAGGAGGCAGCGGGCGAAGAAACCGGTGCCCTCGACGCGGACCGGGCTGCCGTCCGTGCGCACGCCCTCCACCACCGCGCGGTCGAAGCGCGCCACCGGCGCCTCCAGCCCCGGCAGCGAGAGGCAGCCCTCCGGACCGCGGTACTCGTCGCCGTCCGCCTCGACCAGCCGCGGGTTCACCACGTGGCCCAGATGCCGCACGTCCTCGTCGTCCGGGCAGTCGTAGACGAAGACCCGCAGCCCCACGCCCACCTGGTTCGCGGCGAGACCCACGCCGTGCGCCGCGTACATGGTGGCGAACATCGACTCGACCAGACCGTCGAGTTCGGGGCCGAACTCGGTGACGGGGGCGCAGGGGTCGTGCAGCACGGGGTCGCCGAGCAGGGTCATCGTCCGGGCGATGCCGGAGCTGCCGGGGATGGGGCGGTTTCGCATGGCGGCAAGCCTACGGTCCGCCGTGACCTCCTCATTTCATACGGTCGGCCCGGTGCCGTGGTTCGGGCTCCTGGCCGGTTCTCGATAGGCTGAGCCCCGACCGACGCAAGGAGGATCAAGGACGATGTCAGGACACCCCGGTAATCCAGAGCCGCTGTCCCCGCGTGCCAAGCTGGCCGTGACCGCGGGCAAGGCAGCCGCCGCGGTGTCGCGGGCGGCCGGCCGCGGCAGCGGATCGGTGATCGGCGGCCGGGTGGCGCTCAAGCTCGACCCCGACCTGCTGGGACGGCTCGCGCAGCACCTGGACGTCGTCCTCGTGTCCGCCACCAACGGCAAGACCACCACGACCCGGCTGATCGCCGAGGCGCTCCGGGCCAGCGGCCCGGTGGTCTCCAACGCCCTCGGCGCCAACATGCCCGCGGGCATCACCTCCGCCCTGGCCGGCGGCGGCGAGGCCCGGTTCGGCGTGATCGAGGTCGACGAGAAGTACCTCGCCGGTGTCGCCCGCGACACCACCCCCAAGGCGATCGCGCTGCTCAACCTCTCCCGCGACCAGCTCGACCGCGCCGCCGAGACGCGGATGCTCGCCGAGAAGTGGCGCGAGGGACTGAACGGCTCCAAGGCCGTCGTCATCGCCAACGCCGACGACCCGCTGATCGTGTGGGCCGCCTCCTCCTCCCCCAACGTGGTGTGGGTCGCGGTCGGCCAGGAGTGGAAGGACGACGCCTGGTCGTGCCCCTCCTGCGGCGGTGTGCTCCAGCGCCCGGGCGACGACTGGTTCTGCGGCGAGTGCGGCTTCCGCCGCCCCGCCCCGAGCTGGGCGCTGAGCGGCGACCACGTGCTCGACCCGCACGGCTCGGCCTGGCCCATCCGGCTCCAGCTGCCCGGCCGCGCCAACAAGGCCAACGCCGCCACCTCGGCCGCCGTCGCCGCCGTCTTCGGCGTGCCGCCGCAGGTCGCCCTGGAGCGCATGTACCAGGTGCAGGCCGTGGCCGGCCGCTACGACGTCGTCTCCTTCCAGAACCGGCAGCTGCGGCTGCTGCTCGCCAAGAACCCGGCGGGCTGGCTGGAGACCTTCTCCCTGATCGACCCGCCGCCGACCCCGGTCATCCTCTCGGTGAACGCGCGCGGCGCCGACGGCACCGACACCTCCTGGCTGTGGGACGTCGACTACGGCCGGCTCGCCGGCCACCCGATCATGGTGATCGGCGACCGCCGGCTCGACCTCGCGGTCCGCCTGGAGGTCGCAGGCGTCGACTTCCGCGTCTGCGAGACGCTCGACGAGGCCGTCGCCATGGCCCCGCCCGGGCAGATCGAACTGATCGCCAACTACACCGCCTTCCAGGATGTCCGCCGTCGTGTCGGCAACTGACCCCGCCCCGACTCGCAGAAGGAGTGGCAACATGAGTGACAGCAATCTGCGTGTGGTCTGGGTCTACCCCGACCTGCTCAGCACCTACGGCGACCAGGGCAACGTGCTCGTCGTCGAGCGCCGCGCCCGCCAGCGCGGCCTGGCCGTGGAGCGCGTCGACGTCCGCAGCGACCAGCCCGTCCCCACCTCCGGGGACATCTACCTGATCGGCGGCGGCGAGGACCGGCCCCAGCGGCTCGCGGCGGAGCGGCTGCGCCGCGACGGCGGCCTCTCCCGGGCGGCCTCCAACGGCGCGATCATCTTCTCGGTCTGCGCCGGCTACCAGATCCTGGGCCACGAGTTCATCAACGACCTCGGGGCGCGCGAGCCCGGCCTCGGCCTGCTCGACGTGACGACGGTCCGCGGCGAGGGCGCCCGCTGCGTCGGCGACGTGCTCGCCGACATCGACCCCCACCTGGGCCTCCCCCAGCTGACGGGCTTCGAGAACCACCAGGGCGTCACCCACCTCGGCCCGACGGCCCGCCCCTTCGCGCGGACCGTCTTCGGCAACGGCAACGGCACCGGCGACGGCACCGAGGGCGCGTACAACGACACTGTCTTCGGCACCTACATGCACGGTCCCGTGATGGCCCGCAACCCTCAGATCGCGGACCTGCTGCTGAAGCTGGCCCTCGACGTCAACGCGCTGCCGCCGACCGACGACCGGTGGTACGAGGCGCTGCGCGCCGAGCGCATCGCGGCCGCCACGCAGCCCGCCTGACGGACCGTCGGCAGCCCCGCGCAGGCGCACTTCTGAGCGGGGTAGCGCACATTGGATTCGCATGTAAATACGGTGTCCAATCTGCGGACATCGGGTTCGGCCCCGCCACTCGGCAACGATAGGGTGGCGGGGATCCAGCCGGACGACGTGGTCCGGGAGTCGGCCCACGTTGCAAAGGTTTTTGGGCTATGCGCATTGGTGTGCTCACCTCCGGCGGAGACTGCCCCGGTCTGAATGCCGTCATCCGTTCCGTCGTGCACCGCGCCGTCGTGGACCACGGGGACGAGGTCATCGGCTTCCACGACGGGTGGAAGGGCCTCCTGGAGTGCGACTACCGGAAGCTCGACCTCGACGCGGTGGGCGGCATCCTCGCCCGCGGCGGCACCATCCTCGGCTCCTCCCGCGTCCAGCCCGCACACCTCGTCGACGGGGTCGAGCGGGCCCGCGGCCACGTCGCCGACCTCGGCCTCGACGCGATCATCCCGATCGGCGGCGAGGGCACCCTCAAGGCGGCGAACCTCCTCTCCGAGGCCGGCCTCCCCATCGTCGGCGTCCCGAAGACGATCGACAACGACATCGCCTCGACCGACGTCACCTTCGGCTTCGACACCGCCGTCACCGTGGCGACCGAGGCCCTCGACCGGCTGAAGACCACCGCCGAGTCGCACCAGCGCGTCCTCGTCGTCGAGGTCATGGGCCGCCACACCGGCTGGATAGCCCTCCACTCGGGCATGGCCGCCGGCGCCCACGCCGTCGTCGTCCCGGAGCGCCCCTTCGACATCGACGAGCTGACCTCCCGGGTCGGCGCCCGCTTCGAGGACGGCAAGCGGTTCGCCATCGTCGTCGTCGCCGAGGGCGCCAAGCCGCGCGAGGGCTCCTCCATGGACTTCAAGACCGCGGGCACCGACATCTACGGCCACGAGCGGTTCACCGGCGTCGCCAACCAGCTCTCCGTCGAGCTGGAGCGCAGGCTCGGCAAGGAGGCCCGCCCGGTCATCCTCGGCCACGTCCAGCGCGGCGGCACCCCCACCGCGTACGACCGCGTCCTCGCCACCCGCTTCGGCTGGCACGCCGTCGAGGCCGCGCACCGCGGCGAGTTCGGCATGCTGACCTCGCTGCGCGGCACCGACATCGTCATGGTGCCCCTGGCGCAGGCCGTGGAGACGCTGAAGACGGTCCCCGAGGACCGCTACGCCGAGGCCGAGTGCGTGCTCTGACCCACCCCTCTCCGGGCACCCTCGGCGTGCTCTGAGCTCCCTCCGGGAACCCTCCCGGACGACACCCGCCCCCGGTCGCGAGAGCGATCGGGGGCGGTTCTAGTCTGGTGCGGACAACAAGCGCGAAACGGGCTCGGCGCGCAATGGGCTCCAGGAGTAAAGCGATGGATCACAGCGGGCACGGCATGACCACGGATCTGCCGCCGTTCACGCTGGGGCGGGGCCTGGAGTTCTCTCCCGACCTGTTCTTCCTCATCGGGTGCCTCGCGGCCCTCGGTCTGTACGGGTGGGGGGTCGCCCGGCTGCGCAGGCGCGGCGACGCCTGGCCGGTCGCCCGGACCGTGCTCTTCACGGCCGGCGTGCTGACCATCGCGCTCGTGATGTGCACCAAGCTGAACGACTACGGCATGGTCATGTTCAGCGTGCACATGGTGCAGCACATGGTGATCTCCATGGTCTCGCCGATCCTGCTGTTGCTCGGCGCGCCGGTGACGCTGGCGCTGCGCGCGCTCCCGGTCGCCGGCCGCGACTCGTTCGGCCCGCGCGAGCTGCTGCTGAAGCTGCTGCACAGCCGGTACATGCGGATCATCACGCACCCCGTGTTCACCATCAGCATGTTCATCGCGAGCCTCTACGGCCTCTACTTCACCTCGCTCTTCGACACTCTGATGGCGTCGAAGCCGGGCCACATCGGGATGATGGTCCACTTCCTCGCCGTGGGTCTGATCTTCTTCTGGCCGATCATGGGCGTGGACCCGGGCCCGCACCGGCCGGGGTACGTGATGCGGATGCTGGAGCTCTTCGCGGGCATGCCGTTCCACGCCTTCTTCGGCATCGCGATGATGATGGCGAGCCAGCCCCTGGTGAAGGCGTACGAGAACCCGCCGGCCTCGCTCGGCATCGACGCGCTCGCCGACCAGAACGCCGCCGGCGGCATCGCCTGGGCCTTCAGCGAGATCCCCTCGGTGCTGGTGCTGATCGCGCTGGTCTACCAGTGGTACCACTCCGAGCAGCGGCAGGCGGTCCGCAAGGACCGGCAGGCCGACCGGGACGGCGACAAGGAGCTGGAGGAGTACAACGCGTACCTGGCCTCCCTCCAGGCGCGCCGCTGAGCCGGACACCGCACGGGCGGACGGCCCCCTGGACCGCACGGTCCAGGGGGCCTCGTGCTGTCCGGCGCACGCCGGGTGTGTCCGGGGAGTAGCGCGCGCCCCCTGTGGGGCGTCACGATGGCAGGGAGGCATTCCGGCCGCGGTCGGGAGGAGGGCGGGCAGATGTCCGGTTCCACGAAGGCGATGGCTTACGTCACCTGCGCCGTACTGGTGCTGATCACCGCGTACACGGTGGCGCTCGGCAGCAGCGGCTGGCTCTGGTTCGGCTGGATCGTGCTCGGCATCGCGACGATCGGGATGGCGGCGGCGGACAGCGCCGACTCGACGGCCGTGCCGCGCCGGCCGCGCGCGGGCGGGCCGGGCTCGGCACCGCGCTGAGCGGCGGGGCTCACGTGTGACGGTTCGCGTAGACGTTCCTCCTCGCCAGGCGAGTGTGCATTTGCCCAGCGAGTACTTGGGCGGTGCGCGATCGTCCGCCGGTGGCGGCGTCCGGTTCAGCGGGGCGCGAGGACGATCCAGACCTGTCCGGGGGCGAAGGCGAGGGGGCGCCCGTCGGGGGTGGTGAAGGAGGTGCCGCCGGCCGGGTCGGGGCGGGACCAGCGGGCCTCGTACGCCCGTCCGTCACGCAGCACCGTGGCCGTGCCGGAGCCGGTGGTCACGGTGTACGGGGAGACAGCGCCGGTGACGTCGCGGAAGTCGGAGGAGCGGATGGTCACGCGCTGGACGACGACGGTGGCGGGGGTGAGCGGGCCGCTGTCGGTGCTGGTGGCGGCGCGGCCGTCGATGGCGACGCGCCAGCCGCGGTCGGCGGCGGACCAGGTGAAGGTGTACCGCGCGGCCGGGAAGCGGGCGGTCTCCGACGCGGTCGGGGTGCCGCCGGCGGGCGCGGCACCGAAGCGCAGTCCGATCGGGCGCGCGTCGGAGGCGTCGGGCGCGGCCGCGAGGGCGCGCTCGGGGCGCAGGTAGAGGTTGTACGGGGCCGGGCGGTCCGAGGAGCGCCGGAATGCCCGGGGCGCGTCCGCCGGGGAGACGAGGTCGAGCGGCGCGGCCTCCAGCAGCGGGTTGAGCTTGCTCTGGGCGCCGGAGTAGGCGAGGGCGGGCCGGCCGAAGGGGCGCAGCAGGGAGATGTCGGACTCGCGGGCGCTGCGGACGGGGCCGACGCTGTCGGGGAGGCGGGAGGAGTAGACGGCGAGGAGGCGGGTGACGCCGCCCTCGACCTGTTCGACGTAGACGAGGTCGGCTGCGCCGAGGCCGGTGTGGGGGCGGGCCGCGGCGGCGTTGTCTATCTTCACGGCGAGCACGGGAGCGGCGCGGGCGGGCAGGCCGGTGAAGGGCGAGACCGCGCGGGGGGCGCTCGTGGTGGGCGGGGGCGTGGAGGGTACGGGTGTGGTGGGCGCGGCCGTGGAGGGCGCGCGCGTCGGTGTCGGCGTCTGTGTCGGCTCCGGCGGGCCCGAGTCGGAGCATCCGTACAGACCGGCCGCGGTCACCGCGCACAGCAAAGCGGTGAGCACACGCCCGGGACGCCGGGGTCCACGCGCGCCTGGCATGTCGGCCTCCCGGTGAGTCGGGACACTCCTCCCAGTGGACCACGGGCGGCCGGGGCGTTACAACGGGTCGAGACGGACGACGAACGGGGGTCCCGGTGTTCTACCGGCTGCTGAAGTACGTACTCCTCGGGCCGCTGCTGAAACTGCTGTTCCGGCCGCGGGTGGAGGGGATCGAGCACATCCCGGAGGAGGGCGCGGCGATCGTCGCGGGCAACCACCTCTCCTTCTCCGACCACTTCCTCATGCCGGTGGTGCTCGACCGGCGGATCACCTTCCTGGCGAAGCAGGAGTACTTCACCGGGCCCGGCCTCAAGGGGCGCCTGACGGCCGCGTTCTTCCGCGCGGCCGGGCAGATCCCGGTGGACCGCTCGGGCAAGGAGGCCGGCCAGGCGGCGATCCGCGAGGGTCTGGGGGTGCTGGCGAAGGACGAGTTGCTGGGGATCTACCCGGAGGGCACCCGCTCGCACGACGGGCGGCTGTACAAGGGCAAGGTCGGGGTGGCGGTGATGGCCCTGACGGCCGGGGTGAAGGTGGTGCCGTGCGCGATGGTCGGCACCTTCGAGATCCAGCCGCCGGGGCGGGTGGTGCCGCGGATCCGGCGGGTGACCATCCGGTTCGGGGAGCCGCTGGACTTCTCGCGCTTCGCGGGCTCGGCGGACGAGCGGACGGTGGTCCGGGCCGTCACGGACGAGATCATGTACGCGATCATGCGGCTGTCGGGTCAGGAGTACGTGGACGAGTACGCGGCCGTGGTGAAGGCGGGCGACTCCTGAGCGACTGGTCCGGCTCCTGAGCGGCTGATCCGGCTCCTGTGCGACTGGTCCGGCCACGGGTGGAGGGGCGATCGTTGTGCGATCGCCCCTCCGTCGTCAGCCGGTGGTCACGGCTGCGGAGCGGCGTGCGGGGCGCACGTCTGATCCGTGGCGTCCAGCTTCCCGGCCAGCAGGTACGCCTCCACCTTGGAGTTCAGGCACGGGTTGGCGAGGTTGGTGATGCCGTGCGAACCGGCGTCCCGCTCGGTGATGAGGCGCGAGCCCTTGAACCGCTTGTGCAGTTCCACAGCGCCCTCGTACGGGGTGGCGGCGTCGCGCTCAGCCTGGGCGATGAGCACGGGCGGCAGGCCCTTGTGGGTCTTCACCTGCACCGGGTACCGGTTCGGCGCCTTCCAGGTGGCGCAGGGGAGGTTCATCCAGGCGTTCGCCCATGTCATGAACGGGTACTTCTCGTGGAGGCGGGAGTTGTCCCGGTCCCACTTCTTCCAGTTGGTCGGCCACGGGGCATCCGCACATTCGACCGCGGTGTAGACGGCGTTGCCGTTCTCGGCGGCGATGTTGCCGGCGGTGTCGGTGAGGTCGGCGGCGGCGTTGTCGATCAGCGGCTGCGGGTCGCCGGCGGCGTACGCGCTCCACGCCTCGGCGACGGGCGCCCACATGGAGTCGTAGTAGGGCGCGTTCTGGAAGAAGCCGACGAGCTCGGCCGGTCCGACCTTGCCGCCGAGCGGCGCCTTCTTCGCGGCGGCGCGCAGGGTGTCCCACTGCTGCCGGACCTCGGCGAGGGTGTCGCCGAGGTGGTAGACGGCGTCGTTCCGGGCGACCCAGGTCATCCAGTCGGTGAGCCGGCCCTCGAAGGCGATGTCCTGGCCGAGGTTGGCCTCGTACCAGATGGAACGGGTCGACGGGTTGACGACGCTGTCCAGGACCATGCGGCGGACGTGGGTCGGGAAGAGGGTGCCGTAGACGGCGCCGAGGTAGGTGCCGTACGAGACACCGACGAAGTTGAGCTTCCGCTCGCCGAGCGCGGCGCGGATGACGTCGAGGTCGCGCGCGGTGTTGGGCGTCGTCATGTGCGGGAGCATGTCGCCGCTCTTCTCGGCGCAGCCCTCGGCGTACTCGGCCGCGAGCTTGCGCTGCGCCCGCTTGTCGGCCTCGCTGTCGGGCACCGGGTCGAGCTTGGGACCCTTCACGAACTCGGTCGGGTCGACGCAGGAGATCGGCGCGGAGTTGCCGACGCCACGCGGGTCGAAGCCGACGAAGTCGTATGCCTTCGCGGTGTTCGCCCAGATCTTGTTCCCGGTGGTGACGCGGCGCGGGAAGCGCAGGCCGGAACCGCCGGGGCCGCCCGGGTTGTAGAGGAGCGCGCCCTGGCGCTCGGCCGGAGTGCCGGTGGCGGCGATCCGGTCGACGGCGAGCTTGATCTTCTTCCCGTACGGCTTCGCGTAGTCGACCGGCACCGTGACCCAGCCGCACTGGATCGGCTTCTCCAGGCCCCAGTCGGCGGGACAGTCCTGCCAGTCGATGCCGGCGCGGGCGGCCTGGGCGGCCGCGACGGCGACGCCGGTCGCCTCGGTGACGCGCCCGTGGCGCGCCCCGCTGTCGGGGGGGGGGGGCGGGGGCGGGGGCGCCCCCCCCCCGGGGGGGGGGCCGCGGGGGGCGCGGGGGGGGGCCGCCCCCGGGGGGGGGGGGGGCGCCCGGCGGACCCCCCCGGGAGGTGGCGAGCGTGCCGACGATGAGTGTGCCGGCGGAGCCGAGCACTGCGGTGCGTCGTCTCACAGGTCCTCCCCCTGTAGGTGGTCGTCTGTTCGAGCGATCCTTTCGTCAGGGAGGCGACGACGTCAGTCCGAACACGCGTTTCTTTGCCGAACCCATAACCGGAGTTCCTTATCCGCTGAGCGGTGCACCCGGAGCGCGGACTCCTCTCAGCCGGCGGTGAGTTCCTCCAGGGCCGCGTCGAGGATCCGGCGCAACGCGAGCGCGTCGGGGGCGACGGCGGTGACGAGAACGGCCGGGCCGGCCAGCGGGGTGAGCGCCGCGAACTCTCCCAGCGGGCGCGCCGCCACCGGCGCCCTCTCGTACGCCGGGTCGACGACGAGGAGTTGACCGGTGGCCGAGTGACCTGCGAGGACGGCGCCGCCGTCCCATCCTCCGGGCGCCCCGGGGCCGTACGCGATCTCCTGGTCGAGCAGCGGCCGGCCCCCGCGGCGGACGGTGAGCCGGGAGAACAGGGTGCCGGGCGGCTCGCCGTGCCGGCCGAGGATCTGTTCCTCGCGCAGGACGAGCCGGGCGGTGGGGGCGAGGTCCACGCCGGTGCGCACGCGGAGGTCCGAGCCGTGGGCACTGACGAGTTGTTCGGGCAGCCAGTGCAGAACGGCGTCCGCGCCGACGCGGAGCCGGAGTTCGTACGCCGCGGGCTCCGCCGTGCGGCCGGGCAGGGCCAGCGTGGCGGCCGCCGAATCGACCCGCAGCCTGGCCCCGTCGCGTACCTCCGCCTCGATCGCGAGCCGGTCGCCGCCGAGCGGCGCGCTCATCGCGCCGACCACCGTCACCCGCGACCAGCCGGGCGCCGAGGCGCGGGTACGGCGCAGGGCGAGCGGCCCGTCGCTCACCAGTACCGGCAGGGTGCCGTCGGCCTCGGCGGCGATCCGGGCGGTGGCGCGCAGGCTCATACGGTGGGCGCCTGCACAGCCGTCCACTCCGCGAGCCGCGCGCGCACCCAGTCGGCGACCGGGGTGACGCCCTCCGCCGAGCGGAGCGAGGTGAACGCCACGGGCAGGTCGCCGCGCTGGTCGGCCGCGTCGCGGGCCATCCGACCGAGGTCGGAGCCGACGTACGGGGCGAGGTCGGTCTTGTTGACGACGAGGAGGTCGGCTGTGCTGACGCCCGGACCACCCTTGCGCGGGATGTCGTCGCCGCCGGCGACGTCGATGACGAAGATCTGCGCGTCGACGAGGCCCCTGGAGAAGGTGGCGGTGAGGTTGTCGCCGCCGGACTCGACGAGGATGAGGTCGAGCGGTCCGACGCTGTCCTCCAGTTCCTCGACGGCTTCGAGGTTGGCGGAGATGTCGTCGCGGATGGCGGTGTGCGGGCAGGCGCCGGTCTCGACGGCCTGGATGCGCTCCGGCGGCAGCACGGCCTCGCGGAGCAGGAACTCGGCGTCCTCGCGGGTGTAGATGTCATTGGTGACGACGGCGAGCGAGAGCGTGTCGCGGAGGGTGCGGCAGAGCGCGGCGACGGTGGCGGTCTTGCCGGAACCGACCGGGCCGCCGAGTCCGACGCGCAGCGCGCGCCGGGTGCCGTCGGGCCGGTGGGCGTCGGCGGAGACTGCGCCGTGGTGGGTGTGGCCGTGGTCGAGGTGCATGGAAGGACAGCTCCTTGTGTCGGTCGGGGTGGGCCGCCGAAAACGCCGGGGGTGGCGGGGGTGGCGGGCGGTGAGGTACGGGGCTGAGGGGTCGTCGGATGGGGGGCTTTGGATGGGGAGGGGCGTCGGGTGGTCTAGGAGGCGAAGAGGCGGACGGGCCAGGCCGCGTGCTGCTCGGCCGTGATGTCGAGGAGCGGCGCGGAGGCGGCGGGCAGCGCGTCGATGCCCTCGCGCGCGGCGGCGGTGGCCCGTTCGGCGACCGTGTCCATCACGGGGGCGAGCCGGGCCAGGACGCCGGCCGCCTGGTACGGGTCGAGGCCCAGCAGGCGTACCACCGCCGTCGCCGGACCGCCGACCGTCTCGTACGCGACGCAGTGCGCGGCGTCCTCGGGGCCGAGGCCCGCGGCCCGTGCCGTGGCGCCGAGGACGACGGGCTGGTGCGCGCCGCGCGGGAACGCGGCGGCGAGCGCGTCGAGCTCGGGGTTCGGCCAGGTGGCGCGAGCCGCCCGCATCAGCTGGCGGCCGAGCCGGCGGTTGGCGGTGCGCAGCGCCGGTGAGGGGGTGCGGGCGTCGGCGGCCTCGTCGAGTGCGTACGGGTCGAGCCCGAGGGCCGCGGCGGCGGCGAGGCCCGCCGCCGTGAGGCCCGAGGTGTGCAGGCGCCCAAGGCAGAAGGCTTCCAGCCCCGCGGCGTCGCGGATGCGTCCGGCCTTGACGGCCGCTTCGGCGCCACCGGAGTGGGCGTGCCCGCCGGCGGGGAACCGCCCGTCGGAGAGCACCAGGAGCGCGGAACGGGAGCCGCCCATCAGAAGAGGAAGTACCGCTGTGCCATCGGAAGCTCCGCGGCAGGGGCGGGTTCGACCGCTTCGCCGTCGATGGTGACGGTGAAGGTGTCGGCGTCGACCTCGACGCGCGGCACGGCGTCGTTCTCCCGCATGTCGGCCTTGGTGACGCGGCGCGTCGAGCGGATCGGGACGAACTCCTTGCCCAGGCCGAGCCGATGGGGCAGGTCGTCCTCGATCGCCGCCTGGGCGGTGAAGTTCACGGATCCGGCGGCGGCCGCCCTGCCGAGCGCGCCGAACATGGGGCGGGGCAGTACCGGCTGGGGCGTGGGGATGGAGGCGTTGGCGTCGCCCATCTGGGCGTACGCGATCTGGCCGCCCTTGAGGACGACGAGCGGTTTGACGCCGAAGAAGGCGGGCTCCCACAGGACGAGATCGGCGAGCTTGCCGGGTTCGACGGAGCCGACGAGATGGTCCATGCCCTGGGCGACGGCCGGGTTGATCGTGTACTTGGCGACGTAACGGCGCGCCCGGTGGTTGTCGGCGCGCCCGTCCCCCGGCAGCGCGCCGCGCCGCTTCTTCATGACGTGGGCGGTCTGCCAGGTCCGCAGGATGACCTCGCCGATCCTGCCCATGGCCTGGGAGTCGGAGGAGATGATCGAGATGGCTCCGAGGTCGTGGAGGACGTCCTCGGCGGCGATGGTGGAGGGCCGGATCCGGGACTCGGCGAAGGCGAGGTCCTCGGGGACGGCAGGGTTGAGGTGGTGGCAGACCATCAGCATGTCGAGGTGTTCCTCGATGGTGTTGACGGTGTGCGGCCGGGTCGGGTTGGTCGAGCTGGGCAGCACGTACGGCTCGGAGACCACGGTGATGATGTCGGGCGCGTGCCCGCCGCCGGCACCCTCGGTGTGGTACGCGTGGATGGTGCGGCCCGCGATGGCGGCGAGGGTGTCGCCCACGAAACCGGCCTCGTTGAGGGTGTCCGTGTGGATGGCGAGCTGGGCACCCGTCTCCTCGCAGACCCCGAGGCAGGCGTCGATGACGGCGGGGGTGGCCCCCCAGTCCTCGTGGATCTTGAAGCCGAGGGCGCCGCCGCGCAGTTGGGAGTGCATGGCCTCGCGGGACATGGTTGTGCCTTTGCCCAGGAGACCGATGTTGACGGGGAAGGTGTCGAGCGCCTCGAACATCCGGGCCGTGTGCCAGGGGCCCGGGGTGACGGTGGTCGCCTTGGTGCCCTCCGCGGGGCCGGTGCCGCCGCCGACCAGGGTGGTGATGCCGGTGGCGAGCGCCTGCTCGACGACGGTCGGCGAGATGAAGTGGACGTGGGTGTCGACGCCTCCGGCGGTGACGATCCGTCCGTTGCCGACGATGATCTCGGTCTCGGGGCCGATGACGAGCGCGGGGTGAACGCCGTCCATGGTGTCGGGGTTGCCGGCCTTGCCGAGGGCGGTGATCCGGCCGTCGCGGATGCCGATGTCGGCCTTGACGATCCCCCAGTGGTCGATGACGACGGCGCCGGTGATCACCGTGTCGGGGGCGCCTTCGGCGCGGGTGGTGCGGGCCTGGCCCATCGACTCGCGGATGACCTTGCCGCCGCCGAAGACGGCTTCCTCGCCGGCCCGGCCGGGACCGCCCGAGCGGTCCTCCTCGATCTCGACGAGCAGGTCGGTGTCCGCGAGCCGGACTCGGTCGCCGGTGGTGGGGCCGAAGAGATCGGCGTACACGGCGCGGTGGAGGTCAGGCACGGGGAGCTCCGGCGGGGGTTTCGGCAGGACCGGCGGGGGCGTCGAGCGGTGTGGCGCCGGGCGAGGCGTCGCCGAGCGGGCCGGCGGAGGCCTCGGCCAGGCTGACCGGATCGGCGGAGGCTTCGGCCGGGCCGAGGGGGTCGGCGGAGGCTTCCGCCGGTCTTACCGGGGCGGCGGAGGCTTCGGCCGGGCCGAGGGGGTCGGCGAGCGGGTCGGCGGGGGTGTCGAGGGGGCCGGCGGTTTCGCCGCGCAGGCCGGGGACGATGCGGTGGCCGGCGATCGGCACGAGTTCGACCTCCACGGGGATACCGGGCTCGAAGCGCACGGCGGTACCGGCGGCGATGTTCAGCCGCTTGCCCCGGGCGGCCCGTCGGTCGAAGTCGAGACCGGGGTTGACCTCGGCGAAGTGGTAGTGGGAGCCGACCTGGACGGGCCGGTCGGCGGCGTTCAGGACGGTGAGGCGGGTGACGGGGCGGCCCTCGTTGAGGGGCACGGGCCCGTCCCCGTACAGGATCTCTCCGGGGATCATCGGTGCCGGCCCCCGTCAGACGATCGGGTCGTGGACGGTGACGAGCTTGGTGCCGTCCGGGAACGTGGCTTCGACCTGGACGTCGTGGATCATCTCGGGGATGCCGTCCATGACGTCGGCGCGCGTGAGCACCTTGCGCCCGGAGGCCATGAGTTCGGCCACCGTACGCCCGTCCCTGGCGCCCTCCAGGATGTGCGCCGTGATCAGCGCGACGGCCTCGGGGTGGTTGAGCTTCACCCCGCGCGCGCGACGCTTCTCCGCCACGTCGGCAGCCACATGGATGAGCAGGCGCTCCTGCTCGTGCGGGCTCAGTTGCACTCTTCCACCTCACAGTCGTCCACCGGGCCGCACCCGGACAGCTGCGGACCCTACCGACCGTCAACACTCTGTTGAACAGCGGAGATGCGGTGGACGGCCGGACATTGCACGTTAGGGCGGAAGTTTTTCCGGCGCGTTAACTCTCGCTTTGCGATTGCATGATCATCGGCCCGACGAAGCGGGCGCGGACCCTCCCATCGACATGAGCCCTCGCAGCCCCTCCTGCAGCGCGTCGATCTCCACGTCGCCGAAGAGTGCCTGCTGAGCGATGAAGCCCTGGACGGTGGCGATGAGGGTACGGGCCAGGTGCTCGGAGGAGACGTCGGCGGGGACGAGTCCGCTCGCGCGGTACGCGTCGACCAGCCCCGTCCAGATCTCCCGCATACCGTCGAAGCCCTGGACGAGGGTCTTCGCCAGCGCCTCGTCACGGAGGGTCTCGGCCCACACCTGGATGATCAGCCGGGCGAACGCCTGCCGCTCGGCACCCGCGATCCGCCCCTCCAGGACGATCGTCAGCACCCTCGCGATCAACACGTCCGGCGTCGGCGGCGGGGTCGCTCCGGTGGCCTCCGCGAAGGCGCCGCGGATGCGCGCGAAGGTCTCCTCCGCGATGGCGGCGATCAGCTCGTCCTTGCTGCGGAAGTAGCGATAGACCGCACCGGCGGAGAGCCCCGCCTCGGCGAGCACGTCCTGCATGGAGGTGGCGTGGAAGCCGTTGCGGGCGAAGCAGCGGGCAGCGCCGTCGAGGATCTGGCGGCGGCGGGCGTCGAGGTGTTCCTGGGAGACACGGGCCATGCCCCGAAACTAAAACGAATATTCATTCTTGACAACCTCGCCACCCCGGCGGACAGTGAGGGGCACAGCAAAAACGAACGATCCTTCTCTTTACTTCCTCCCTCCGACTGCGCCGCGCATCCCAGTCCGGACCCTTCAATCTCCGAACCTCCGAACTTCCACCCCTCCTCACCTCCGAATCGAGGCCGTCATGTCCGTCGCCACCGCCCCCGCCGCGGGGCGCAAGCCCCTCGCGGTACTGCTGCTCGTCCCGGTCCTCGCCGCCCTCGCCCTGTGGACCTTCGCCTGGCCCGCAGCCCGCACGGCGCCCCGCGACCTGCCCGTCGGCGTGGCGGGACCGGCCGCGGCGGCCGACGGGGTCGCCCGAGAGCTCGGCCGCCGCGAGGGAGCCTTCGAGATCCACCGGTACGAGGACGCCGCCTCCGCGCGCTCCGCCATAGAGAATCGGGAGGTCTATGGAGCCGTGGTCGTCACCCCGTCCGGACCGGAACTGTTGACCGCATCCGCCGGCGGCCCGGTCGTGGCGGGCCTGCTGCGCGAGGCGGTCGCCGGACCGGCCGCCGCCGAGGGCCGGACGGTGCCGGTGACCGACGTCGTCGCCCTGCCCTCCGGCGATCCGCGCGGCGCCGTCCTGGGCGCGAGCCTGCTCCCGCTCGCCCTCGCGGGCGCCGCCAGCGGCGTGGTCACCGTGCTCCTCGGGCTGCGCGGTGCCCGCGCGGCCGCCACCGTCGTCGGCGCCGCCGCGCTCGCGGGGCTCACCGCCGCCGCGCTCGCGCACGGCTGGCTCGGCGCACTGACCGGGAACTTCTGGGCGGAGGCGGGAGTACTGGCCCTGACGGTGCTGGCGATCGGTGCGATCTTCGCGGGACTCGCCACCCTGCTCGGCAAGCCCGGCTTCGGACTCGCCGCGGTGCTCACCGTCCTCGCGGGGAACGCCTTCTCCGGCATGGCCGGGGCGCCGGAGCTCCTGCCGTCCGGGATCGGCCTGATCGGCCAGTGGCTCCCGCCGGGCGCGGGCGGTACGGCCCTGCGCTCCGTCTCCTTCTTCGACGGCGCCGGCGCCGGCGGCCCTCTCCTCGTCCTCTCCCTCTGGGCCGCCGCCGGCCTGGCGGCGCTGGCCCTGGGCGGCCGACGGCGGACCGTCCCGGCGTCCGCGCCGACGACGACCGGACCCCAGACCCCGGTCCGAGCTCCGGCGGCGGGCTGACCCGCCCGGACCCTGACGGCCGCGTGCCCCCGACCTGACGGACGGGGGCACGCGGCTTTCTCATGACGTTGGCGGGCCGACACCCGAAACGGGCGGCGGAGGCGGGGCAGGCAGCGGGGAGGACAGCGGACGGGTCCGGCGGTCAGCTCGTGCCGGGCTCGCGATGGTGGGCGGCGATGCCGAAGCGGCGCTGTTCACCTGTGGCGGAACCGAGACCGCCGACAACACCCGTATCGGACAGCGAACGGAGCACCGACTCGACGGGCGTCTCCTGCGTCTCGGCCTCCAGCTTCTCGAGTCGTTCCAGGTCGGCGGCGGACACCAGGCCGACGAGCGGCTTCCCGTGGCGGGTCACGACCACGCGCTCGCCGCCGTACACCACGCGGTTGATGAGGTCGGCGAGCTCCGCCCGCGCTTGCGTCACCGGGATCTCGTAGGTCATGCTCCTCATCTTACGGTCTGTACGTCCTGTACATTTTTTACAGAAGGAGTTGCTCCCCATGTACGCACGCCACGTGCTGCCGGAATTCTCGGAGCGGACCTCGTACGGCACCCGCACCCTCGATCCGTACGCGAAGCTCCTGGAGAACCGGGTGGTCTTCCTCGGCACACCCGTGGACGACGTCGCCGCGACCGACGTCATCGCCCAGCTCCTGCACCTCGACCACGCCGCCCCCGGGCAGGACATCGCGCTGTACCTCAACTCCCCCGGCGGCTCGATGACCGCGATGACGGCGATCCACGACACGATGCGGAGCCTCGCGAGCGACGTGGAGACGACCTGCCTCGGCCAGGCGGGCTCCACGGCGGCGGTGCTGCTCGCCGCGGGCACGCCCGGCAAGCGGATGATGCTGCCCGGCGCGCGCGTCACCCTTCGGCAGCCGGTGCAGGACGAGCCGTTCACCGGCCAGCCCTCCGACCTGGACCTCCAGGCGCGCGAACTGGACCGGCTGCGCCACGTGATGACCCGCCTGCTCTCCGCCTACACCGGCCACGACGAGGAACGGATCGCCGCCGACACCGACCGCCCGACCGTCCTCGACGCGCCGGCCGCGCTCGCCTACGGCCTGGTCGACCACGTCATCAGCGACCGCCGGGCCGCCTCCGGCCCGACCGCCGGGTGAGGGCGCGATGGTCCCGGAGCTCCCGCCGCTGCCCGCCCTGACGCGCGCCGAGGGGCAGTTCATCGACGCCTACCTCGAAGTCGTCGACCTCCTGGGAAAGATCAATCCATCCAGGACCTCGCATACGTATGGGGCCCTGCGCGCCGCGCAGGCGCTGGCCGGCCGGGTCGAGGCGCTGCGCGACGCCCTGACGCTCATGCATATGCGGGGCGAGAGCGAGGTCCACGCCGAGACATTGGCCTGCGCGCTGCGGGTGTTGGGCGGCGAGCGGCGAGCGGCCCGAGTCACCGTGCCCAGATCACGGGCGAGTTGACATTCCTCCGTGTCGTGTCGAGCCCCGGACGGCCGACAGGGAACGCAGAAACCGTCCCCCGTTCGGCGTAGTCGCGAGACCGGCAGGCGGAGCGGGAAAGTTGCGCAACAGGTGTACGCATTTGGCGGAATGGGACATTCCGACGCTGGTACGGGGCTCGTCGGCCAAACCTACGACGATCACGAAACCCTCTTGTCCACCCGTATGGATCAGTCGTGAGGAGCCTCACATAACGCCGTTTCCGCTCGGTTTTCGACCGTCCTGTGGGTCAAGATCCTCGACGACGACAAGCCCCCGCCACCCAGGCGGGGCGGTCCGGGCGGACGCCGAGTCCTGCCGCTGCCCCGGACGTCTGGTCGACAGGATTGGATCGGCAGGAGTGGAGGACCCGAGCAGTACGGGTCGATCGCGCTGAATCCCCAGCGCGATCGTCCCTCGGGGTGAAGCCGCAGCCGCGGCCGGGCATCTTCGCCTGCCCGAACCCGACAGGTCATCCTTCACAGGCGGCTGACGAAGGGTTGCGCATGACTGCGCAGATGCATGTCCCGTCCCTGCTGTCCCGGGCGGGAGCCGTCTCGGCTCTCACCCTCGCCGCCGTCGGCGGCACGCTCCTCGCACCCGGAGCGGCACCCGAGGCCCAGGCAGCGACCTCCCACGCGACGAAGGCACTGGGCGTCGCCGCCGCCAAGAAGGGCGCGCCCTACCGGTACGGCTCGGCGGGACCCACCCGCTTCGACTGCTCCGGGCTCACGCTCTACGCGTACAAGAAGGCGGGCAAGTCGCTGCCCCGCACCGCGCAGCAGCAGTACAACAAGACCCGGCACATCTCCGCCTCCAGCCGACAGAAGGGCGACCTGGTCTTCTTCCACTCGGGCGGCAGGGTCTACCACGTCGGGCTCTACGCCGGCGGCGGCAAGATCTGGCATTCGCCCAAGACCGGCTCCTGGGTGAAGCTCGACAAGATCTGGTCCTCGAAGGTCTACTACGGGCGCGTGCGCTGACCCACCGGCGCCCGCGGTGGTCCCCAGGGTGCGGTGGCGCCGCCGCACCCCGCACCGCGGGCGCCGGAGCCCGCCCACGCTTCTCCGCAAGCGCCCCTGTGCATCGGCACAGGCCCTTCCTGGAATGCGTCGATGACACTTGATCGGAGTGAGCGCCTGGCGCCCTGGGGCCCGGACGTCGAGGTCGGCGTACCCGATCCCGAGGACTCGACCCGATGGCTCGCCCGCACGCTCATCGAGGTGAACCCGTACCACTGGGCCCCTCACTTCGCCGGCGGCACATGGCCGCCGACGAGGATGCACTCCGAATGAGCGGAAGCGTCAGGCCGGTCAGCAGGCCGGGACCGCTGCCGTGGCCCACGGCAGCGTGACCCATACGGTCTTCCCGCCCTCGACGGTCGGCGTGACCGAAAGACGGCCACCGGCCTCCGCCGCCAGGACCCGGATGATCCGCATGCCGCGTCCGTTGTCCTGCTGCACGGCGGCGGGAAGCCGGCGCGGGAACCGCGGGTGACTGTCGGTCACTCCGATCCGCAGCAAGCCCTCGCGGTCGAGCCCCAGCTCGACGGTGAAGGTGGGCGATTGCCCAAAGGTGTGTTGCACGGCGTTGGTCGCGAGCTCCGAGACCATCAGCCGGATCGAGTCCGCCACGTCCTCGCCGTCGTCCAGACCCCAGCGGCCGAGCACGTCCGCCACGAACCTCCGCGCCGTGGCGACCGCGGCGGGCTCGCTCGGCAGGGTGACGGATGCTTCCTGGTGATCTGCCATGGCGAGTCGTCCCTTTCCCGCCGAGGCAGTCGCCCCGGATCGCGCTCCGCGTCAGACTGTCACCGATCCCGGGCCCTGGTGGGGCGTTCTCCCGAGATATGCCCCGTTCTGTCGCTCGAAGCGGTGAACTCTCGGCCACGGAAACGCTCTTGGGACCGTCCGTGGGCCATGGCCCACGGAGAACCGTCCGGAAGACGGTGTCAGCGCGCCCCGGCCGGCGCGGTCCGCACGATGGTCTCGACCGCTCGCGCGAGCTGCGCGTCGGTGAGGTCGGCGCGGGCCGTCAGCCGCAGCCGCGAGATGCCGTCCGGCACCGACGGCGGCCGGAAACACCCCACGGACAGGCCCCGTTCGCGGCAGTCGGCCGCCCATCGCAGAGCCTCCTCCGGCCCCGGCGCGCGGACCGACACGATGGCCGCGTCCGGCCGGGCCGAGGTGAACCCCGCCTCGGTGAGCGTCCGGTGCAGGGTCGTCGCGACCGTACGCGCCCGCGCGGCGAGGCCAGGGTCGGCGCCGATGAGCCGGAGGCTCGCGAGCGCCGCACCCGTGGCGGCCGGTGCGAGTCCGGTGTCGAAGATGAACGTCCGCGCCGAGTTGACCAGGTGCTCGATCACCCGGGCCGGGCCGAGGACCGCGCCGCCCTGACTGCCCAGCGACTTGGAGAGGGTGAGGGTGGCGACCACGTCCTCGTCGCCCGCGAGCCCGGCGCCGTGGAGCGCGCCGCGTCCGCCCGTGCCGAGCACGCCGAAACCGTGCGCGTCGTCCACGACCAGCCCGGCGCCGTGCTCACGGCAGGCGGCGGCGAGCTCCTCCAGTGGTGCTCGGTCGCCGTCGACGGAGAAGACGGAGTCGCTGACGGCGAGAGCGCGCCGCCCCGGATGCGCCTCCAGCGTCTTGCGTACGGCTTCGGGGTCGGCGTGCGGAACCACGGCCGCCTCCGCGCGGGCGAGCCGGCAGCCGTCCACGATCGAGGCGTGGTTGGCCGCGTCGGAGACGATCAGCGCGCCCGGGCCGCCCAGCGCGGTGAGCGCGGCGAGGTTGGCGGTGTAGCCGGAGGAGAAGACGAGGGCGGCCTCGAAGCCGCAGAACGCGGCCAGTTCCTCCTCCAGCCGGGTGTGCAGCCGCGTCGTGCCGGTGACGAGACGCGAACCGGTCGCGCCCGCGCCCCAGCGGGAGGCGGCCTCGGCGGCCGCCGCGGTGACCTCGGGGTGCCGCGTGAGGCCGAGGTAGTCGTTTCCCGCCAGGTCGAGCAGGTTCGACTCGGCGGGGCGCGGCCGCAGCGTCCGTACCAGCCCGGCCTCGGCCCGGCGGCGGGCCTCCGCCCCTGTCCAGTCGAAGGCGGAGCGGTGCGGGGGCCGGGTCGGCTCGGTCGGCTGGGCCTGGGACATACGGCGTTCCTTCGGTCGGCACCTGTGTCGGCGCCGGTTCCGGCGCCCCTGTCGGCGTTTTGTGCCGACACCTTTTGTAGGCAGCGCACAGACCCTAACGGCAGCGGGTCGCGGTCGGGATGTGGTCATACACACACCTCGATCGGAGTCGTTTGTTCAGTTCCTCCTTGGCCGGGGGGTGTGCCGTAAGCAAGGATCAGCGCTTATGGACCTGCTGAACACGCTGGTGGAGAAGGGGCTGCGGCGCGAGTCGCCGACCCGTGAAGAAGCGCTCGCCGTGCTGGCGACCTCCGACGACGATCTGCTCGATGTGGTGGCGGCGGCCGGCAAGGTGCGCCGTCAGTGGTTCGGGCGGCGCGTGAAGCTGAACTACCTGGTCAACCTGAAGTCCGGGCTGTGCCCCGAGGACTGCTCCTACTGTTCGCAGCGGCTCGGCTCGAAGGCCGACATCCTCAAGTACACCTGGCTGAAGCCGGACGAGGCTTCCCAGGCGGCCGCGGCGGGCATCGCCGGTGGCGCCAAGCGGGTCTGTCTGGTGGCGAGCGGCCGCGGCCCGACGGACCGGGACGTCGAGCGGGTCGGCAGGACCATCGAGGCGATCAAGGAGCAGAACGAGGGCGTCGAGGTGTGCGCCTGCCTCGGTCTGCTCTCCGACGGCCAGGCCGAGCGGCTGAAGACGGCCGGCGCCGACGCGTACAACCACAACCTCAACACCTCCGAGGGTACGTACGGCGAGATCACCACCACCCACACCTACGCGGACCGGGTGGACACCGTGCAGAAGGCGCACGCGGCCGGCCTCTCGGCCTGCTCGGGCCTGATCGCGGGCATGGGCGAGACCGACGAGGACCTGGTCGACGTGGTCTTCGCACTGCGCGAGCTGGACTCGGACTCGGTGCCGGTCAACTTCCTCATCCCCTTCGAGGGGACGCCGCTGGCGAAGGAGTGGCACCTCAGCCCCCAGCGCTGCCTGCGGATCCTCGCCATGGTCCGTTTCGTCTGCCCCGACGTGGAGGTCCGCATCGCGGGCGGCCGCGAGGTCCACCTGCGGTCGATGCAGCCGCTGGCGCTGAACATCGCCAACTCGATCTTCCTCGGCGACTACCTCACCAGCGAGGGCCAGGCCGGCCAGGCCGACCTCGACATGATCGCGGACGCCGGCTTCGAGGTGGAGGGCGCGGGGACGACCACGCTGCCCGCCCACCGCGCCGACGCGCTCGCGGCCGCAGGTGCGCTCGCGGCGGCCGGCGGCGGCTGCGGTTCGCACGCGTCGGCGGGCGGCTGCGGTTCCGGAGCGGCGGGTGGCTGCGGCTCGCACGCCGAGGCGGGCGCGGACGCGACGGCCGGTGCCGGTGGCGGTTGCGGTCCGTGCGGCGGTGGCCTCGCGGCTCCTCCGGCCGAGGCTCCGGCCACGGTGCTCGCCGGTGCCTCGGAGGCCAGGACCGACCTGGTGGCGGTGCGCCGCCGCGGGGCCGGCACGGACCTCGCGCCGAACGCGTAACGGGTGACGATGCGCAACGACGAACTCCTCGCCCTCGACCGGGCGCACGTGTGGCATCCGTACGGTCCCATGCCGGGCCGTACGGATCCGCTGGTGGTGTCGTCGGCCTCCGGTGTGCGACTGCACCTCGCCGAGCCCGCCGAGGGACGGACCGAGCTGATCGACGGCATGTCCTCGTGGTGGTCGGCTGTGCACGGCTACAACCACCCGGTGCTCAACGAGGCGGCGCGCGGCCAGCTCGACAAGATGAGCCACGTGATGTTCGGCGGTCTCACCCACGAGCCGGCGGTACGTCTCGCGGCCCGGCTCGTCGAGATCACGCCCGAGCCCCTGCGGCACGTCTTCCTCAGCGACTCCGGCTCCGTCGCGGTCGAGGTCGCGGCCAAGATGTGCCTGCAGTACTGGCGTTCGCTCGGCCGCCCCGCCAAGCGGCGGCTGCTGACCTGGCGCGGCGGCTACCACGGCGACACCTGGCAGCCGATGTCGGTGTGCGACCCCGAGGGCGGGATGCACCAGCTGTGGTCCGGCGTGCTCCAGCAGCAGGTCTTCGTGGACGCGCCGCCGGTCGCGTACGAGGAGTCGTACGCCGAACTGCTCCGCGCCACGATCGCGCGGCACGCGGACGAGCTGGCCGCGGTCATCGTGGAGCCGGTGGTGCAGGGCGCGGGCGGCATGCGCTTCCACGACCCCGCCTATCTGCGGGTGCTGCGCGAGGCGTGCGACGCGCACGGCGTGCTGCTCGTCTTCGACGAGATCGCCACGGGCTTCGGCCGCACGGGCACGCTCTTCGCCGCGGACCAGGCCGGGGTCTCGCCCGATGTGATGTGCCTGGGCAAGGCGTTGACGGGTGGCTATCTGTCGATGGCGGCGACCTTGTGCACCGGCACAGTGGCCGACGGCATCTCCCAGGGCGAGGTGCCGGTGCTCGCGCACGGGCCGACGTTCATGGGCAACCCGCTGGCCTCGGCCGTCGCCTGTGCCTCCATCGACCTGCTGCTCTCCCGGGACTGGGCGCAGGAGGTCAAGCGGATCGAGAGCGGATTGTGCGACGGCCTCGCCGGCACCGAGGACGTCCCGGGCGTCCGCGACGTGCGGGTGCTCGGCGCGATCGGCGTCGTCCAGCTCGACCACGAGGTCGACATGGCGGCGGCGACCCGGGCGGCCGTCCGGGAGGGCGTCTGGCTGCGCCCGTTCCGGGACCTCATCTACACGATGCCGCCGTACGTGACGGACGACGCCGACCTGGCGCGGATCTGTACGGCGGTGCGCGCCGCGGCGACCGCGGGCTGATTCCGCCTGTGCGGTGGTGTCCGGACGACTCCGGGCACCACCGCACAGGCGCAGAGAAAGGAACCACCATGAGCATCGTCGTCGTCAGCGGGACGGGGACGGAGATCGGCAAGACCGTCGTCACGGCGGCGGTCGCCGCCGCGGCCGTCGCCGCCGGACGGTCGGTCGCGGTCCTCAAGCCCGCCCAGACCGGCCTGGCGCCCGAGGAGCGCGGCGACGCCGACGAGGTGGTACGGCTCTCGGGCGCCAAGGCATCCGCCGAGCTCGCCCGCTACCCCGAACCCCTCGCCCCGGCCACCGCGGCCCGGCGCGCCGGCATGGCCGCCGTCGGACCCGCTCAGGTCGCGGAAGCGGCCCGGGCGCTCGCCGAGGAGCACGACCTGGTGCTCGTCGAGGGCGCGGGCGGGCTGCTCGTCCGCTTCGACGAGGACGGCGGCACGCTCGCCGACGCCGCACGGCTTCTCGGCGCGCCCGTCCTCGTGGTCGCGCCGGCCGGGCTCGGGACGCTGAACTCGACCGCGCTGACGGCGGAGGCGCTGCGGGCGCGCGGGATCGAGCAGCTCGGCGTGGTCGTCGGCAGCTGGCCGGCGGCACCGGACCTCGCGGCGCTGTGTAATCTGGCCGATCTGCCGGAGTCGGCCGGCGCGCCCCTGCTCGGAGCGGTTCCGGAGGGCTCCGGCGCGCTCGACCCGGCGGCCTTCCGCGCGGCGGCGGGCGGCTGGCTCGCGCCCGCCCTCGGCGGCACGTGGGACGCGGCCGTGTTCGCGCGCGGCGCCGGGGCCTGAGTCGCCGGCCGCCGCTTAAAGCCGTCGGGGCCACCCCCTGAGTCCCGAACCCTCCCGCGCGTCCCCTCCCTCCGTAGAGTGAGGGGATGCGCGCACACGTTCAGGAACTCGTCTTCGACTGCGGCGATCCGGCCGCGCTGGTCCGTTTCTGGGCGGGGCTCCTCGGCGGGGAGCCCGTCGACCGGAGCGCCGACTGGTCGTACGTGGACCCGCCCGGGTTCGTCCGCGTCGCGTTCCAGCGCGTGCCCGAGGGCAAGGCGGTGAAGAACCGGCTCCACCTCGACCTGGAGGTGCCCGACCCGGAGGCGGCGGCCGACGCGTGGTCGCCGCGCGGCGCGGTCCGCGTAGGCGGGCTCGTCGCCGATGAGCAGGGGTCCTTCCAGGTGATGCGGGATCCGGAAGGCAACGAGTTCTGCTTCGTCACCGGGTGACGCCCGTGTTCGTGGTGGCGCCTGCCGCGGTTGCCCACGGTGCGGAATGTGCTGGCGACGCCCGTACCCGCGTGGTGGGATCGAGCCGTGATCGAGACACCTATACAGATCCGTACCGCCGTGCCGGCCGACGCCGAGTCCGTGCTCGCCTTCTGGCGGGAGTCCGCCGAGGGCACGTCCATCTCCGACGACGTCGACGGGGTGCGGCGGCTCCTCGACCGCGACCCCGAGGCCCTGATCCTCGCCGTGGACGGCGACCGGATCGTCGGCTCCGTGATCGCCGGCTGGGACGGCTGGCGCGCTTCTCTCTACCGGCTCGCGGTGCTCCCGTCGTACCGCAGGCGCGGTCTCTCCAAGGCCCTGCTGCAGGCGTCGGAGGATCGTTTCGCCGCACTCGGCGGGCGCCGCGTGGACGCGATGGTCCTGGAGGCGAACGAGCGGGCGCATCATGCCTGGGGCGCGGCGGGGTACGAGCGCCAGGACCAGTGGCGCCGCTGGGTGAAGCCCTTCGCGGGGTGATCAGCGGGCTGTTTTGCCGATCCTTTACCATGGGATCTCCTTCAGACCACCTCCACGACCGAGACGACCGAAAGGTGTGAACGTCCGCCCATGGGCGAGCCTCCCAGTAGCACTGGTGCCTCTCTCACCGAAAGCACCGGTTCCGATTCCGGCGACCGACATCGCGCGCTCCGCATCCCGCTGACTGATCATGGGACGGAGGTGAACCGATGACCGAAGTGCTTCTGCTCCTGGTGGCCCTCCTGCTCTCCCTCGCGTGCGGCGCGTTCGTGGCGGCGGAGTTCTCGCTGACCACCGTCGAACGGGGCGAGCTCGAAGCGGCCGTCGAGCGCGGAGAGCGCGGCGCGGCCGGCGCGCTCAAAGCCGTCAAGTCGCTCACGTTCCAGCTCTCCGGCGCGCAGCTCGGCATCACCGTCACCAACCTGGTCGTCGGCATGCTCTCCGAGCCCTCCATCTCCAAACTGATCAAGGGCCCGGTCGAGGCACTCGGCCTCTCCCCGACGGTGGCCTCCTCGGTCGCCCTGGTCCTGGGCACCGCCGTGTCCACCGTGGTCCTCATGGTGGTCGGCGAGCTGGTTCCCAAGAACTGGGCGATCTCCTCGCCCCTCGCTGTCGCGAAGGTCGTGGCGACGCCCCAGCGCGTGTTCACGGCCGCCTTCAAGCCGCTGATCAGCCACCTCAACAACACCGCCAACCGGATCCTGCGCCGCCTGGGCATGGAGCCCGCGGAGGAGCTGGCGTCCGCGCGTTCTCCCCAGGAGCTGGTGGCGCTCGCACGCCACTCGGCGAAGGAGGGCGCCCTGGAGGCGGACACGGCGGAATTGTTCGTTCGCACACTGAACCTCGCGGAGCTCACGGCCGAGAACGTGATGACGCCGCGCGTCCAGGTGACCGCGCTGGAGGTGCAGGCCACCGCCGAGGACGTCGCGAACGCCACGCGCGCCACCGGCCTCTCCCGCTTCCCCGTCTACCGGGGCAACCTCGACACGGTCGTGGGCATCGCCCACATCAAGGACGTACTGGCCATACCCGCCGACGCGCGGCGGCTGCGCCGCGTCGGCGACATCGCGCGCGAGCCGCTGCTCGTGCCCGAGACGCTGACGGTGGACAAGCTGCTCGACCGGCTCGCCGGCAGGCAGACGATGGCCGTCGTCATCGACGAGTACGGCGGCACGGCCGGCGTCGCGACCCTGGAGGACATCGTCGAGGAGGTCGTCGGCGAGGTGCGCGACGAGCACGACCCGCACGAGACCCCCGACCTGGCGAACGCGGGCGAGGACGAGGACGGCCGCGTACTGTGGTCGGCCGAC
Organism: Streptomyces sp. NPDC004435; assembly: GCF_042873895.1. Classification (NCBI taxonomy): domain Bacteria; kingdom Bacillati; phylum Actinomycetota; class Actinomycetes; order Kitasatosporales; family Streptomycetaceae; genus Streptomyces; species Streptomyces sp. NPDC004435. Next base: position 135,003 of record NZ_JBIAMB010000010.1, on the reverse strand, counting down.
GGAGCCGCTCGTACCGACCAGTTGGAACGCATCGGTCTGAAGGTGCCGGACGGACCGTACGAGACCCTCGCCGGTGTCCTCGCGACGGACCTCGGCCGGATCCCCGCCGTCGGCGACAGCGTGGAACTGGGCGGATGGCGCCTCGACGTCGTCGACGCCTCCGGGCGCCGCGCCGCGCGCGTACTGATGCACGCGCCGCTCCCCCAGGACGAGGACGAGACCGGGGAGACGCGCCGATGATCGCGATCCAGTTGCTGATCGGCCTGCTGACACTGGTCGTGAACGCCTTCTTCGTCGGCGCCGAGTTCGCCCTCATCTCGGTCCGGCGCAGCCAGATCGAGCCGCTGGCCGAGGCCGGCGACCGGCGGGCCCGCAGCGTCGTCTGGGGTCTGGAACACGTCTCCGCACTGCTCGCGGCGGCACAGCTCGGCATCACGCTGTGCACCCTGGTGCTCGGCATCGTGGCCGAGCCGGCCATCGCGCACCTGCTGGAGCCCGTCTTCGACGCCGTCGGTGTGCCGCACGGCCTGGTCCACCCGATCTCGTTCGTGATCGCGCTGACCGTGGCCACCTATCTGCACATGCTGCTCGGCGAGATGGTCCCGAAGAACATCGCGCTCGCCGAACCCACCAAGAGCGCGCTGATCCTCGGCCCGCCGCTGGTGGCCCTGGCCCGCGCGCTGCGGCCGGTCATCTTCACCATCAACGCCTTCGCGAACGCGCTGCTGAAGCTGCTGCGCGTGGAGACGAAGGACGAGGTGTCGGCGACGTTCTCGGACGACGAGCTGGCGCGGATGGTCACCGACGCGAGTGACGCCGGTCTGCTCGACGACCGCGCGACCGAGCGTCTGCACGATGCCCTGGAGCTGGGCCGCCGCCCGGTGCGGGATGTGGTCATGCCGGTGGAGAAGGTGATGTACGCGCAGGTGGGCACCACTCCGGAAGAGCTGGAGGCGCTGTCCGCCGTGTCGGGCTTCTCCCGGTTCCCCGTGGTGGACTCCGACCGCCGGATCCTGGGCTACCTCCATGTGAAGGACGCCCTGGACATCACACCGCGCGACCTGCCGTTCCCGGTGTCGGCGCTGCGGCCGATCGCCCGGGTGCGGGCGGCCACACCGATGGACGACGTGCTGACGGCGATGCGCCGCAGCCGTACGCATCTGGCCGCCGTGCTCGACGAGGACGGCAAGCTGGCCGGCCTCGTGACGATGGAGGACGTCCTCCGCGAGCTGGTGGGGCGCCCGGCGGCGTCGTGACGCGACGCCCGCCTCGGCGTTTGGCACATGCACAAGAAGGGCCCCGGGATCTCGGATCCCGGGGCCCTTCCCGCTGTCGTTCCTCCTGCGACATGGCCGCATTCCGGCGACGGGTGACACCGTGCGTTCGGTTGACGCCGCGAAGCGCCGCGCCGGCCCGCTGTTCCGTCGCCGTTTCGCGTGCGGTGTCAGAGCGCGCCGGCCGCGAGCCAGTCGTCGAGGAGGTCCCGGTCACCGGTGAGAGTGAAGCGGGGGTCGTCGGCCGTGTAGCGGCGGTGGAGCAGAAGGAGGAGTTCGCCCGCGTCCGCCGTCACGCTCGCGGTCGGCTCGGTGCCGTCGCTCCCCCGGCTCCAGGCGAAGCCTCCCCCGCCGAGGACGAGCGTCCAGACGGCGCCGCTGTCGCGCGCGGCCAGACGCAGGACCGCGCCGTCGCGGTCGAGGTGGGCGAGCGGTTCGGCGATCCACGGCACGTAGGGGGCAGTGGTGAGGAAGTGGTCGAGCGCGTCAGCGGCCGTACGGGGGTCGAGCGGCCGGGCCGCGCCGGTGAGCGCGATCTCGGCGTCGGCGAGGTGGACGACCGTCTCGGCCAGAACGTGGCGCGGGTAGTGGCGCACGGACGGGTCGGCTCCCGGCGACCACACCGGCGCGTCCGGGTCGGCGGCGCGCGCGGCAGCGGCGAACCCCTCCGCGCGGGCGGTGAACCAGCCCGGGTACGCGGACGGGTCGGCGGGCGGTTCGAGGCCCAGGTCGCCGGCGCGGACGCGAGTGGCGGGGCGCGCGGTCACGAGGTGCGCGGCCCAGCCGTGGACGGTGCCGAGGTGGCGGGTCAGGTCGGCGAGCGTCCAGCCCGGGCAGGTCGGCACGGGCGTCGCGGGATTGGCGTCCCTGATGGTGTCCGCGTAGCGGCCCGCCCGCTCGGCGACGGCATCGACGACGGCGAGGTGGGCGTCCTCGGCGAGCCAGAAGCCCCCGGGGACCTTGAGCAGCTCGTCGCGCCGGGCGCCCGGCGGCTGCCGCAGCGCGGCGGCGCGGAAGAGGCCGTCGAGGGTGCTGCGGTCGGTCCGGCCGAGCCCGGAGAACACGTGGGCGGTTTCCTCCAGCCACTTCACCGCCGTGTCGGGGTCGAGGGTGTCCTCGTCGCTGGTCTCGACCGCGGTCACCAGCCCGGCCAGCGCCTCGGCCAGGGCGTTCAGGAGCGCGTCGCTCATCGGGTTTCCCCTCCCGGGTTCTCCACGGCACTCGCGCATACCGCACGGTATGATCGGCTCCGCCATGGAGATCAATGCCACGTACAACAGTCTTGTCGCCGTCGGGGACAGCTTCACCGAGGGTATGTCGGACCTGAGGCCCGACGGGTCCTACCGGGGTTGGGCGGACGTCCTCGCGGGCCGGTTCGCGGCCCGCACGCCGGGCTTCCGCTACGCGAACCTCGCCGTCCGGGGGAAGCTCATCGGACAGATCATCGAGGAGCAAGTGCCCCTGGCCGCCGAGATGAAGGCCGATGTGGTCACCCTCGTCGGCGGCCTCAACGACACGCTCCGCCCCAAGGTCGACATGGTCCGTGTGAAGGACCTCCTGACCCAGGCCGTGGAACACCTCACACCTGCCTGCGGGCAGCTCGTCCTGATGCGGAGCCCCGGCCGGAACGGTCCGGTGCTGGACCGTTTCCGCCCCCGGATGGAGGAGCTCTTCGCCCACATCGACGAGCTCGCCGCCCGGCACGGCGCCCTCGTCGTCGACCTGTACGGCGCGCCCGTCCTGGCCGACCCCCGCATCTGGGACGTGGACCGGCTGCACCTCACGGCCGACGGCCACCGCCGGGTGGCCGAGGCCGTGTGGCAGACCCTGGGTCTCACCGCCGAGGACGACTGGCGGACCCCGCTCCCCGCCTCCGTACGGCCCGGCTGGGTGGCGCGCCGCACAGCGGACGCCCGGTTCGCCAGGGAGCACCTCGGCCCGTGGATCGGTCGCCGGCTCACCGGGCGCTCGTCCGGCGACGGCCGCCCGCCGAAGCGGCCCGACCTGCTGCCGTACGAGAGCGGGTCCGAGGTCTGAGCTGGTCGCCGCCACCGGACGCGTGAGCTGCGTCTCGTAGCAAGCTCCAGCCTGGACCACGGCGCTGGCCTGCAGAAATCACCAGTAAACTCTGGACCCGTGACTGCTGCGACTGTGAAGCCCCGTATCCCCAACGTCCTGGCCGGCCGCTACGCCTCCGCGGAGCTCGCCGTCCTCTGGTCCCCCGAGCAGAAGGTGAAGCTGGAGCGCCAGCTGTGGCTCGCCGTGCTGCGTGCCCAGAAGGACCTCGGGATCGAGGTTCCGGACGCGGCGATCGCCGACTACGAGCGCGTCCTCGACCAGGTCGACCTCGGCTCCATCGCCGAGCGCGAGAAGGTCACCCGGCACGACGTGAAGGCACGTATCGAGGAGTTCAACGCCCTTGCCGGCCATGAGCACGTGCACAAGGGCATGACCTCCCGCGACCTCACGGAGAACGTCGAGCAGCTCCAGATCCGCCTCTCCCTGGAGCTGGTCCGGGACCGTACGGTCGCCGTCCTCGCCCGTCTCGGCAAGCTGTCCGCCGAGTACGGCGAGCTGGTCATGGCTGGGCGCTCGCACAACGTCGCCGCCCAGGCCACCACCCTCGGCAAGCGCTTCGCGACCACCGCGGACGAGCTGCTCGTGGCGTACGCGCGCCTGGAGGAGCTGCTCGGCCGTTACCCGCTGCGCGGCATCAAGGGCCCGGTCGGCACCGCCCAGGACATGCTCGACCTGCTCGGCGGCGACGCGGGCAAGCTCGCCGACCTGGAGCAGCGGATCGCCGGCCACCTCGGCTTCGCGCACGCCTTCACCTCGGTCGGCCAGGTCTACCCGCGCTCGCTCGACTACGACGTGGTCACCGCGCTCGTGCAGCTCGCCGCCGGCCCGTCCTCGATCGCCAAGACGATCCGCCTGATGGCCGGCCACGAGCTCGTCACCGAGGGCTTCAAGCCCGGCCAGGTCGGCTCCTCCGCGATGCCGCACAAGATGAACACCCGCTCCTGCGAGCGCGTCAACGGCCTCATGGTCATCCTGCGCGGCTACGCCTCGATGACCGGCGAGCTGGCCGGCGATCAGTGGAACGAGGGCGACGTGTCCTGCTCCGTGGTCCGCCGCGTGGCCCTGCCGGACGCGTTCTTCGCGCTCGACGGCCTGCTGGAGACCTTCCTCACCGTGCTCGACGAGTTCGGTGCCTTCCCTGCCGTCGTCGCCCGTGAGCTCGACCGCTACCTCCCCTTCCTCGCGACCACCAAGGTCCTCATGGCCTCGGTCCGCGCCGGCGTGGGCCGCGAGCTCGCCCACGAGGCGATCAAGGAGAACGCCGTCGCCTCCGCCCTCGCCATGCGTGAGCAGGGCGTCGAGCGCAACGAGCTGCTCGATAAGCTCGCAGCCGACGACCGCATCCCGCTGGACCGCGCGCAGCTCGACGAGCTGATGGCGGACAAGCTCTCCTTCACCGGCGCCGCCGCCGACCAGGTCGCCACCGTGGTGTCCCGGATCGATGAGCTCGTCAAGCAGCACCCGGAGGCCGCTGCCTACGCCCCCGGGGCGATCCTCTGACCCGGACCCGCCGGTTCACCCGTGAGGAACTGGAGGCCGCCCGCGACCGCGTCGTCCCCGACGTGGCCGAGGGCGGCCTCGCCGTTCTGTTCTGCGGGATCAACCCGGGCCTGATGACCGCGGCGACCGGCCACCACTTCGCCCGCCCCGGCAACCGGTTCTGGCCGGTGCTACACCTCGCCGGCTTCACCCCGCGCCTGCTGCGCCCCGACGAGCAGGACGAGCTGCTCTCGTACGGCCTCGGCATCACGAACGTCGCCGCCCGGCCGACCGCGCGCGCCGACGAACTGAGCCGCGAGGAGTACGTCGAGGGCGGCCGGATCCTCACCGCGAAGGTCCTGCGGCTGAAGCCCCGCTGGCTCGCGGTCGTCGGCGTGACCGCGTACCGCACGGCCTTCGGGGAACCGAAGGCGGCGATCGGGCCGCAGGAACGGACGATCGGCACGACCCGGATCTGGGCGCTGCCCAATCCGAGCGGGCTCAACGCGCACTGGACTGCGGAGACGATGGCGGAGGAGTACGCCCGCCTCCGGGAGGCCGCCGGCCTGCCGTCCGCGGAGCCGGGCACCCAGCCTCACTCCGGGGGCGACCCGACGCCGAGCTCCGACTTCGGCCCCGGCCCCGGCTGAGGGCTCGGGCCTGAGGCCTCAGGCCTGAGGCCTCAGCTACGGCTACGGCTACGGCGGATCCACGTCCGTGATGACGACGAGGAGTTGGAACGGCAGCTCCGCGTCCCACTGTGAGACGCCGAGTCCGATCCATCGGGCGTCCACACGCCAGAGCATGAGGTCCGGCACGTGCGCGCTCAGGTGGGACCAGGGCTCCGGCAGACGCTCACCCTCCGTGCAGCGGTCCTGCAGCGGCCACAGGCTCATCCGGTCCGGTTCGCCCCAGCGCGCGGCGAGCACGGCGGCCAGCCCGTCCCGCTCGGCTTCGTACTGGTCTCCGACGAGCTCCCGGAGGCTCCCGCCGTCCTCCCAGAACTCCTCGCTGGTGGCGAGCGCGGCGACATGGAACCCGGGCCCGCTGTCGACGTGGCCGGAGCGCTCCGGACCTGCCGGGAACTCCCTCGACCGCAGTAAGTCGAGGTCCGCCAGGAGGCGTGTCGTGGTCATGTGCCCAGTAAACCGCCCGGCACTGACAGTTGGCGCCACGTCAGTCCGCAGCGACCGCAACGCACTCTCGGGCCGCCGCGCGTCCCGTCGCTGCCGAGGATGTCGGAGCGGCCTCGGGTCTCGGGGCGGACACGGCGCGGACACGTCCTGGGGGCGGCCCTCGCCGCTTCCGGAACCATTGAGTACGATCCGCTGAGACGGGCACTAGCTGGGAGGACACACGGTGGGGAGGCTGACCGGCGGGGATCCGTCGCTGCTGCGGCGGATCAATTCCGCGGTGGTACTCCATGCGCTGCGCGGTTCCGACGCGCGCACACTCACGGACCTGACCCGGATCACCGGGCTGTCCCGGCCCACCGTCGAGGGCGTCGTCGAAGGACTCATCGAAGGCGGTCTCGTCGTCGAGACCGCGCCCGAGGAGGGAGAGGCCCGGCGGCAGGGCCGGCCCGCCCGGCGGTTCCGCTTCCGCGCCGAGGCCGGGCATCTGCTCGGTATCGAGATCGGCCCGCACCGCGTCGCCGCGCTCCTCTCCGGCCTCGACGGCCGCATCATCAGCGCGGGCGCGCGCGAGGTGTCGGAGACGGCGCCCGAGGACGAGCGTCTGGACAAGGTACGTACGGTCGTCGCCGACGTCCTGCGCCGGGCCGGCGTGCCCCGGTCGAACCTGCGGGCCGTCGGTGTCGGCACCCCCGGCATCGTGGAGGCCGACGGCACGGTGCGGCTCGGCACCGCACTGCCCGGCTGGACGGGCCTGGCGCTCGGCGAGCGGCTGCGCCGCTCCTTCCGCTGCCCGGTGATCGTGGAAAACGACGCCAACGCCGCGGCCGTCGCCGAGCACTGGAAGGGCGCCGCGACCGACTCCGACGACATCGTCTTCGTCCTCGCCGGGCTGAGCCCCGGGGCGGGCTCGCTGATCGGCGGCCGTCTGCACCGCGGTTACGGCGGCGCGGCGGGCGAGATCGGCGCCCTGCACCTGCTGGGGCGCGGAGTGACTCCGGAGCACCTGCTGTCGACGACCGACGAACCGCTGCATCCGCTCGACGAGCAGGCGGTGGCGGAGGTCTTCACGCTGGCGAGGAAGGGTGACGCGCGGGCCGAGGCGGCCGTCGAGCGGTTCATCCAGCGCTTGGTCCACGACGTCGGCGCCCTCGTCCTGGCGCTCGATCCCGAGCTGGTGGTGGTCGGCGGCTGGGCGGCCGGTCTGGACGGGGTGCTGCAGCCGCTCCGCGAGGAGCTGGCGCGGTTCTGCCTCCGGCCGCCGCGTGTGGTGCTGTCGCTGCTCGGCGAGGCCGCCGTCGGCACGGGTGCGCTGCGGCTCGCGCTCGACCACGTCGAGGAGCAGCTGTTCGCGGTCGAGGGCAGCGTGACGGCCCGGCGCTAGACCGCGCGGCGCGAGCCCGTACGGAATCGCCGTCGGCGGGTTCCGGAGGTGGCCGAGACAACGAGGACCCGGCCTGGGAAGGCCGGGTCCTCGTTGTTGCTCAGCTGCACGGCGACGGGGTTAAAGGGCCGCGCGCTGCGGGTGGGTGGGTCAGGAGGCCATGGCCAGGTCGGCGGAGTCGCCGAAGGTGAGGCGGCAGGTGTCGGCGCGGTACGTGGCGACGGAGACTGCCGCGGTACGACCGCCCGAAAGGTAGCGGGTCGTCACGACGAGCACCGGCGAACCCGGCAGGCGGTCCAGTTCCTTGGCGTCCTCCGCGCGCGCGGAGCCCAGCTCCACCGAACGGTCCTGGCCGTCGAGGGCAAGATGCTGGAGCTCGCGCAGCACGGCACGCGCACGCGTGGGTCCGGCGGGAGCGTCGATCGCGGCGAGGCCGGCGACCGAGCCCGCGGGCACGTACAGCAGCTCCGCGGCGACGGCCTGGCCCTGGCTGAGCCGCACCCGGCGGACCACGTGCACGTCCTCGCCGGCCGGGGTGTCCAGCAGGCGGGCGACGGCGGCGGGCGCCGTGCCGAGGACGGAGTCCTGGGCCTGCCAGGCGTCGTCACCGACACCGGGCCATGCGTGCTGCGTGGTCGAGACGTCGACGCCGACGCGCGGGGGCGCGACCGTCGTACCGACGCCGCGCCGACGCTGGAGGCGTCCTTCCAGCTCCAGCTGCTCCAGAGCCTGGCGGAGCGTGGCCCGAGCGACGCCGAAGCGGGCCGCGAGCTCGCGCTCGTTGGGCAGGATCTCACCGACCGCGAAGTCGGAGTCGAGAGCTTCGCCGATCACCGTCTTGAGGTGCTGGTACTTCGGTTCCTGGACCGATTCCAGCTGCGTGGTCCCCACCCTGTCCTCCGCAATTCGCCGTGTCCCGCGGCGTTTCCGCGCCCTTGTTTATTAAAGGTTCCTGCACTAACTCTGCGACCATAAGGCGAGCCACCCCCTTGGTCAAGACCAATCCTCCGTCGAACGTCCGGAAATGTGACCCTCTGACCTTGATCGTTCACAGGACGTTCGCACCCCCGTGAGCAGCGCGCAGCCAGAAGCCCCGCCCACTGGTCCGGTGGGCGGGGCTTCTGGGGTGGTCGGAGCTCCGGCGATGAAGGGATAGGGAATCGGGGAGGGGGGAGTGGTGCGGCCCCGGGGCGGGATCCGGCGGCACCACTTCCCGCAGGACTCTTGAACTCGCAGCTACCGACGGGTAATCCTTGCTGACGGGACGTCTAAGAGGATGTACGAGGGAGCCTCCATGCCGGCACGGATCGCGTTCGAGTTCGAGACCCCGCTGGGTCGCCGCACCACATCCCTGACGTACGAGCGCCGCGGCTCGGGCGCGCCGCTGCTCCTCCTCCACGGCATCGGCCACCACTGGCAGGCGTGGGAGCCGGTCCTCGACGTCCTGGCCTCGGAACGCGACGTGATCGCAGTGGACCTGCCGGGCTTCGGCGCGTCCGACGGGCTCCCGCAGGGTTGCGCCTACGACCTGACGACCGTCACGCCCGTGCTGGCCGCGTTCTGTGCGGCCATCGGCATCGAGCGGCCGCACGTGGCCGGCAACTCGCTCGGCGGGCTGCTCGCCCTCCAACTCGGCCGTGAGAAGGCGGTCCGCTCGGTCACGGCCCTCTCCCCCGCCGGGTTCTGGACCGAGAGCGAGCGCCGGTACGCCTTCGGGACCCTGCGCGCCATGCGCGGCGCGGCCCTGTCGCTTCCCGTCCCCCTGATCGACCGCCTCTCCCGTACCCCGGCCGGACGCACCGCCCTCACCAGCACCATCTACGCCCGGCCCGGCCGCCGCTCACCCGATGCGGTCGTCGCCGAAACGCTCGCGCTGCGTGAAGCGACCGGCTTCCACCAGACCCTCGCCGCGGGCCGGAACGTCCTCTTCCGCGACGACATCCCGTCCCTGCCCGTCACCGTCGCCTGGGGCACCCGGGACCGACTGCTGCTGCGCCGCCAGGGCGTCCGCGCCAAGCAGACCATCCCCGGCGCCCGCCTCGTGCGGCTGCCCGGTTGCGGTCACGTCCCGATGAACGACGACCCCGCGCTCGTCGCCCGCGTGCTCCTCGACGGCAGCTCCGCCGACTGAACCGGCCGCCGCCTTCCTCCGCCGGGTGAGCAGTCCGGTGCCGAGCGCGGCCCCCGCTCCGACGAGCACCCCGCCCACGGCCTGCGGCAGACCGAAGGTCGCCTCCCCGACCGCGGCGGCGCTGAGCGCTGCCGCCACAGGGATCGCGCCGGTATAGAGCGTGGCGCGCTCCATACCGATCCGCTGGACCGCCATGTAGAAGAGGACGAAACCGACGGCGGTCGCGAGCACCGTCTGCCACAGCAGCGCGCCCGCCTCCACCCCCGTCGGCATCCGCACGAACCCGGACCCGTCCACGACGAGCCCGATCAGCGTCGCCTCCACCGCACCCACCCCGCAGACGGCGACGGTGAGCAGCCGTGGGCCGAGCGGCCGGAGCACGGGCACAGCGAGCACCGTGAAGCCGACCTCGCCGACGAGCGCCGCCACCGACCAGCCGAGCCCCGCGAGGTCGGTGCGCCCCCACCCCTGCACGGTGAAGGCGCCGGCGGCGACGAGCAGGGCCCCGTACAGCACGGGCCGCGCGGGCCTGCGCCCTTCGAGCAGGGGGACGAGGACGGCGACGACGATCGGGGCGCAGCCGACGACGACTCCGGGGACGGCGGGTTCGGCGGTGCGCTCGGCGGCGAGGACGGCCAGGTTGAAGCCGACCATGCCGACCCCCGCGAGGACGGCGATCCGTACCCACGCGCCGAAACCGAGGAGCCGGAGCGGAGCGAGTCCACCGCGGCCGAGGAGAGGGAGCAGGAGCAGACAGGCGGCACCGTAACGGAGTGCCTGCCCACCCGCGTACGGGTAGTCGCCGAGCAGGCCGTTGGCTGTGAAGGAGGCGCCGACGAGGGCGTAGGCGAGGGTGACGAGCAGGACACCGCGCAGGGCGTTCGCGTTCATGGTCCTGACGCTAGGGAGCAGGGCGGTCCGGGTTAAGGTCCACTTTCATGACGCCATCGGGGACCACTTCTGGTGCGGCGCCACAGCGGGCGGGCCGGGACAGCGGCGCGCAGCCGGCCTGGGAGCTGTTGCTTCCCGCCGCGGCGGCACCGGCACGCCGGCGCGGACGCGCCTTGCAGGAAGCCCTGCGCGAGGCCGTCCGGACGGGGCGACTGGCCTCCGGCACTCGCCTGCCGTCGAGCCGCGCGCTCGCCGCGGACCTGCGGGTCTCCCGCGGCCTGGTCACGGAGGCGTACGAGCAACTGACGGCGGAGGGCTACCTCCGCAGCGACCGGGGCTCGGGTACGTGGGTGAGCGACGCGGTCCGCACGGCGCGCGCGGCGCCAGCGCCCGGTCCGCGGGCTCCGGAAGGGTCGGAGCCGTGCGACTCGGGCGCGACCGTCGACTTCCGGCCCGGCGTCCCCGACCTGTCGCTCTTCCCGCGCGCGGCCTGGGCCGCGGCGCAGCGCGCGGTGCTCGCCGAGCTGCCGCACCAGGCGCTCGGATATCCGGACCCGCGCGGACTGCCGGTACTGCGTTCCGCGCTCGCGGCGATGCTCACCCGGCGCAGGGGCGTCGTGGTCGACCCCGATCGGCTCGTGGTGTGCTCGGGCGTGGCGCAGGCGGCGACGCTGCTCGGGTTCGTGCTCCGGACACGGGGACACGGGAGGGTGGGCGTGGAGGATCCCGGCAGCCCCGAGCACGCTCGGCTCTTCGCGTCGACCGGCCTGGAGACCGTGTGGCTGCCGCTCGACGAGGAGGGGCTGTCTCCGGAGCCGCTCACGCAGGCGGGGGTGCGGGCGGTGGTGGTGACGCCGGCGCATCAGTTCCCGTCCGGAATCGCGTGGTCTGCGGAGCGGCGCGGCATGCTCCTGGACTGGGCACGGTCCGTGGACGGATACGTCCTGGAGGACGACTACGACGGCGACTTCCGATACGACCGGGCGCCGGTCGGCGCGCTTCAGGGGCTCGATCCCGAGCGGGTCGTGTACACGGGCTCGGTGAGCAAGTCGCTCGCACCAGGGCTGCGGCTCGGCTGGATGGTCGTACCGGAAAGCCTGACGGACGAGGTCGTCGAGCGGAAGCGGACGATGGACCTGGGCCATCCGGCACTCGACCAGGCTGCGCTGGCGTTCATGGTGACGGGCGGGGGCTACGACCGGCAGCTGCGTCGTTGCCAGCGCGTGTACAGGGAGCGGCGGGACGCTCTGCTGGCCACGCTGGAGAAGTACTTCCCGGGGACGTCGGTGACGGGCATCGCTGCCGGACTGCACGTCATCGCGCGCGTCCCCGCGCGATACGGGCCGGCGGAACGCTTCCTGGCGGAGGCGGCGCGTGTCGGCGTCTCCCTGCGCGCTCTGGAGGAGTACGGAACGGCCCGGCCGTCCGACGGTGCCGTACGGCTCGTCATCGGATACGCGCATCTGACGCCTACGGCCATCGGGGCGGGGCTGGGCCGGACGGCAATGGCCCTGGGCTGACGCCAGGCGGCCGGGGTGTTCTGTTCACGCGGGGTTCGCGCGACCGCTGCTCCGGGCGACTAGGCAGGGTCGGGCGCGAACACTCGCGCCGACAGCCGACCTTGGCGTCGCCGCCACGGCGACGTGTCGGACCCGACCCGCTCCCGGAGGCCACATGTCCGCGAACCCGCCCGGTATGTCCTCGAACCCGTCCGGTTCCCGCCCCGCCGTCCCTCTCTCGCCGCCTTCGCCCGCCACGCCCGCCACGCCCGCACGTCGCAGTGTGCTGCGCGGCTCGCTCGCGGCCTCCGCCGGACTGGCACTGGGCGGCGCAGGCTTCGTGGCGCCGGCCTTCGCCCTGGCCGGTCGCCCCGAGGCGCGGTGGGGCGTACAGACCGGCGATGTCACGGCGCGTTCGGGGCTGGTGTGGGCCCGGTCCGACCGGCCTGCCCGGATGATCGTGGAGACGTCGGCGACGGAATCGTTCCGAAGGGTCCGCCGGCATCGTGGACCGCTGTTGGGGGCGGGTACGGACTTCACGGGATCGGCGTTCCTGCGGGGACTGCCGGCCGGTGAGCAGATCCACTATCGGGTCGTCCTCGCCGACATCGACGATCCGCGTCGTACGGGCGAGCCGGTGATCGGCACGTTCCGCACGGCTCCGGAGCGGCGTCGCGACGGCGTGCGCTTCCTCTGGTCCGGGGACATCGCGGGCCAGGGCTGGGGAATCAACCAGGAGATCGGCGGATTCCGCGCCTTCGAGGCCATGCGCCGTCTCGACCCCGACTTCTTCCTGTGCAGCGGGGACACCGTCTATGCCGACGGTCCGCTCCAGCCGACGGTGACGCTCCCCGACGGACGGATCTGGCGCAATCTGATGACGCCGGAGAAGGCGAAGGTCGCCGAGACGCTGGACGAGTACCGCGGCAACTTCCGCTACAACCTGCTCGACCGGAACGTCCGGGCCTTCAACGCCCAGGTGCCGGCGGTGGTGCAGTGGGACGACCACGAGGTGCGCAACAACTGGTACCCGGGGCAGATCCTCGACGACGCACGCTATGCGGAGAAGAACGTGGACGTGCTCGCGGCCCGCGCGTCACGCGCCTTCGCCGAGTACTTCCCCGTCTCGACGCTCAGGGCAGATGCCCAAACCGGCGCAGAGGGCCGGATGCACCGGGTGGTGCGGTACGGGCCGCTGCTCGACGTCTTCGTGCTGGACATGCGCTCGTACCGCAACGCCAACTCGCCCGGTCGGCAGGCAGACGACACCACCGGCATTCTCGGCGCCGAGCAACTGGCCTGGCTGAAGCGGGAGCTCGCGCGATCGCGGGCGGTGTGGAAGGTTCTCGCCGCCGACATGCCCATCGGGCTTGTCGTCCCGGACGGCTCCGTCGCCTTCGAGGCGATTGCACAAGGTGACCCTGGTCTGCCGCTCGGACGAGAACTCCAGATCGCCGAGCTGCTGCGTTTCGTCAAGCACAGTCGGATCACCGGCACCGTGTGGCTGACGGCGGACGTCCACTACACCTCGGCGCAGCACTACGCGCCGGAGCGGGCAGCCTTCCAGGACTTCGCTCCTTTCTGGGAGTTCGTGTCGGGTCCACTCGCCGCGGGAGGGTTTCCTGCCAACAAGCTGGACTCGACGTTCGGGCCGGAGCGCGTGTTCGTCCGGGCGCCCGAGCGGGCGAACGTGTCGCCGATGGAGAGCCCGCAGTACTTCGGCGAGGTGGACATCGACGGAGGGAGTGGTGACCTGACGGTTCGTCTGCGAGGGGATGACGACTCCGTGCTGTTCACGAAGGTGCTGCGACCGGGCCTCGTCGGACAGTAGCGCCTCTGACCTCCGAACGGAGTTATCCACAGACGGCCTGTGGATTGAGCGGGATGTCGGCGGCAGGCTCTACGGTCGTTTCCATGACGCGATCCGTACAGGCGCTGGCTTACGCGCGCCCCTCTTTCCTCGAGTCCACCGCCTCCGGCCGACTCCTCTGCCTGGAGACGGCCGGCGGCCTCACCTCTCGCGGGGCCGAGGCACACCCCCGCTTCTTCGCCGGTTTCCTGGCCGCGCCTCAGATCGCCGCGCGCGGTCTTCTGGCGGTGGCCGACGTGGCTCGGGCCCGATACCACCAACGGACAAGACCGGGCTCATTGGATCCGGTCGTGACGGGGAACGGGGACCGACTGCGGTTCGAGTCCTTCTCCGGCTGCGGTGGCGTGTACGCGCGGCTCGACGTGCTCGACGAGGGCCTGGGCGGCGCGGAGACGGGCCATGGCACCACCAACGTCGATGTGAACGATCCGCTGCGCGAGGCGCTTTCCCGGATGACTGGTGACGATCCGATGCATCTGCGGGTGGGCCCCGACGAGATGGCTGTCACCACGCTCGGCGGATCGGTGGTGGAGAAGAGGGTTCCTCTGCCGGACCGCTGGCTTCGCGGCTTCGCGGAGGCGCAGGTCGCCTCGGCGGGGTTCGACCTGCGGGCCGAGCTGACCGGCTCGGAAGCCGTTCGGTTCCTGCGCGGGCTGCCCCGTTCGCAGAGCCGCGGTCGGGCGCCGCTGTGGGTAGTCCAGTCCGGCCGGACACTGCGTCCGACGCTCCGTCCGGGAGCCGGGGCCGTATGCCTGCCGGGACCCGAACGGCTGGTCGCTCTGGAGCGGGTGCTGCGCTTCGCCACGGGGCTTCGGGTGTACGGGCCGACTGCCGACGGCCTGCCCACGGCCGGCGCCTGGGAGGTGGCCCTGCCGGGCATGCGGCTGACGCTCGCCCTGTCGCCCGATCCTGCCCGTGGCTTCTCCGGGGAGGGCGGAGTGCTGGAAGCGCTCGCCACGGACGACGCCGCTGCGGACGCAGAGCTGATCTCCGTCCTCCTCGCCTGGGAGCCGAGGATCGATCCGGCCGAGCTCGCGGAGCAGTCCGGCCTCACCGGTGAGCGGGTGCGCAGCGCACTGACCCGGCTGGGCACGGCCGGGCGGGTGGGCTACGACGTCGCGGACGCCGCGTACTTCCACCGGGAGCTCCCGTACGAAGCGGACCGGGCCGAACGGCACAATCCGAGACTCGTCTCCGCCCGGCGGCTGGCCGAGGAAGGAGCCGTGAGTCTTGACGGAGAGCTGGCGGCGGTGGTCTCGGGCGGACGGCGCTACCGCGTGCGGGTCACGGACGGGGTGCAGAGCTGCACGTGCGCGTGGTGGACGGACAGCCGGGGCCAGCGCGGACCGTGCAAGCACGCGTTGGCGGTACGGATGGTGCGTCGTGGAGCGGTAGTGGCGTCGGCGGCATGACGACGGGTGTCGAGCCGCGAACGGCGGCGGCGAAGGACGAATCACAGAAGGCATGGGGGCGGAGATGAATACCGGGGTACTCAGCGCGACGAGCGACGAATGGGGCGTCGACGCTCTGATGAAAGCAGTGCGCGCCGGGCGCGCAGCCGAGGTTCCGGCACTCCTGGAATCGCTGGACGCCGCCGCGCGACTGGAAGCGTTGGGGCGACTGAAGGCGCTGCGGTCCGAGGTGCGTTCCTGGGACTGGAACCGGTGGGAGGAGACCACTCGGGTGCGGCGGGCACTGTACGTAGCGGGAGCAGGCTGTCATACCGGTGCGGCGGCGGCCGCCGGCTGGCTGGGCGGACGGGATCTGCTGAGCTGGCGTACCGAGAACGGCGTCCTGGCCCTGCGGGTCCTCGCGGATCGGACGCCTGCGTGGCGTGCTGACGTGGCGCTTCGACTGGCGGCCAAGCCGGCGGTCGCCGAGGACAGCTACGGCCTGATCCGAGGGCTGGTGGAGGGATCCGGGGCCGCGGTGCCGGCGACGGACGGCTACGTACTCGGCTGGATGCGGCAGATCACGGACAGCAGGCTTCTGGAGAACCTGCGGGCGGATCCGCAGACTCCGGTGCTGGTCGCCCACGCCCTCTCGATGCAGGAGACACCGGATCAGCTGACCGGGTCGGGGCCGAGCGGCGCCGCGACGCACTGGACGACAGCGTTGGCCGCACTGACGGAGGAGGGAGTGCTCGACCGCGCGGAGCTGGTCGATCTGTGCGTCTCGCGTCTGCTTCGCGGCGGACGCCAGCGTGACCTGCGGCTTCCCCTGGCGCTGTTGCAGTTGGTACCGCCGACCGCGGAGGAGCGACGGGACAGGATCGCCGACTGGATCGGTATGACCGCTGACGCGACCTCGCCGGTCGCGGGATACGCGCAGAAGACTCTGTCCGGACTGGCACTTGAGGGGGCGCTGCCGGGTGGGGCGTTCGCGGAGATGACGGCAGGCGTGCTCTTCCGTCAAGAGAAGAAGCTGCTTCGGGCTCAATTGTCACTGGTGAACAAGGTCCTCACCAGGCATCCCGCACTTGCGGCCGAGGTGCTACCGGTGGTGGCCGACGTCTTCGGCCACGACGACACGGAGATGCAGCAGCGCGCACTGCAGGTCGTCGCTCGCCATCTGAACTCCGTCGACGACGAGACACGATATGGGCTTGCCGAGGCCGCCTCGCTCCTCGGTCCCGTGCACCGGTCCGCTGCGGAGGCGGTATTCGGCCGCCGCATCGCGGAACGCGAGTTCCTGCCGTACGAGGAGATCCTTCCGCCCGTGCCGGAGCCTCAGTACCTGCCGGGGCCGCAGGGGTGTCTGGAGGAGCTGGTGGAAGACCTGCTGGTGCAGCAGCGGCGGTCGAGCGGCGCCATGGAGTTCGAGCGCGCGCTGGACGGACTGGTACGGCATGCGCACCAGGACCGGGACGGCGTGGCGGAGCGGGTACGGGAGGCCTTCTCCGACGCGTACTGGCAGGACACGAGCGGTCCCACCGGACACACCGACGTCGACTTCTTTCAACACGGCTCACGCGGCTTGGACGGCGTCCTCGCCGCGCTCGTCGGGAAGGTACAGCGGGAGCGGGTCGAAGCCGGGCGGACCCAGACCGTACCGATGACGACCTGTGTACACGGGGCGATGGAGGTGACGCAGGACACCCGGATCTGGGAGATCGCCCATCTCATCGGTGGGGGGACACTGCCTCTGCTTCTGGCCACCCCGACCCGGCACACCGGGGGCATCGACCCGCTGGAGCTGGTGCGACGGCTCAAGGAGTACGCCGATGCCGGTCTGGAGCCGGCGCCGGTGGATCTGGGCCATGCCCTGCTGCGGGTGCGCCGGCAGGACGCGTCGGCGAGTCAGGCGGCCGACGAAGCGGACGCCCTGGGCAGCGAGGCGGGTGCGCGGCTGGCCGCGTGGCTGCGTTGCGGCAACCCGCTGGAGGCGACGGTGCGCTTCCATCCCCGCGCGAAGGAGAAGGGCTCGGGGCGTTGGTGGCTCGTGGACCGGGTCCTGGTCGAGATGGCGAAGCGCCAGGACTTCCGGAAGGAGTTCCCGAGGACGTTCCACTGGCTCGGTGGTGGTCTGCTGCCGAACGCCCGTCGTTGCTACCACTGGGAGCAGGTCCCCGAGCGCTGGGCCACGCTGCTTCCCGCCGACCGTGAGTTGCTCGCGGCCTGTCTGCTCTCCTCGATGGCGAGCGGGGTGGACGGCGATTCGGCACGTGACGTGACCGGGCCTCTGACCCTGCTCGCCGAGGGTGAGGGACAGGTGGGCAGGGCGGTCGCACTGGTGCTGGCGTTCGGACTCGGCTGCCGGGACGCGGACGATCGGCTCCGGGCCGTGGACGCGCTGCTCGTGCTGGCCGCGCGAGGGGATCTCGACGCCCGGCAGGTGGGCAGGGATCTGGCCTGGCTCCTCGCCGAACGCTCGATGAAGCCGAACCGCCTCGCGGACGCGGCCCGGACCGCGGCTGCGACCGGTGCGTACGGGACCGTGTGGACGATCCTGTCGGAGGCGCTGCCGACGCTGCTCGAGGCGGAAACGCCCATGCGCGGTCTGGGTGAGCTTCTGGCCATCGCGGCGGACTGTGTGGAGCGCTGCGGAGCGACCGGGGAGCTTGCAGGACTCGATCGGCACGCTTCGGCACGGGGGACGTCACAGCTGGTGACGCAGTCCAAGCGGCTGAGGAACGCACTCCGCCAGGGCACCGATCAAGGCACGACAGAAACGTCCTGAATCAGTCGCAAATCTTCCAGATCGCCACTTAACCCGCCAGTCACAAAGCGTTCGTGATCACGCAACACCTCTCGGTCACAGTGAAGGCATGACCGATGTGACGTCTTCGAAGAGCACCCGCCGCCCGCACCACTGGCGGCACGACCTGATCGAGCTCGCGGCCCTGTTCACCGCTGTGGTGGTGGCCGACACGATCGCCAAGACCATCGTGAAGGGTCCCGAGGGCCCGTACCTCCTGGTGTTCTCGGCGATCGCACTGGTCGCCACCGCCGGATTCCACACGTGGTGGGCACGAAGGCACAGTCATGCGCCACCTGCCACCGCGTCCGCCGGGACGCCCAGGACCGTGCACATCCCGGACGCGCACGTGGGACAGCCTTCGGAGCCGGCGTCGGACCAGGCAGCGGAAGTCGTCGCAACCGTGCTGTGGCGGATGAGGGCCACGGTCGACGACACCCCGGGCAGCCTGGCCGCGCTCTGCACGGTGCTCGCGCGGCTCGGCGTCGACATCCTCACGCTCCAGACGCACCCGCTGACGGAGGGAACGGTCGACGAGTTCCTGCTCCGCGCGCCGGCCCACCTCTCGGCCGACCGTCTCGCCAGGGAGATCGAAGCAGCGGGCGGTCGCGACCCCTGGACCGAACGGGCCGACGCGCACGACCTGGTGGACACACCCACCCGGGTCCTCGGCCTCGCCACGCGTACCGCCCTCGACGCCGCCGAACTGCCGCTCGCGCTCCGCCAGCTCCTCGGCAGGTGCACCCTGCACTCCGTTCCGGCCGTGTCTCTCACCGGACGCCCGACCGGCGAGCAGGCACCCGTCGAAGGCGTGCTCGAGGAGACCGTCATGAAACTGCGTGACCCCAGCGGCGGCACACTCCTGATCGAACGGCCCTACCTTCCCTTCACGCCGACAGAGTTCGCGCGGGCCCGTGCGCTCGTCGAACTCGACGCCCGACTCGGGCCGCGCGTGCCCCACAGCCAGGACGTGCTCACCCTTCCCGAAGGGAACGAGATCACCGTCCGGCGCGCCGATCAGCGCGATCTCGTGGCGGCGCGAGCGATGCACGACCGCTGCTCGGCACGCACGCTGAGCCTGCGCTACCACGGGCCGGTCGGCGACGCGGACCGCTACCTCGATCACCTGCTCAGCCCGCGTTTCGGACGCACCCTCGCCGTACAGACAGCGTCCGGACGACTCGTCGCCCTCGGGCACCTGCTGTGGGACGGTGACGAGACAGAGGTCGCCCTGCTGGTCGAGGACGACTGGCAGCGGCGCGGGATCGGCTCCGAACTCCTCGGCCGGCTCGTGGCCATGGCCGAGGAGGCCGGTTGCGATAGCGTCTACGCCGTGACGCAGTCGTCCAACACCGGCATGGTCGCCGCCATGCGGGCGCTGAACCTGCCCCTCGACTACCAGATCGAGGAGGGAACCCTGGTGATCACCGCTCGGCTGGACTCGGCACCGGTACGGGCCGAGCGGTCCCAGCGGCAGGCTCGGCAGAGCGAGCGCTGAGCGCCTGCGTCAGGTCCCGC
Organism: Streptomyces sp. NPDC004435; assembly: GCF_042873895.1. Taxonomy (NCBI): domain Bacteria; kingdom Bacillati; phylum Actinomycetota; class Actinomycetes; order Kitasatosporales; family Streptomycetaceae; genus Streptomyces; species Streptomyces sp. NPDC004435. Next base: position 115,548 of record NZ_JBIAMB010000010.1, on the reverse strand, counting down.
CAGAGATCTTCGACGTCCTCTAGGCCGACGGACATCCGCAGCAGCCGGTCACTGACACCCGCGGCACGGCGGTCGCCCTCGTGCACGATGCGGTGGCTGATGGAGGCCGGGTGCTGGATCAGGGTGTCGACGCTGCCCAGGCTCACCGCCGGGGTGATCAGCCGGACTCCGGCGATCACCTCGTGCGGGTCGCCGTAGACCTCGAAGGCGACCATCGCGCCACCGATCGCCGGGTAGTGGACGCGGGCGATCCTGGGGTCGCCGGCCAGCCGGCGTACCAGCTCCGCGGCCGTCGCCGAGGCGGCCCGGACGCGAACCGGGAGGGTGGACAGGCCCCGGAGCAGCAGGTAGCCGGCGAGGGGGTGGAGGACACCTCCCGTGGCGAAGCGGACGCGACGGAGTTCGCGGGCGAACTCCTCGTCGCAGGCGACGACGCCGCCCATGACGTCCCCGTGCCCGCCCAGGTACTTGGTGGCGCTGTGCAGGACGATGCGCGCGCCGAGTCCGGCCGGGCGCTGCAGGACCGGGGTGGCGAAGGTGTTGTCGACGAGGAGCGGGACCGCGCCGCAGGAGTGGGCGACGGCCCGGATGTCGACCTCGGCCAGCGTCGGGTTGGCCGGGGACTCGACCATCACGAGGCCGGTGTCCGGGCGGATCGCGTCGGCGACACCCGCCGGGTCGGTCCAGGTCACCTCGGTGCCGAGCAGCCCGGCGTCCAGGAGGTGGTCGCTGCAGCCGTACAGCGGGCGGACCGCGACAACGTGGCGCAGGCCCTGGCTCGCACGGGCCAGCAGAACCGCTGTCAGGGCGGCCATGCCGCTCGCGAAGGCGACGGCGGCCTCGGTGCCCTCCAGTCGGGCCAGTGCCTCCTCGAAGCGGGCCACGGTCGGGTTGTCGAGACGGGCGTAGACCGGCGGGCCTTCGAGGCGCGCGCCGGTGGCGGCGAACTCGTCGATGCGGGCGGCCTCCGCCCGGGCGTCGTACGACGGGTAGGTGGTGGACAGGTCGAGCGGCGGGGCGTGCACCCCGAGCGCGGCGAGGTCTTCCCGGCCGGCGTGCACGGCTTCGGTGGCGAGCGCCCTCGGGGTGGCCGAAGGGGCGTGATCCATGGCGTCCATGGCGGCACTGTGAACCGATACCCGGAAGTAGCATCGAATGTCCGTGCTACGTTCGACCGATGGCCGAATCTGTCGTACTGGACACGGTCGATCTGCACATTCTCCGCCTTCTGCAGAACGACGCCCGGACCACCTACCGCGAGCTCGCCGCCGAAGTCGGCGTCGCGCCCTCCACCTGCCTGGACCGGGTCGCCCGCCTCCGTCGCACCGGGGTCGTACTCGGGCACCAGCTACGACTGGATCCGGCCAAACTCGGTCGCGGTCTGGAGGCGCTGCTCCTCGTGCAGGTGCGGCCCCACCGACGGGAACTGATCGGTCCGTTCGTCGACCGGATCCGGGCCCTGCCCGAGTCCCGGGCGCTGTTCCACCTCACCGGCCCTGACGACTACCTCGTGCACGTGGCCGTCGCCGACCCGTCCGACCTGCAGCGACTCGTCCTCGACGAGTTCACCTCGCAACGCGAGGTGGCGCGGGTCGAAACCCGGCTGATCTTCCAGCAGTGGGACTGCGGACCACTGATGCCGCCGGGCGCGGGACCGTCCTTGTCAGCCGTGTGACGTCTGCCGAGAGTGACGGGAGGCTGCCGGAGGCATCAGGATGAGACACATGCCAGAGAGTTCCCTCAGCAATCTGCCCCGTCAGGTCGCCGACGCCTTCGTCGACGACCTCATCGCCCTCGACCCGATCACCGGCACCCACCTGGGAGTCCGGGAGAGCGCCGGGCGGCTTCCCGACTTCTCCCCCGAAGGCCAGGAGGCCGTGGCCGACCTCGCCCGCCGGACCCTCGTTCTGCTCGACGAGGCCGAGCGGACACCGGGTGCGGACAGCGACGCCGAGCGGCGCTGCGCCCGCCTGCTCCGGGAGCGGCTCACCGCCGAACTGGCCGTGCACGAGGCCGACGAGGGCCTGTGCGCGGTCAGCAACATGCGCTCGCCGGTGCACAGCGTCCGGATCGTCTTCACCGTGATGCCCACCGACACCGAGGACGACTGGGCGGCCGTCGCCCAGCGGCTGCGCGCCGTACCGGCCGCGCTGGAGGGGTACCGGGCATCGCTCGCGCTCGGTCTGGAGCGCAAGCTGTACGGCGGGCCGCGCGCCACCGCGACCTTCGTCGGCCAGCTCGCCGACTGGGCCGGCGGCGAGGGCGAGCCGGGCTGGTTCGAGCAGTACGCCGCTGCTCGTCCCGACACGCTCCCGGAGGAGCTGCGTACCGAACTCGCCGCGGCCGCAACCGAGGCGAACGACGCCGTCGCCTCGCTGCGGAACTGGATGCGCGACGTGTACGCCCCCGCCGTCGCCGACGCGCCCGACACCGTGGGCCGCGAGCGCTACCGCCGCTGGAGCCGCTACTTCAACGGCACGGACCTGGATCTCGACCAGGCGTACGCCTACGGCTGGTCCGAGTACCACCGGCTGCGCGGCGAGATGGTCACCGAGGCCGACCGGATCCTGCCCGGCTCGGACCCGTGGGAGGCACTCGCCCACCTCGACGAGCACGGCACCCACATCGAGGGCGTCGAAGAGGTCCGCGAGTGGCTCCAGCGGCTGATGGACGAGGCGATCGACGCGCTCGACGGCACCCACTTCGAACTCGCCGACCGGGTACGGAAGGTGGAGTCGCGCATCGCGCCGGCGGGCGGCGCGGCGGCCCCGTACTACACCGGCCCCTCCGAGGACTTCTCGCGTCCCGGCCGCACCTGGCTGCCGGTGGACGGGCAGACCCGGTTCCCCGTGTACGACCTCGTGTCGACCTGGTACCACGAGGGCGTGCCCGGGCACCACCTCCAGATCGCGCAGTGGGTGCACGTCGCCGAGAGCCTCTCCCGCTACCAGGCCACCATCGGCATGGTCAGCGCCAACGCGGAGGGCTGGGCGCTGTACGCGGAACGGCTGATGGACGAGCTCGGCTTCCTGCCGGACGCGGAGCGGCGGCTCGGCTACCTGGACGCGCAGATGATGCGGGCCTGCCGGGTGATCGTCGACATCGGCATGCACCTGGAGCTGGAGATCCCGGCGGACTCGCCGTTCCACCCGGGTGAGCGGTGGACGCCGGAGCTGGCGCAGGAGTTCTTCCAGCGCCACAGCAGCCGGCCGCCCGCGTTCGTCGAGAGCGAGCTGACGCGGTACCTGTCGATGCCGGGGCAGGCGATCGGCTACAAGCTGGGCGAGCGGGCCTGGCTGCTCGGCCGCGAGCAGGCCCGCGCGGCGCACGGCGACGCCTTCGACGCGAAGGCGTGGCACATGGCGGCGCTGAGCCAGGGGCCGCTGGGCCTGGACGATCTCGTGGACGAGATCTCCCGCCTCTGACCACCTCACAGCGGATTTCCCCGGCGGGCGGCTTGATCCGCCGGGGAAATCCCTGTTGGCTCTCCTCCCATGAACGGTCCCCCGAACGACTACGCCCCGGACGCCACCGACTGGCGGATCCTCGACGCCCTCCAGGCCCAGGGCCGGGCCAGTTACGCGGAGCTCGCCCGCGCCGTGTCGATGTCTCCGTCGGCGGTGACCGAGCGGGTGCGGCGCCTGGAGGAGGCCGGGGTGATCACCGGGTACACCGCCGTGGTGGACCACGAGCGCCTCGGGCTGCCGATCCTCGCCTTCGTACGGCTGCGCTACCCCACCGGGAACTACAAGCCCTTCCACGACCTGGTCGCCGTCACCCCCGAGGTGCTGGAGGCGCACCACGTCACCGGTGACGACTGTTTCGTGATCAAGGTCGCCGCCCGCTCGATGCGCCACCTGGAGGAGATCTCCGGGAAGATCGGCACACTCGGGTCGGTGACGACGAGCGTCGTGTACTCGTCGCCGCTCCCCCGCCGAGCAGTCGGCCGCTGAGGCCGCGAGCCGCCGAGGCCGTCAGCCGCTGATCCCCTCGCCACCGGTGCGGAGGCGTACGGCCGAGCCGTGGCGGGACTTGGTGACCTCCAGCTGGACCGGGATGCGGCGGCGCAGGTCGCCGACGTGGCTGACGATGCCCACGCTGCGGTCCCGTTCGCGGAGCGAGTCGAGGACGTCGAGGACCTCGTCGAGGGTCTGGTCGTCGAGGCTGCCGAAGCCCTCGTCGATGAAGAGGGTGTCGAGGCGGACGCCGCCGGCCTCGTCGGTGACGACGTCGGCGAGGCCCAGGGCGAGCGCGAGCGAGGCGAAGAACGTCTCGCCGCCGGAGAGCGTGGCGGTGTCGCGCTCGTTGCCGGTCCAGGCGTCGACGACGTGCAGGCCGAGACCGCTGCGCCGGGCTCCGGCGCGGACGTCGGAGTGGACGAGGGTGTAGCGGCCGGAGGACATCCGCTGGAGGCGCGCGGAAGCGGCCGCGGCGACCTGTTCGAGCCGGGCGGCCAGGACGTACGCCTCCAGGCGCATCCGGCGTTCGTTCTCCGCGGAGGTGCCGGCGGTGAGGCCGGCGAGCCGCGCGACCCGGTCGTGTTCCGTACGCAGCGGGCCCAGGCGCCGTACTTCCGTCTCGGCCTGGCGGGCGAGGCCGGCGAGTCCGGTGACGCGTTCGCGCGCGGTGGCGAGTCCCGATCCGGCGGCGCGCAGGGTGCGCTCGGCGGCCGTGTGGACGGCGTCGGCGGTGGCCGGGTCGGCGGGAGGGAGGGAGGACGCCTCCTCGATGCCGGGTTCGGCGAGCCGGTCGGCGACGGCGGCGGCCTCGGCCTGCCAGACGTCGAGCCGGTGCTGGCGAGAGCGCCGGCCGTGGTCGTCGAGGAGAGCGGCGGCCGCTTCGGCGGGGGTCGTGAACCCGGCCCGGTAGGCGGCGTCGGCGAGTTGTGCATCTGCCTTCTTGAGGCGGTCGGCGGCGAGTTCCTCGGCGCGTACGGCTCCTGCGGCGTCGACCAGGAGGGCGATGCGTCGCTCCAGACGGTCGGCGTGCTCGGCGACCGTGGCGAACGCGCCCCGTCCCCGGGTCAGCTCCTCGACGAGTTCGGCCCGCTGCCTCTCGATGCCTTCGCGGTGCGAGGTACGCGCGGCAACGCGCCGCTCGGCCTCCCTTTGGGCAGTTGCCCTCTCCTCGTGCTCGCGCTCGGCACGCGCCAGTGCTTCGCGCGCGGCATGGTTCTGTGCGGCGCGCGCGTGCGCCTCCGCGTGGCGGGCGGTCAGCTCCTCGGTCTCGTCGGTGAGTTCCGCGACCATGGGCTGAGGGTCGGTGTGTTCGGCGGAGGCGAGTGTCCGGACCTCGTCGCGGGCCGCGGCGAGGGCTTCGCGGGTTCCGGCGAGCTCGCGTTCGGCGGTGCGGCTCAGGTCGTCGGCCTGGGTGTAACGGGCGTACGCGGTCTCCTCGGCGGCCCGGTCGACGTGGTCGGCGGTGGTGGGCGTCGGAGCGGGGTGGCTGGTGGAGCCGCAGACCTGGCAGGGATCGCCGTCGGTGAGGGTGGCGGCGAGTTCCGCGGCGATGCCGCGCAGACGGCGGGACTTGAGGTCGAGCCAGGTCTCGTGCGCCGTGTTGCGGCGCTCGCGGGCGGCGGCGTACCGCTCCTCGGCCTGGGTCAGCGTACGGGCGAGGCCGTCGCGGCGGCGGGCGGCGGCGAGCCGGTGGCGGAGGGGTTCGAGCCGGCCGGCGAGGTGTTCGGCGCGGGCGGCGGCTTCCTGCGCCATGTCGATGCGCTGCTGGAGGGCCGCCCGCCGGGGTTCCCAGTCGGCGAGCCAGCCGGCCGCCTCCTGGAGGGCGTCCTCGTCGGACCGGGCCTCGCGTTCGAGGAGCGTCCGCTCCTCGGCGAGCGCTGCCGCCCGGGCCTCGGCACGGCGGGCGGCGGCGAGGCCGCCGAGGTCCTCGCGGAGCCGGTTCTCCAGGGTGGACAGCTGCTCGGCCGGGGCCTCCACGAGGTCGGGGGGCAGCAGGGAACGGGCCGATCCGCGGGCGGCCAGCGCCCCGGCGTGCTCCCGATCCGCCTCCTGGCGCAGGTCGAGGGACGGGGCGACCCGCTCGGCCTTGAGGGCGAGGTCGAGGGCGCGCTGATCGCGGTCGCGCTCGGGAATCCGGGCGGTGAGCGCCTCGCGTCGGCGCAGGGCCTCGGCGTGGCGGGCCTGCCGTGCGGCGAGGTCTCGGGCGTGTTCCGCCGCGGCGCGGGCGCGGGCCTCGGCGTGTTCGGCGGCGGCGAGGCGTACGCCGGCGATGTCGGCGGCCTCGCGGGCCTCGGTGCGGGCGACGGCCGCCCAGCCGAGGACGGCGTCGGCGAGACCGGGCTCGCCGGGCTTGCCGTCGACGGGGGTGCGCGCGGCGGGGAGCCCGTCGGCGGCCTGGGCCATGCGGTGGGCGAGGGCGAGGAGCCGGGCGTCGCCCTCCTCGACGCGGTGGGCGGCGGCCCGTCGCAGCTCGGCGAGGCGCTCCTCGACGGCGGCGAAGCGGCGGGTGTCGAAGAGGCGGCCGAGGAGCCTGCCGCGGGCCTCGGCGTCGGCGCGCAGGAAGCGGGCGAAGTCGCCCTGAGGCAGCAGGACGACCTGGCAGAACTGCTCCCGGCTCATGCCGAGGAGCTGGGTGATCTCCTCGCCGATCTCCTGGTGGGACTTGCTGAGACCGGTCCACGCGCGCGTGGCGGGGTCGTACTCGCGCAGGGTGCTCTGCGCCTTCTCGGTGGTGAAACCGCCGCCGCGCTTCTTGGGACGGAGCTGGGCGGGGCTGCGCCTGATCTCCAGGCGGCGGCCGCCGACGGTGAGATCGAGCAGCACCTCGGTGAGCGTCCCGACGGGCGCGTGGTCGCTCCGGAGGGTGGTCCCGGGGGCCTGGCGGGCGCCGGGCACACTCCCGTACAGGGCGAAGCAGACGGCGTCGAGGACGGACGTCTTGCCGGCGCCGGTGGGGCCGTGGAGGAGGAAGAGTCCGGCGGTGGACAGGGCGTCGAAGTCGACGGTCTGGGTGGCCCCGAAGGGACCGAAGGCGGTGATCTCCAGCCGGTGCAGCCTCATCGGCCCGCCTCCCGCTCGGTGGTGGCGGCGTCGACGCGGACGTCGTCGAAGGCGCCGTACAGCACGGTCCGTTCCGCCGCGTCCAGTCCGCCGCCGGCGCGCACGTGGCTGACGAAGTCCTCGGCGATCTGCTGGTCGCTGCGGCCACGGAGCCGCTGGGCGTAGGACGCGAGGGAGTCGGTGTCGGCGCGCTCGGGCTCGAAGACGAGGTTGAGCGTGTGCGGGAACCGCTCGGTGAGCCGGGCCATCGGATCGTGGGGGCGTACCGGATCGGTGAGCGTGGCCTCGATCCAGGACTCCTTGTGCCGGTCGTGCGCGGGGTCGGCGAGGAGGTCGTCGAGCCGGCCGCGGAGCCGCGCGAGGGGGCGGGGCACCGGACAGTCGACGCGTTCGGCGGCGGTCACGGCGCCGTCGGCACCGAGGTCGATCAGCCACACCGTCTTGCGGTGGTCGGCCTCGGAGAAGGAGTAGGCGAGCGGGGAGCCGGAGTACCGCACGCGCGGGGTGAGGGTCTGGGAACCGTGGAGGTGGCCGAGGGCCACGTAGTCGACGCCGTCGAAGACGGTGGTGGGGACGGCGGCGACACCACCGACGGTGATGTCGCGCTCGCTGTCGCTGGGCGCGCCGCCGGCGACGAAGGCGTGCGCGAGGACGACGGAACGGGTGCCGGCGGGCCGGGCGGCGAGGTCGGCGCGGACCCGGCCCATGGCTGCGGAGAGAACCGCCGCGTGGCCGGACTTCTCGGCGCCGAGCTGTTCGCGTACGAGCGCGGGCTCCAGGTACGGCAGACCGTAGAGGGCGACCTCGCCGTGGGTGTCGGCGAGGACGACCGGGGTGCCGATGCCGGCGGGGTCGGTACGGAGGTGGATGCCGGCGCGGCCGAGGAGCCCGGCGCCGACGCCGAGGCGGCGGGCGGAGTCGTGGTTGCCGGAGATCATGACCGTGGGCACGCCGGCCTCGGCGAGGCGGTGCAGAGCTCGGTCGAAGAGCTCGACGGCGGGCAGCGGCGGCACGGCGCGGTCGTAGACGTCGCCGGCGACCAGGACGGCGTCCACCTCGCGGTCGCGGACGGTGGCGACGAGGTGGTCGACGAAGGCGGCCTGGGCGTCGAGGAGGCCGACGCGGTGGAAGGACCGGCCGAGGTGCCAGTCCGAGGTGTGCAGGAACCTCACGTCGTCGTCCCACCCCGCATGCGCGTGCCGCTCCTCGCCCCTGGTGTCCGGATCCGCGTGCCGGGCGCGGCGCACGGCGTGTGCGCCGGCTGCGTGCGGGCGCACGGCGTGCGCCCCGCTTGTGCGTGTGCACTGGTTCCGGGTCTGTTCGTGTGTGTCCACCACGCTAACCCGGCGGGGGTGGTGGGCGGGGCCACACCGGGGAGATGCGGGGGGGGCGGGGGCAGCCGGAATGTGGCGGGGGGGCGGGGGCAGCCGGAATGTGGCGGGGGGGGCGGGGGCAGCCGGAATGTGGCGGGCGGCGCCGGTTGGCTACGGGCAGGAGGTGGCGCCGGCCGGGTGGGAGGTGGCGGGCGGCCTCGGGCGGGCTGGAGGTGGCGGACGGCTCGGGCGGCCGAGCGGTGGCGGGCGGCCTTCGGTGAGGGTGAGGGTGAGGGTCAGGCGTCGCCGTACGCCTCGCCGCCGAGCTCCATGGTGGCGGTGCCGGCGGTCACGTCGGCGAGCCATGCCTGGAAGGCGGGCACGTCGGCGTCGGGGAGACCGATCTCGATGGTGACGGCGTCGGCGTAGCGGACGTCCCGCACGGCGCTGCCGGTGGAGCGGAGGTCGTTCTCCAGTTTGCCGGCGCGCTGGTGATCGACGGTGACGGTGGCGAGCCGGTAGCGCTGCCGGGTGATGGTGCCGAGCTCGTCGAGCGCTTCGCCGACGACGCCGCCGTACGCGCGGATGAGGCCGCCTGCGCCGAGCTTCACACCGCCGTAGTAGCGGGTGACGACGGCGGCGACGTACCTGATCTCGCGGCGCAGCAGCATCTGGAGCATGGGGACGCCCGCGGTGCCGCCGGGCTCGCCGTCGTCGCTCGCCTTCTGGACGGAAGCGTCGGCGCCGAGGACGTACGCGAAACAGTTGTGGCTGGCCGTGGGGTGCTCACGACGGATCCGCGCCACGAACTCCTGGGCCTCGCGCTCATCGGCGACCGGTGCGAGTGCACAGAGGAAGCGCGAACGGTTGATCTCGGTCTCGTGTACGCCCTCGCGGGCCGGCGTGCGGTACTGCTCCTGCATTCCGCCAGCCTACGTGCCGTACGCGTCCCGCTCCGCCCCGCCCGGACCGGACGGCTCCACCACGGTGGAGGTGGCCCCCGGTGCGTCGGGGAGGCCCACGTAGGCAAGCGCGCGCAGGGCAAGTGCCCAACCGAGGCGCGCCTCGCCGGATTCGCTGGAGCGGCCTGTGAGCTCGGCGACGCGTCCGATCCGGTTGAGCACGGTGTTGCGGTGGCAGTAGAGGAGCTCCGCTGCCCGGGAGGCGGAACAGCCGTGGTCGAGCCAGACACGGAGGGTGGTGAGGAGCGCGGTGCGTTCGCCGCCGGTGACGAGGACGGGCCCGAGGTTGACGGTGACGATCCGCTCCGCGATGTCGGGGCGTCCGCTGAGCAGGACCTCGACGAGCCGCACGTCGAAGACGGCGGCCTCGCCGCTTCCGGCGGGGAGGGTACGGAGGGTCTGCTCGGCGAGACGGAGGGCGCGGCCCGCCTGGTCGAGGCGTTCGAACTCGGGCGAGACACCGGCGGTGGCGCCGGTTCGTTCGCGGAGCACGTCGAGGAGGCGGAGCAGTGGCGAGTCGAGGAGGGCGCCGGGCGGGGGCGGTGTCCGGCCGGCGGGCGTGTCGCGGCGCGGAAGGCGGACGAGGCCGGCGTACCGCCCGGAGCGCGGGCGCCAGAACGACCACAGCCCCTGGGCCTCCAGGACGGGCGCCGGGTGCGGCGGCGCGGCCGGGTCCTGGGTGGCGACCACGACGACGTACCGGTCCTGCGCGGGCACGCCCAGTGCGGCGGCCGCGGCGGTCGCGACGGCGGGGTCGTCGGCGCGGCCGTCGAGCAGTGCTTCGAAGAGCGCTGCACGGCGGGTGTCCTGGCGGTTCTGGAGCTCCAGCTGTCCGAGGCGGTACGCGTCGGCCATCGCGACCGAGTAGCGGTCGATGGTCTCCCAGACGGCGCCGGCCATGTCGAGTTCCAGGTCGCGGTGGTCCGCCTCGCGGCCCGCCCGGGAGCGCAGGTGTTCGGCCATGACCTGCCACAGGATCCGCCCGCCGCGCCGGTACGCCTGGAGGACGGTGTCGAGCGGGACGCCCTGTTCGGCGCGGCGGCGGCCGGTCTCGCGGGCCGCGCCCTCGAAGTCGCCGCCGGTGGGGGCGAGCCCGCCGAAGTCCTCCAGGGCCCGCAGCAGGTTGTCGCGGCAGATCGCCCACAGGTCCTCGCGGGTGACGGGGTCGCCCGAGGCGTACGCGCCGGAGTGGGCGCGGATGTCGTCGACAGCCCGGTCGGTGAGCCGGTCGACGTCGGCGAGGAGGGCGGACGCGAGGGCGCGGCGCAGAGCGCCGGAGCCGCCGGCCGAACCGAGGGGGGTGTGCGTACGAGGCGCGTCCGACGCGCCGGAGGAAGGGCGCGACGAGGCGCCGTTCCGACGGGGGGACGAGGGGTCGGGGGCGCCGGGCGGGCGGGGCGTCATGGCTGGCACCGTAGCGCCGCGCTTTGGCGATTGCCACGGCCCGGAAGCGGCGGAGGGGCCGATGCCCAGCTCGAAGACCCACATGATGGGCGTCTGCACATGGCCTCGAGGTGCTTCCACGATCGATTCTGTGCCGTGTCACGGAATGTTGACACCGCCGTCAACACCACGTCTCTGGAGCGTGTCATGTCACTGAGCGTCGCCGGCGTGCTGGGCGAGTCCGCCCGCCACTTCCCCGACCGGATCGCCGTCGTCGAAGGCGCGAGCCGGTTCACCTACCGCGAGCTGTGGGACGCGGCGCTGCGCTGCGCCGCCGGGCTGCGCGAGGCGGGGGTGAAGCCGGGCGATCGGGTGGCGGTGCTGCTGCCGAACACGACGGAGTTCCTGCGCGTCTACTACGGTGCGCTCGCGGTCGGCGCGACCGTCGTGCCGGTGCACGCGCTCCTCGTCGCCGACGAGGTGCGTTTTGTGCTGGAGCACAGTGGCGCGGTCGCGATCGTGAGCGCCGGCCCGCTGTGGGCGGTCGCCGACGAGGCGGCGAGGGCGGCCGGTGTGCGCGCCTTCCAGGGTGCGCCGTCGGCCCCGGAGCCGCTGGCCGCCGTGGAGCCGGCGGAGCCCTCCGACACGGCGGTGATCCTCTACACGAGCGGCACCACCGGGCGCCCCAAGGGCGCACGGCTGACGCATCTCAACATCGTGATGAACGCCGCCGTGACCTCGCAGGATCTGCTCGGCCTCGGCGCGGACGACGTCGTCCTCGGATGTCTGCCGCTCTTCCACAGCTACGGCCAGACGTGCGCGATGAACGGGACGCTGCGCCAGGGAGCCACGCTTGTGCTGATGCCCAGGTTCAGCGGGCCGGCGGCGCTGGAGGTGCTGGCCGACGAGGGCGTGACCGTGTTCATGGGCGTGCCGACGATGTACCACGCGCTGGTGGAGGCGGCGGCGGTGTCGGAGCGGCGTCCGGCGGGGCTGCGTGCGGCGGTCTCCGGTGGCGCGGCGCTGCCGGTCGCGGTGCTGGAGCGCTTCGAGGAGACGTTCCGGACGCAGATCCTGGAGGGGTACGGCCTGACGGAGACCTCGCCGGTGGCGACGTTCAACCAGCCGCACCTCGGGCGTCGCCCCGGCACCGTGGGCCATCCCGTGTGGGGTGTCGAGATCGGGGTGGCGGACGCTGCGCTCGACGGCGCGATCCGGCTGCTGCCGGACGGCGAGGTCGGGGAGGTGGTGGTGCGGGGGCACAACGTCTTCGCCGGCTACCTCGACGATCCGGAGGCGACGGCGGCGGCCGTCGTGGACGGCTGGTTCCGCACGGGCGATCTGGGCGCGCGCGACGAGGACGGGTTCCTGCGGATCGTGGACCGGAAGAAGGACCTGGTGATCCGCGGCGGCTTCAACATCTATCCGCGCGAGGTCGAGGAGGTCCTGGTCCGGCACCCGTCGATCTCCGAGGTCGCCGTGATCGGCGTGCCCGACGACGCGAAGGGCGAGGAGGTGTGCGCGGTGGTGGTCCGCCGCGAGGGCGTCTCCCCCGTGACGGAGGTCGAGCTCGTCGACTGGGCGCGCGAGCGCCTCGGCCGCCACAAGTACCCGCGGATCGTCCGCTTCGTCGACGCGCTGCCGCTGGGCCCGACCGGAAAGGTGCTCAAGCGCGCCCTGCTGGCCCCGGCCCCCTGACCGCCGGCCGGCCGCGCCTGCGCGCGCGGGGGCCGGTGTCATTCGACGCACTCGACCCGCTCCACCCTCTCGACGCGGAAGGACGCAGCCATGACGACGCAGGACCAGGAGCGGGCGGGGGGCGCCGTGCGCGGAGCGGGGGCGGCGCCCGAGGCGGTGCTCGTCGCGGGGCGGGTGAGCGGTGCGTACGTGGGCGAAGGTGTGGCCGGCTTCCTCGGCGTGCCGTACGCGCGGGCGCCGTTCGGGCCGCTCCGTTTCCGGGCGCCCGAGCCGGTGGAGCCGTGGGAGGGCGTGCGGAAGGCGACGGAGTTCGGGGCGACCGCGCCGAAGCGGCCGTACGCTCCGCCGCTGGACAGACTGCTCCCGGACCCGACCGTGGAGGGGGACGACTGCCTCAACGTCAACGTCTGGGCGCCGTGGGGCCCCCAAGGTTCTGCGGCCGGCGCCGACGGAGGAAGGAAGGGGGGCGGTGGCAGGCCGGTCATGGTGTGGATCCACGGCGGGTCCCTGATCCATGGTTCGAACGCCGTGTCCCTCTACGACGGTTCCGCGTTCGCACGCGACGGCGTGGTTCTCGTCTCCGTCAACTACCGGCTCGGCGTCGAAGGGTTCGGCGTCTTCCCCGACGCGCCCGCCAACCTCGGGCTGCGCGACCAGATCGCCGCGCTCGTGTGGGTGCGGGAGAACATCGCGGCCTTCGGGGGCGATCCCGGACGGGTGACGGTCTTCGGCGAGTCGGCGGGCGCGATCTCGATCGCCGCGCTGCTCGCGTCGCCACTCGCGCGCGGCCTGTTCCGGCGAGCGGTCGTGCAGAGCGGGGCGCCGATGGCGCTGCCTCTGGAGCGGGCGCGCCGGACGACGGAGGCGATGGCGAAGCGGCTGGGGATACCCGCGACGGCGGAGGCGTTCGCGGCGGTGGACCGGGAGCGGTTGCTCGCCGCGCAGAACGAAGTGACGTCGAAGGGCTCGCCGTTGACGGGCGGCGGGCAGTCGTTCCAGATAGCCGTGGACGGGGATGTCGTACCGCGCGATCCGGCGGAGGCGCTGACGGCCGCGGGTGCGGATTCGGGTGCGGGTACGGGTCCGGGTGCGCGCCTTGGGCGACGGGTTGCTGGGCAGCTGCCCAAGGGAGCTTTCGGCGAGGCGTTCGCCGGCGCGGGCGTGGAGCCGGGTGACGCCGGACCAAGTGGCGTCGAGTCGGGTGGCGTGGAGCCGGATGGTGCGGAGCCAGGTGGCGTGGAGTCTCATGGCGTGGACCTGTTGATGGGGACGACCTCGGAGGAGTACCGGCTCTGGTTCGTACCGAGCGGGCTCGTCGAGCGGTTGTCGCCGTTGATGCTGCGGCTGGCCCTGTGGAAGACACGGGTGCCGTCGCGTACGGCGCGCGTCTATCGGGCGAACCGGCCGCAGGCGCGGCCCGGCGAGGTGCTGGGGGCGCTCGCCACCGACAAGTTGCTGCGGGTGCCGTTGAACCGCGTCGCCGACGCGCGGCTTCGGTCGGGGGCCGCGGGGCGGACGTATCTGTACGAGTTCGGGTGGCCGTCGCCCGTGCTCGGATTGGGCGCCTGCCACGCGCTGGAGCTCGGGTTCGTCTTCGACACCCTGGATACGCCCGAGGCCGAGGCGATGACGGGCCCGGACGCGCCGCGCGATCTGGCGGCGGCGATGCACGCGGCCTGGGTGGCCTTCGCGGCGGACGGCGATCCAGGGTGGCGGTCCTGGGACGCCGAACGGCCTGTGATGACCTTCGGCCCGGGCCGGCCGGCCCTCGTCCTGGCCCCGCGGGAGGACGAACGGCACGCCTGGGACGCCTGATGCCGCCGCCGTGCGCGACCCGCGCCCCGGGAACGGGAAGGATCCGGGGCCGCGGCGGGTTCGTACCGGTGAAGACACCGGACGGACCGAAGGAAGGCACCAGGGATGAGCGTCGACACCACGACCACGGAGGCGGCGGAGCGTTCCGAGGAGGAGACCGTGCGCCGGATCCTGACGGGCACGGGTGACACCTGGGCGATCGTGGGTCTCTCCTCGAACCGGGAGCGTGCCGCGTACGGGGTCGCGGCCGTCCTCCAGCGCTTCGGCAAGAGGATCGTGCCCGTCCACCCGAAGGCGGAGACGGTCCACGGTGAGCCGGGTTACGCCTCCCTCGCCGACATCCCCTTCCCGGTCGACGTCGTGGACGTCTTCGTCAACAGCGACCTCGCCGGCGCCGTGGCCGACGAGGCGCGGGAGATCGGGGCGAAGGCGGTCTGGTTCCAGCTCGGCGTCGTGGACGAGGCCGCGTACGCGCGCACGACGGACGCGGGACTGGACATGGTGATGGACCGCTGCCCCGCCATCGAGATCCCGCGCCTGGGCTGATGCCCAACATCCCGTCCGTCAGATCGCGGGGCGGCCCAGGTCTTCCAGGACCACGGCGTTCGGGAGTTGGGCGATCGCCTTGCCCGGGACGATGATCTTGCCTCGGCGGCGGCCGCTGCCGATCAGGACCCACGGGGTGTCGACGACGGCGGCGTCGACGAGGAGGGGCCAGTCGGCGGGGAGGCCGATGGGCGTGATGCCGCCGTACTCCATGCCGCTGTCGCCGGTCGCGGTGTCCATCGCGGCGAAGCTCGCCTTGCGCACACCGAGGTGCTTGCGCACGACGCCGTTGACGTCGACGCGGGTCGCCGACTTCACCACGCACGCGGCGAGGGTCGTCGTCTCGCCCCGCTTGCCGGCGACGACCACGCAGTTGGCGGACTGGTCGAGCAGGTCAGGGCCGTAGTGCTCGACGAAGACGGCGGTGTCGGCGATGGCCGGGTCGGTGTCGACGTAGAGGATCTGGTCGGCCGGGACCGGGCCGGTCCAGGCGCGGACGGCAGCGGCGACCGGCGGGGTGAGGAGGCCGAGGCAGTCGGGGGCGGGCAGGGCGTCGTCGAAGTCTCCGATGGGTGCGCGCATGCCGTCACGCTAACCGCTCGCGCCCACCGCGCGGCCGGACGTCTCAGCGTACGGGCGGGATCGAGACGGCCATCGTCATCTCGACCGTCTCGTCCCCGTCGTTGCGGTAGGTGTGCGGGGCCGCGGCCTCGAAGGCGACGGAGGTGCCGGCGGGGACGGTGTGCTCGACGCCGTCGACGACCAGGGTGAGCACGCCGGCGACGACATGGAGCAGCTCGGTGGTGCCCTGCGGGTGCGGGTCGGAGGCGCTGCCCTCGCCCGGGACGAGGGACCAGGACCAGAGTTCGAGGGGGCCTCGGGCCTCGGTGCCGACGAGCAGGGTGGTGTGGCTGCCTGCCGGGGTGGACCACATGCGGACGGCCTGATCCGGCGGGACGAGCCGGACATGAGGGCCCTGCTCGTGGTCGAGGAGGGTGGTGATGGAGACGCCGAGGGCGTCGGCCAGCTTCACGGTGGTGCCGACGCTCGGGTTGGTCCTGGCCTGCTCGATCTGGATGATCATGCCGCGGCTGACCCCGGAGCGGGCGGCGAGCGCGTCCAGGGTGAAGCCCCGTTCCTTGCGCCAGCGCTTCAGGTTACGGGCGAGCGACTGGGTCAGCTGGTCGAGGTCCGACACATTCCGTCCAATACCCTGGATGACATAGTTCAACAGACTGCACTACGGTGGGGTGTACCCGACTGTGCACTGCACTGTACTGCCCCGCTCCGCCCCGTACCTGCCTGCGAGGAACCCCATGACCGCCGTGTTCGCCCTGGCCACCGCCCTCCTCTGGGGCTTCGCCGACTTCGGGGGCGGACTGCTCACGCGCCGCATCCCGGCCCTCACCGTCGTCGTGGTCTCGCAGTGCATCGCGGTCGTCGTCCTCGGCACGGTCGTCGTCGCCACCTCGGCGTGGACCGAGGCCGGACCCGGGCTCTGGTACGCGGTGGCCGCGGGCGTCGTCGGCCCGGCCGCCATGCTCGCCTTCTACAAGGCGCTCGCGCTCGGCCCGATGGGCGTCGTCTCGCCGCTCGGTTCGCTCGGCGTCGTCGTCCCCGTCAGCGTCGGCCTGGTGCTCGGCGACCGGCCCGGCCTGTTCCAGGTCGGCGGCATCCTCGCCGCGGTGGTCGGCATCGTCCTCGCGGGCGGCCCCGAACTGCGCGGTGCACCCGTGCAGCGACAGGCCGTGCTGCTCACCCTCTTCGCCGCGTTCGGGTTCGGTGCCGTCATGGCGCTCATCGCCGAGGCGTCCACCACGGTCACCGGGCTCTTCCTGGCGCTGTTCGTGCAGCGCGTGACCAATGTGGCCGTCGGCGGCGGCGCGCTGTACCTCTCCGTACGGCGCGGCGGCCGCGCGCTGCCGGAGGAGGGCTTCGGAGTGATCCGCGGCGCGCTGCCGGCGCTCGCCTTCGTGGGCCTCGCCGACGTCGCCGCCAACGGTACGTACGCGCTGGCCGCGCAGCGCGGCCCGGTCATCGCCGCCGCCGTGCTCGCCAGTCTCTACCCGGTGGTGACCGCGCTCGCCGCCTTCGGCCTGCTCCGCGAACGCCTGCGCGCGATCCAGGCGGCGGGCGCGGGCCTCGCCCTCGTCGGCACGGTCCTCATCGCGGGCGGCTGACGCGCGCCGCCTCCATCGCTTCCGCCACACCCGCCGCATCCGCCGCATCCGCCGCATCCGGCAGCTCCACAGGCTCCGCCGCGCCGACCGCGTCGACCGCGCCGACCATGCGAGCGGCCTCCGCCGCCTCCGTCTGCTCGGCCTCCCACGCCGCCAGCGCCGCCAGCTGCTCGGGGGTGATGTGCTCGGGGATCGGCTTCGGGGCCGGGGTACGCAGCGGCGGCTGCCAGCCCTGTTCCGGATCCCAGCGTCGTACGACCCTGGCCGGGGCGCCCGCCACCACCGAGTGGTCGGGCACCTCGCCGCGTACGACCGCGCCGGCCGCGACCACGACGTTGCGGCCGATCCGCGCGCCCGGCAGGATCACCGCCCCGGTGCCCAGCCAGCAGCCGGGGCCGATCGAGACCGGTTCGGAGCGGGGCCACTGGCGGCCGATGGGTTCGTGCGGGTCGTCGTAGCTGTGATTGGTCGACGTGATGTAGACGTACGGCCCGCAGTAGGTGTCCGAGCCGATGGTGATCGTCGTGTCGGCGATGACGTGGCTGCCGCGGCCGAGCACGACGCCGTCGCCCAGGGTGAGGACCGTCTCCGTGCCGAGGTCGAGCCCCGGCAGCATCCCGGCGGTGAGGGTGACCTGCTCGGCGATGATGCAGCACTCGCCGATCTCGATCCATCGCTCGCCGAAGACCGTGGCCTGCGGGAAGGCCAGTCGGGTGCCCGCGCCGAGCCGCCGGAACCGGAGGCGCCCGGGGTGCTCCGCCGTGACCGCGCCCGCCTGCTGCGCCCAGCGCCAGCCGCCCTGGAGGGCGTGGGCGACGACCCGGCGCCGCCAGGCGGCGAGCGATGAGAACGTGTTTCCGTTTCTGGGCACCCCGATACCGTAGTCGGCGGCTTCGGGCCTGATCAGGGCGGTCCCCTGTGATGTCCGTCATGGGGTCGGCATAGGGTGCGGGCAGACAACCGGAAGGCGCGACACCATCACGGCCGCGCGGGCCGTGCACCACGACCGTGCGAGCCGTAGAGACCCTCAGGAGTGACCCATGGCAGAGGCGTTGATCCAGGCCGTCGGCGGCAAGGAGCCGGTCGTCGACCCGACCGCCTTCACGGCCCCGACCTCGGTGGTGCTCGGCGACGTCACGCTCGGCGCGCGCGCCGGCATCTGGTACCACGCGGTGCTGCGCGCCGACTGCGGGCCCATCACCGTCGGCGAGGACTCCAACATCCAGGACAACTGCACCGTCCACGTCGACCCCGGCTTCCCCGTCTCCATCGGCGACCGGGTGACGGTCGGGCACAACGCGACCGTGCACGGCTGCGTCATCGAGGACGACGTCCTCGTCGGCATGGGCGCGACGGTGCTCAACGGGGCCCGGATCGGCGCCGGCTCGCTGATCGCGGCGCAGGCGCTGGTGCCGCAGGGCATGGAGGTCCCGCCGGGTTCCCTCGTCGCCGGCGTCCCCGCGAAGGTGCGCCGCGCGCTGACGGAGGAGGAGCAGGCCGGCATCCGGCTGAACGCCGAGATGTACCTCCACCTGGCCAAGAGCCACGCCGAGGCGTACGAGGGCTGACCGCCGCCGGACGGCGGCACCCGGGACGATTCCCGGGCGCCGCCCTCCGCCGCGTACGTACGTGACTCAGTCCGCCGCGTACGGCCGTGGCTCAGTCCGCCGCGACCGGCTCCAGCGGGGCCTCCGCGCGGTGGTGCGCCTCCGCCGCCGCCTTCTTGGCGCGGTTCTTGATGATCAGCATGGAGGCGACGCCGATGAGGACGACGAGCACCAGGCCCAGCCAGGAGAAGCGCTTCAGCCACGCCTCGGCGACGATGCCGACCGAGTAGATGACGGCGGTCGTGCCGCCCGCCCACAGGATGCCGCCGAAGACGTTGGCGACGAGGAACTTCCAGTACGGCATCTGGAGGACGCCCGCGAGCGGCCCGGCGAAGATCCGCAGCAGCGCGATGAAGCGGCCGAAGAAGACCGCCCACATGCCCCACTTCTGGAAGGAGCGCTCGGCGAGCGCGATGTTCGCCTCGCTGAAGTGCCCGGGGAATCTGCCACCGAGCCAGGCGAGCAGCGGACGGCCTCCCCTGCGGCCGATCGCGTACCCGATCGAGTCGCCGATGATCGCGCCGGCGGTGGCGCAGCCGCCGAGCACGTACGGGTTGATGTCGCCGTGCTGCGAGGCGAGCAGCGCCGAGCTGACGAGGACGATCTCGCCGGGGAGCGGGATGCCGAGGCTCTCCAGGCCGATCACCACCCCCACCAGGGCGTAGATGGCGACGGGCGGGATGGTCTCCAGCCACTCCTGGACGTGCAACGCGGGTTCCTCCCGTTGTGCGGGCGCGGCGCCGGTGACGGGCCGCTGCGTCGGCCTGCCCCGCGTCGGGCACGCCGCCGGGCAGCCTACCGGCTCGTTTCGGCCGGACCTCGCCCCAACGGCGAGGGGAGGAAAGGGGGTGACAAAGGGGTGGTAAAGGGGTGGCAAAGTGGGTCCGGCCGCCCCTCATCCGCCGTGCCCCCGAGGGATACGGCTGCCCCTCGTCCGTCACGCCCGCGAGGGGGTGGGCGGCGTGCGTCCGTCGCCTCGCTGTCCGCCGGGCCGGCCGCTCGGGCCGGGGAGGTTGCGGCGCGTGGCGAGCGCCGCCGGAGGTGGTGGACGGGGAAGCGGCATCCACGGCGGGCGGAGAGCGCGTCGAAACGGGCGGCCGGAGAGCGCCGCGAAAAAGGGCGGGCGGAGAGTGCCGCGTACACGGCACTCTCCGCCCTGATCCGTCGATCCGTCCTGGTCCGGTCAGACCGGCGCCAGTCCCTCCCGACCCGCGCCGATCCTTCCCCGGCCGGAGGTCAGGAGTTCGGCCTGAGCGTCCACAGGACGGTCATCTCACCGGTGACGGCGCCGTCCTCGCGGGTGATGTCGATGCGGACCGGGAACTCGGGGCGCTGTCCCGCGTCGAGGTCGGCGACGACGTCGGCGATCGGACGGCCGAGGGTGGCGGTCGCGGTGACGACACCCATGGCCAGCTTCTTGTACGCGATCTCGGCGTTGACGGCGAGCGGTACCGCCCGGCCGAGCTGGTCGCCGAAGGCGGCGAGGACGATGGCGCCGCTGGCGGACTCGGCGAGGGTGAACATGGCGCCGGCGTGCGGGCCGCCCACGTGGTTGTGGTAGGCGGGCTGGTCGGGCAGGCGCACGACGGCGCGCTCGGCGGTGGTCTCCAGGAACTCCAGGTTGAGGGTTCCGGCCATGGGGACCGTGGCGGCGAGCATGTCGCCGATGGACTTCTGGTCTGCGCTCATGCACCGGGATGTTACCCGCGAGTAGATGTCTTGGCCATGCCCCTGCCGGGCGGATCCCTCCCCCCGGGAACGGGGGCCGGGCATGACCGGGCCGCCCGCACCCCTCTATCGTTACGGCCCATGTGGCCAGGACAGCAGCCGCCCGGGGGCGAGCAGAACCCGCAGGACCCGAATCAGAACCCGTACCAGCAGCCGGGTTACCAGCAGCCGAACCCGTACCAGCAGCCGACACAGCCGGGATACCCGCAGCAGGGCGGCTGGCAGCAGCCGCAGCCGGGCTACCCGCCACAGGGACACCCGCAGGGCCCCCCACAGGGACAGCCGCACCACGGATACGCGCAGCCCAACCCGTACCAGCAGCCGACCGTGCCGCAGTACCAGGTGCCCGGCCCCACCCCTCCGCAGGGCTCCGGCGGCGGAGGCGGACGGAAGACGCTGATCGCGATCGCGGCCGCCACCGCCGTCGTCGTCGCCGCGGGCGTGACCACCTTCCTCGTCCTGGGGGACGACGGCGAGAAGGACGTCGCCGACAAGCCGGTCACGACCACCTCGGCCCCGCCCTCCGGCACGGACTCGACGGGATCGACCGCGCCGACGGAGCCGACCGACGGCGCCACGACGGAGCTGGACAACCCGCGTGACGGGAAGACCTTCGAGCCGACGATCCCCGGCTGGAAGGTCGTCCACAACCCGACGTACGGCACCCTCTTCGACGTCCCGCCGGAGTGGGAGGTCCTCAAGCCCACCATGAGCAGGGGCTACAGCGACGCGAAGAAGGGCGACGGCTCCCCGCTCGTCGTGATGTCGGGCTCCACCGACTTCAAGAGCGAGTGGTGTTCCTTCGACAAGGACAAGAGCGGCTCCCCGGACACCTGGGGCCTCGCCTCCGCCGGCTCCAAGGGGCTCCAGGGCGCGAAGGACACCGCCACCGCCGCGCGCAACCAGGCCGGCGTGTGGGTGTGGGCGGCGTTCGCCCAGCACATGCCCGAGAAGAGCATCCAGATCACCAAGGCCGTCCCGTACACCACGGCCTCCGGACTCCAGGGCAGCCTGGCCACGGCCACGGCCCCGAAGGTGAAGAAGCGGAACAAGTGCGAGACCGACGGCAAGTCGGTCGCCTTCGCCTTCAAGAACGCCGCGAACGACTACGCGGCATTCGTGCTCTACGGCGTCGACGGGGTGAAGGACGAGCTTCCGGACGCGACGATCAAGAAGATCCTCTCCACGGTCCGGCTCACCGAGGATCCCGCGTCCTGATCTGACGCACCGATCCGACGCACCGATCTGACGCACTGGTCCGACGCACTGGTCCGACGCGCCGATCCCGCGTCCGGCGTTCGTCCGGTAATCGGTTTGGCAGGAACGGGAGGAGGCGGGGATAGTCCCGGGGTGACACAACGCTCCGCCTCCCCCCACGGCACCCGCCGCCCCGAATGGGCCGGGCGCAACTACATGCTGCTCACCGCCGCCACCATCGTGACCAGCCTCGGCGCGAACGGCGCCCTGATCGCCACGACCTGGGCCGTCTTCGAGGCCGGCGGCGACGCCGGCGACGTGGGCCTGGTGGCGATGGCGCGCTTCCTGCCGCTCGTCCTGTTCCTGCTCATCGGCGGAGCCGTGGCCGACCGCATACCCCGGCACCGGGTGATGGTCGCCGCCAACACGGTCAACTTCGTCTCCCAGGCGGTCTTCGCGGTCCTCGTGCTCTCCGGCACCGCCGAGCTCTGGCAGATGATGGTGCTCACCGGACTCTGCGGCGCCGGGCAGGCGTTCTTCAACCCGGCCGCCGAGGGCATGCTCATGTCCACCGTCACCGGGGAACAGGCGAGCCGCGCCTTCGCCTTCTACCGGATGGCCATGCACGGGGCGGGTATCGGCGGCGCCGCGCTCGGCGGCGCGCTCGTCGCCTTCGTCGGCGCGGGCTGGGTGCTCGCCATCGACGCCGCCGCGTTCGCCGTGGCGGGCGCGCTGCGGGCCTTCCTCGACGTCAGCGGCATCCCGGAGCGCAAGCCCGGCGGCGGGCTCCTCTCCGACCTGCGCGAGGGGTGGCAGGAGTTCATCGGCCGCCCGTGGCTCTGGTCGATCGTCGCCCAGTTCTCGGTCGTCGTCGGTCTCATCGGCGCGGTCGAGTCGGTGTACGGGCCGCTGGTCGCCCGGGACGAACTCGGCGGCGCCCGGCCCTGGGGCATCGCACTCGCCGGATACGGCGTCGGCACCGTCGCCGGCGCGATCCTGATGACGCGGTGGAAGCCGCGCCGGATGCTCCTGGTCGGCACGCTCGGCGTGTTCCCGATCGCGCTGCCCTCGGCCGCGCTCGCCGTTCCGCTGCACCCGGTGGGGCTCACGGCGGTGATGTTCGTCAGCGGCGTGGCGATGGAGATCTTCGGCGTCACCTGGATGACGACGATGCACCAGGAGATCCCGGAGGAGAAGCTGTCCCGGGTCTCCGCCTACGACTGGTTCGGCTCGACCGCGCTGCTGCCGCTGTCGACCGCGCTCGCCGGTCCGGCCGAGGCGGCGTTCGGCCGGAAGGAGTCGCTGTGGGGAGCTGCGGTGCTGATGACCCTCGTCACCACGCTCGTCCTGCTCGTCCCGGACGTACGCAACATGACCCGCCGCCCGCACGGCGAACCGGCGGCGAAGGGGGACGGCCGTACGAGTGGGGTCGGCGGTACGAAGGGTGACGGGGGCACGCCGGGTGAGGGGGGCGCGGGCGTCGGCGCGCCGGTGGCCCCCGCGGGCGGACCGGTCGGAGCGGCGGGTGCGGTGCCCGCGCCCGGCGTGTCAGCCGATGCCGAAGGCGCCTTCCGGCGGAACGGGTGACCCCACGGCCTCGGCGTCGTTCACCGGGGCCGCGTCCCCGGTGAAGCGGGCCAGCGCCGTCCCGTGCTCCACCCGCGCGGGGAAGGCGTCCCCTGCGGCACGACGGCTGAGGCCCGCGATGTCCAGGGGCGCGCCGGAGGCGACGAGGACCGCGTTCCCGAACCGGCGGCCGCGCAGCACGGCCGGTTCGGCGACCAGCGCCAGCTCGGGGAAGACGACGGCGAAGGTGGCGAGCTGGCCGCGGAGGAAGCCGAACGGCGCCCCGTCGGCGAGGTTCGCCGCGTAGATCCCACCCGGACGCAGCACCCGCCGGACCTCGCGCGCGTACGCGAGGGAGGTGAGGTGCGCCGGGACGCGCGAGCCGCCGAAGACGTCGCCGACGATCAGATCGGCGGAGCCGGCGGGCGCCGCCTCCAGCCACGCGCGCGCGTCGCCCTTGTGCACGGTGACACCCGAGCCCTCGGGCAGCGGCAGATGCTCGGCGACCAGTGCGACGAGCCCGCCGTCCGCCTCGACGACGTCCTGGCGGGAACCGGGCCGGGTGACGGAGACGTACCGGGGCAGCGAGAGCCCCCCGCCGCCGAGGTGGAGCACCTCCAGCGGCGCGCCCGCGCCAGCGGCGCAGTCGAGGACGTGACCGAGCCTGCGGGCGTACTCGAACTCCAGGTGGTCCGGGGCGTCGAGGTCCACGTACGACTGCGGGGCACCGTCGACCGTGAGGAGCCAGGCCCGCTCCCGGTCCACGTCGGGCATGAGGCGCGCGGTGCCGTGGTCGACCGCGCGCAGGACGGGGATCTGCTCGTTCACCCCTTCATTGTGCAACCGCCCAGAGGCTGCTCGTGCCCTCGCAGGCGGCGCCCGGGAGGGCCGTCCCGGCGGGGTGACGTCGACGGCTGCGCGGGGTTCACAGGTGCTTGAGCGCTTCGCGGACGGAGAGCGGGGAGAAGAGGGAACGGTTGTCGGCTACGAACGCCCGCACCTCGCCGGGGGCGGTCTTGGCGTACTCGCGCAGGCTCCAGCCGATCGCCTTCCGCAGGAAGAAGTCGGTGTCCGCGGCGCGCCGCAGGCAGTACGCGAAGAGCCGGTCGGCGTCCGTGTCCCCCTTGAACCGCAGCTGGTGGAGGAGGGCGGTGCGGGCGATCCACAGGTCCTCGTCGTCGATCCAGGCGTCCATCTCCACGGCGAGCGCAGGATCGGCGGCGACGAGTCCGCCGACGACGTGGGCGGCGAGGTGGTCGACGGTGTCCCACCACGAGACCGTGGTCACGAGCCGGCGCGCGACCGGCAGGAAGCCGGACGAACACCGCTTCACGTGCCGGCGCAGATAGTCGACGGCGAAGTAGTGGTACTCCCGCTCGGGGAGCGCGAAGCAGCGCAGCGCGACGGCCGTGCAGTCGTCCTCCTCCGGGCGGGGCGTGCCGGCCAGGACGGTACGGGAGAGGGCGCGGCGCTCCGGTGTGCGGATGCCCAGGAAGGGCGCCACCCCCTTCATGTACGCCACCATCTCCTGCGCCCGGAAGGGGTTCCCTGCGGCCGGGTAGAGCGTGGTGAGCCGGCCCAGGACGAGGTCGGCGAGCTCGCTGTCCGGGAGCCGGCCGTCGGCGAGCGCGGGCTCGGGGACGGCGAGCGCGGGCTCGGGGGCGGCGGCGCGCGACGGCGGCGTGGGGCGGCCCGGAGCGGGTTCGGAGCCGGGCGCGGGACCGGAGGAGGCTTCGGGTCGCGGGGTGGCGGACATGGCGCACATTACGGCGATCATACGGAGGTGTCCGTTACTCTCCCGGGATGCTCGCTCCCGTGCCCCGGCCGACGGACCCGTTCGCCGTCCGCTGCTCCCGGGCCCTGCTCTCGCCCCGGTCGCGGCTCTCGCTGCTCGCGCTCGTCCTGCTGACCGCGGGCAGCCTCGTGCTGCTGTACGAGCCGCAGCGGCTGCTGTCCTCGGGGTGGCCGCAGACGGGCGGCGCGGGCGCGGTGCTGCTGTTCGCCCTGGCGTACGGGCTGTGCACGGCGGCGTTCGTGCCCCGGCCGGTGCTGAACCTGGCGGCGGGCGCGCTCTTCGGTACGGCCGCGGGTCTCACGGCGGCGGTCGCGGGGACGGTGCTGGGCGCGGGCATCGCGTTCACCCTGGGCCGGGTGCTGGGGCAGGACGCGCTCCGGCCGCTGGTGAAGGGGCGGTGGCTGCGGGCGGCGGACGGGCAGCTGAGCCGGCACGGCTTCCGCTCGATGCTGGCGATCCGGCTCTTCCCGGGTGTGCCGTTCGCCGCCGCCAACTACTGCGCGGCGGTCTCCCGGATGGGGTACGTGCCGTTCCTGCTGGCGACGGCGATCGGGACGGTGCCGAACACGGCGGCGTACGTGGTGGCCGGGGCGCAGGCGGGCGAGCCGGGGTCTCCGGCGTTCCTGATCTCGGCGGGGTTCATCGTGGTGTCGGGGCTGGCCGCCGCGGTGGTGGCCTGGCGGAAGCGGCACGCGCTGCGACGCCCTGCCGCTGAGCCCTCGGCCGCCTCTGCCGCCGAGGCCCCGGCCGCCCCTGCCGCCGAGCCCGCCACCGAGCGCCCGACCTCCGCCCCGGTGGCGGCCTCCGGTGCCTCGGCCGAGCGGGAGCCCGTACCGGCCCCGTAGCCGATCCCCCGCCTTCGCGCGGGCTCGACGGCTGTCGCACGGACGGGGCCCCGCCGCCGACACCGTCTGATCACGAACACGTCACCTTGGGGCTGTACAGTGCGCTCGACCTGATGACGCACTCGTACATACCGGGACGGCCCAAGCCCCATGAGTTGGTTCGAATCGTTCATCCTGGGACTCGTCCAGGGGCTGACGGAGTTCCTTCCCATCTCCTCCAGCGCGCACCTCCGGCTGACCGCCGCCTTCGCTGGCTGGGAGGACCCGGGCGCCGCCTTCACGGCGATCACACAGATCGGTACGGAGACCGCCGTCCTGATCTACTTCCGCAAGGACATCGGCAGGATCGTCACGGCATGGTTCCGTTCGCTGACGGACAAGTCGATGCGCTCCGACCACGACGCCCAGATGGGCTGGCTCGTGATCGTGGGCTCGATCCCGATCGGCGTCCTCGGCGTCACGCTCAAGGACCAGATCGAGGGCCCCTTCCGCGACCTGCGGCTCATCGCCACGACGCTCATCGTGATGGGCATCGTCCTCGGCATCGCCGACCGTCTCGCGGCCCGCGACGAGGCCGGCGGCCGGCACCGCGCGATCCGGGAGCGCAAGACGCTCAAGGACCTCAACGTCCGCGACGGCCTGATCTACGGCTTCTGCCAGGCGATGGCTCTCATCCCGGGCGTCTCGCGCTCCGGCGCGACGATCTCCGGCGGTCTGCTGATGGGGTACACCCGCGAGTCCGCCGCCCGGTACTCCTTCCTCCTGGCGATCCCCGCCGTGCTCGCCTCCGGCGTCTACGAGCTGAAGGACGCGGGCGAGGGCGGACACGTCTCCTGGGGTCCGACGATCTTCGCGACGATCGTCGCCTTCGGTGTGGGCTACGCGGTGATCGCCTGGTTCATGAAGTTCATCACCACGAAGTCCTTCATGCCGTTCGTGATCTACCGCATCGCACTGGGCATCCTGCTGTTCGTCCTGGTCGGCACGGACGTCCTGAGCCCGCACGCGGGCGAGTCCGGCCACTGACGCGCCGTCCCGGGAACGGGCCGGGGGCGCGCGCCTCTTGGCGGCGCGCGCCCGCTGCCCGACACTGAGGCGATGACGCAGCGCGTGGACCTCGCGAACGTGATGGACCGGCTCGCCGTGGAGGACCTGGTCACCGGCTACGCGGCGGCCGTGGACGACGCCGACTGGACCGCCTACCTGGCCCTCTTCACCCCCGACGGGCGCGCCGACTACACCGGCTCCGGCGGCATCGAGGGGCCCGCCGCCCGGGTGGCCGACTGGCTGGCGGAGACGATGACGCTCTTCCCGGTACGCCAGCACCTCATCGTCAACCGGCGGGTGACCTTCCACCGGCCCGGCGGCTACGCCGAGACCGGCGACGCGGCCGATGTCCGCGCCGACTACGTCAACCCGATGCGGATGACCTCCGGCGAGGACTTCGTGTGCGGAGGCCGGTACGCCTTCGCCGCCCGCCGCACCGCCGACGGCTGGCGGCTGCGCTCGGTCGTGGTCGAGGAGCGCTGGCGCCGGCTCCCCTGACCCGGAGTCCCGGCCGAGCCCTGCCCGGAGTCCCGGCCGAGCCCTGCCCGGAGTCCTGGTTGATCCCTGACCTGGGGTCCCTGGCCCGGCCCTGACCCCGGGGTCCTGGTCGAGCACTGGCCCCGGCCCTGGCCTCGCCCTGGCCCGCCCTGGCCGGCGCCGGTCAGACCCGGCCGCGTTTCGACCGGGCCCCGTCCGGGCGCGCGGCGCAGACTGGAGGCGACGGGCAGCGGGAGGCACCCATGCGGAACCCCTTCGGACGCGCGGAGCCGGACCCCCGGCCGCGCGCGGAGCCGGACTCCGGATCGCGTACGGAACCGGAACCAGGGCCGGAACCGGGGCCGCACGGTGGCCGGCGCGCGGCGGGGCTGCTGCGGTCGTTGCTCGCCGTCGTCCTCGGCGCGCTGCCGGCGCTCGCGTTCCCCGTGCCGGGGCTGTGGTGGTGGGCGTACGTCGCACTGGTGCCGTGGCTGCTGCTGGTGCGGACGGCGCCCGGCGCCCGGCGGGCCGCGCTGGACGGGTGGTGCGGGGGCATCGGGTTCCTGCTGGCCGTGCACCACTGGCTGCTGCCGAGCGTCCATGTGTTCCTGCTGGTGATGGCGGTGCTGCTGGGGCTGCTGTGGCTGCCGTGGGGGGTGCTCGTACGGGCGCTGCTCGGCGGGGTGCCGACCCCCGCGCGGGCCGCCGCGGCGCTGTGCGCGGTGCCGTCGGGGTGGCTGATGATCGAGCTGGTGCGGTCCTGGGAGGGGCTGGGCGGGCCGTGGGGGCTGCTCGGTGCGAGCCAGTGGGAGGTGCCCGCGGCGCTGCGGCTCGCGTCGGTGGGCGGGGTGTGGCTGGTGAGCCTGCTGGTGGTGGCGGTGAACACGGCGCTGGTGGTGCTGATCGCCGCGCCGGGGCTGCGGGCGGTCGGGGTGGCGGGGCTCGCCGCGTGCGCGCTGGTGGTGGGGACGGCGGCGTGGGGTGTCGGGGCGCCGCGCCCTTCCGGCTCGGTGCGGGTGGCGATGGTGCAGCCGGGGGTGCACGGCGGTACGGACGGCGCCGAGCGGCGGTTCGACCGGGCCGAGGAGCTGACGCGCGGCCTCGCCGGGCAGCGGCTCGACCTGGTGGTGTGGGGCGAGAGCGGGGTGGCCCGGGACCCGGCCGCCGATCCGGCGCTGACCGCGCGGCTGACCGCGCTGGCGCGGACGGTCGACGCGCCGCTTCTGGTGAACGTGGACGCGCGGCGCGCGGACCGCCCCGGGATCTACAAGAGCGCGCTGCTGTTCGCGCCGGACGGACCGACCGGTGACCGGTACGACAAGATGCGGCTGGTGCCGTTCGGCGAGTACGTTCCGGCGCGCGGCCTGTTCGGCTGGGCGACCTCCGTCGGCAAGGCGGCGGAGGAGGACCGGCGCCGGGGCACGGCGCCGGTGGTGATGCAGTTGCCCGACGGCCGGTTGCCCGACGGCGAGCGCCCCCTGACGGTGGGCCCGCTGGTCTGTTTCGAGTCCGCGTTCCCCGACATGAGCCGCCGCCTGGTCCGGGACGGGGCCGATGTGATCGCGGTGCAGTCCGCGACCAGCACCTTCCAGCAGAGTTGGGCACCCGCACAACATGCGTCGCTGGCCGCGCTCCGTGCGGCGGAGACGGGCCGCCCGGTGGTGCACGCGACGCTGACCGGGGTCAGCGCCGCGTACGGTCCCGACGGCCGGCGCGTGGGGCCGTCCGTCGGCACGGACGCGAGCACCGCCGTCGTACGGGAGCTGCCCCTGTCGGAGTCGACGACCGGCTACGCCCGCTGGGGCGACTGGCCGGTGTACGGGGCGTTCGTGGTGATCGGCGCCGTGTGCGCGGCGGCGGGCGCCGGGGCGTTCAGGCGGACCGGAGCAGGGCGTCCCGGACGACGCGCTCGCACAGCTCGTGGGTGAGCAGGGCGTCGCGGGCGCTGAGCACCTGTCCGTCGCGGACGGCGTCGAGGAAGGCGAGCACGGACTGCTCGATGCCGCGCTGCCGGGCGACCGGGACCCAGTCGCCGCGGCGGCGGACGGTGGGCTGGCCCTTGTGGTCGACGACCTCGGAGAGGTTGAGGACCTGGCGCTTGGTGTCCTGGCCGGAGACCTCCAGGACCTCCTCGGTGGAGCCGTTCATCCGGTTCATCATGCCGATGGCGGTGAAGCCGTCGCCGGAGAGCTGGAGCACCACGTGGTGCATCAGGCCGTCGACGACCCGGGCGCGGACGTCGATGTGGTCGGCCTCGCCGGGGAGCAGGAAGCGGAGGGTGTCGACGACGTGGATGAAGTCGTCGAGGACCATCGTGCGCGGGTCCTCCGGGAGCCCGATCCGGTTCTTCTGCAGCAGGATCAGGTCGCGCGGGTGGTCGAGGCACTGGGCGTAGCCGGGGGCGAGGCGCCGGTTGAAGCCGACCGCGAGGGAGACGGACCGCTTCTCGGCGAGTTCGACGATCCGCTCGGAGTCGGCGTAGTCGTAGGCGAGCGGCTTGTCGACGTAGGTGGGGACGCCGGCGTCGAGGAGGCGGGTGGCGATCTCGGCGTGGGCGGCGGTGGAGGCGTGCACGAAGGCCGCGTCGAGTCCTGCGGAGAGCAGCGAGTCGAGGTCCCGGTGGCGTCGCGTGGCCGGCAGGTGGAGGGTGTCGGCGACGCGGTCCAGGGTGGCGGGGGTGCGGGTCTGGAGGTGGAGTTCGACCCCGGGGAGGGTGGCGAGGACGGGCAGGTACGCCTTCTGGGCGATGTCGCCGAGTCCGATGCAGCCGATCTTCACGGGGTCTCTCCCTCTGCGGTGGTCCGACGGCCCGGGGCACGGGGGCCGTTCGCGCCGGTCAGCTTACGCGGGACGGCTCCGGGGCGACCGGCGGGTGCCAGTCGGCGATGCCGTCGAAGCCGCGGAGCACGAAGCCGGGGCCGAAGCGCGAGACGGTTCGGACGAGGGTGTCGCGCAGGAGGACGGCGGGGCGGGCGCGGACGAGGGTGAGGGCGCCGGTGCGGGCCGCCTTGCGGACGAGGGCGGTGGCGCGGGGCAGCCGGTCGGCGGTGTACGCGGCGAGGGCGGGTCCCGGGTCGAAGGCGGCGGGGGTGCGGGCGTGGTGGGCGAGGACGACGGCGTCCTCGACGGCCTGGTTCCCGCCCTGCCCGAGCGTGGGCATCATCGCGTGCGCCGCGTCGCCGAGGAGCGCGGTGCGGCCCTGGTGGTAGGCGGGCAGGGGGTCGGTGAGGTGGTGGACGTCGTGCCGCAGGATCCGGTCGGGGTCGGCGGCGGCGAGGAGTTCGGGCACCGGGTGGTGCCAGTCGCCGAAGAGCCGCAGGAGTTCGGCCCGCTCGTCGTCGGGGGCGTGGGCGCCGGCGGGCGCGGCGGCCATGGCGTACGCGTAGATCCGGCCGTCCTTGAGGGGCTGGGTGCCCCAGAGGCGTCCCGCGCCCCAGGTCTCGTGCGGGGCGAAGGGCCGCTCGGGGGCGGGGACGACGAGCCGCCAGGTGGTGCAGCCGGAGTAGCGGGGGCCGGGG
This sequence comes from Streptomyces sp. NPDC004435, assembly GCF_042873895.1. Classification (NCBI taxonomy): domain Bacteria; kingdom Bacillati; phylum Actinomycetota; class Actinomycetes; order Kitasatosporales; family Streptomycetaceae; genus Streptomyces; species Streptomyces sp. NPDC004435. The sequence goes on along the minus strand of NZ_JBIAMB010000010.1, from coordinate 84,852 downwards.
TGGGCGGGGAAGAGGGCGGCGCGGGCGGCTGAGCGGATGCCGTCGGCGGCGACGACGAGTTCGGACTCGGTCACGCCGTCGGGGGTGGTGACGCGGGCGGGCGTACGGGCGTCGCCGGGGTGGTCGAGCGCCGCGGGCGCGGCGGTGCGGACCGTGCCGGCGGGGAGGGCTCCGGCCAGGAGTTCGACGAGGGTGGCGCGGTGGAGGAGGACGAGGGGGTCGCCGAAGCGGGCGGCCGCGGCGCGGGCGTCGGTGCGGGCGAGCCAGCGCCCGTCCGGGGAACGCATCCCGCCGTCGCCCTGCCACGCGGCGAGCGCGCGGACGCGGTCGCCGAGGCCGATCACGTCGAGGGCGCGGAGGGCGTTGGGGGCGAGGCCGATGCCGGCGCCGACGGGGGCGAGGTCGGCGGCGCGTTCGAGGACGGTGACGTTCCAGCCGCGCCGGTGGAGGGCGACGGCGGCGGTGAGCCCGCCGATGCCCGCTCCCAGGACGACGGCGCGGTGCTGTGTCATGACTGCTCCCTCGGTTCGGACGGGGCGGACGCGCCGGGCCCGGTGGTGGCCGACGCGGTGCCGGCTGTCCACGGTGGCGCTGCCCCGGCACGGGCGGTGGTTGGCCCGGCGGCCCGGTGTGCGGGCAGCCGCCACCAGAGGCACTACAGCTGTAGTCCGCCTGACATGACGACCGTACTACAGGTGTAGTCGCGGGGCGATGGGTAGGTTGTCCCCCATGACCGCGCGCACCCCCGCCCAGGCCGGCCCCGCCCCGCAGAACCGCGCCGAGCGGATCGGCGACGCGGCGCTCGACCTGCTGGTGGAGCGGGGGATGCGCGGGCTGACCCACCGCGCGGTGGACGAGCGGGCCGGGCTGCCGCAGGGCTCGACCTCGAACCACGCCCGCACCCGCCAGGCCCTCCTGGAGACCGCCGTACGGCGGCAGGCCGAACGCGAGGCCCAGGTGCTGACACCGGACGAGCTGCCACCGCCGGGCGCCGGACCCGAGGTGCTCGCGGACGCCCTCGCGCTCGCCCTGCACCGCTATCTGACGGACCACCGGGCGCTGCTCGTCTCCCGCTACGAGCTGGCCCTGGAGGCGACCCGCCGTCCCGAGCTGCGCGGCTTCTTCGACCGGACCGGCTCGGCCTTCCACGATCCGGTCACCGCGATGATGCGCGGCGCCGGCTCGCCCGCCCCGGAGCGCCACGCGCTCTCCGTCATCGCCTGGTGCGAGGGGCTGATGTTCTCCTGCGCGGCGGGCTCCTTCCACGCGGCCGTCCCCAGCCGGACGGAACTGCGGACCGGATTCGACGAGTTGCTGCGCGGAATGCTCACCGGGGCGTCATGACGAAACACCGGCAGGGAACCCGGCGGTCCGCCACCATGCTGCACATGACCACCGATCGCACCGAAACGCCCGAGCGCGTCTGGCCCGATCCCACCGCGGGCGAGCGGCAGGCCCTGGAGCAGTGGCTCGAATTCCATCGCGCGACCCTCGCGATGAAGTGCGCGGGGCTCACCGACGAACAGCTCCGCACCGTCTCCGTCCCGCCCTCCGAGCTCAGCCTGCTCGGTCTGGTCCGCCACATGGCCGAGGTCGAGCGCGGCTGGTTCCGGAAGATCCTCGGCGGCGAGGAGATCGGCTGGCTGTACGCCGACGCGGAGGACTACGACCGGGACATCCGCTTCACCGGCCGCGACACCTACGAGGAGGCGTACGCCGTCTGGCAGGCGGAGATCGCCCACGCCCGCTCGCTCGCCGCCGACCGAGCCCTCGACGACCTGGGGGCGGCCGCCCACCGGCGCAGCGGCGACTTCGTCAACCTGCGCTTCGTCTACCTCCACATGATCGAGGAGTACGCGCGGCACAACGGCCACGCCGACCTCATCCGCGAGCGCATCGACGGCGCCACCGGCGCCTGACACCGGGAGCGCGGCCCGCCCCGGTCAAGGTGGACGACGGCGCGCTCACCCGTGCGGGGCATTCCCCGCCGGTAGGGGTTCGAAGATCGGCGCGGGGCCACCAGAGTGGCGCGGGTGCATGAAACCCGAACCTCCGCGCGCCTCCTGGCCGGGGTGGCTGTCGCCGCCGCGCTGACCGGGTGCGTGGCCGTCGACGGGCCGTCTCCGGCGCCCTCGCCCGCCCGCGCTCCCGTCTCCGACCCGGTCCGCCCCGTCCAGGACGTGGAGCCGCAGATCGCCCTCCAGGGGCCGGCCAGGGAAGCGCTCGAAGCGGCCCTCCCGTCCCCGGCGGCGACCCCGGCCGCGCCGCGCGGCGAGACCCGCCGTGCCACCGGTCGCGCGGCCCCGTCCCGTACCCCCTCACCCGAACCGGCCTCCCCCGCCGTCCGGCGCGCCGCACCGCTGCCCGAGGTCCGGATCCCGGCTTCCCCGGCTTCCCCGGCCGCTCTGGTAGCGCCCGGGGCGGGGGAGGCGGCGCGGCTCGCCGATCGGCTGCCGCAGGCTCCGCCGGTCCCCCGGGCGGACGTGTGCGAGCTGGGCGAACGGTACGGCGGCTGGGACCCGGCGAGTGTGCAGGCCGGGCTCTGCCGGGATGTGTACGGACGCTGAGGCGCACCGCCGTCACCCTTCGCGGAGCCGCCGGTCGAGCCGTTCGATCGCCGCCCGGACGCCCATGCCGTACCGGTCGTCGTCGAGTGCCTCGGAGGCGGCGCGGGCCCGGTCGAGATGGGCCCGTGCCGCGTCCGGCCGCCGCAGCTTGGCGTAGTCGGCGGCGAGGTTGAGGTGCAGCGAGGGATAGAGGGCCCGGAGGGCGGCGGCCGAGTCGTGCGCGGCGAGCCGCCCGTCCTCCAGGCCCTCGGCGGCGCTCAGGGCGCGCAGGTCCCAGGCCAGCTCGGTGTCGGGATCGTCCTGGGCGTCGGCCAGGTAGTGGGCGAGGGTGCAGCGGTGCAGCGGGTCCCCCTCGGGGTCGAGCTGCTGCCACAGCACGCCGAGGCGGTTGCGGGCCTCCTCCCGGTCGCCGCCGTGCAGCAGCATCCTGGCCTGCCCGATCCTGGTCAGGACCGCCTCGTCCGACGTCCGCTGCTGCTCGGTCACCGCGGCCTCCCGGCACTCACACTGCGTGGAGGTCCGACGCTAACCGGCCGGGGGCCCGATCCCGCCGAGGCTCAGCCGAGGTCGGGGATGCGCCAGTCGATCGGCTCGTGGCCCTGGGCCGCCACGGCCTGGTCGATCTGGGTGAACGGCTGCGAGCCGAAGAACTTCTTCGCCGACAGCGGCGACGGGTGGGCGCCCTTCACCACGATGTGCCGCTCCTCGTCGATGAGGGGCAGCTTCTTCTGGGCGTAGTTCCCCCAGAGGACGAAGACGGCCGGGTCCGGCCGGGAGGCGACGGCCGTGATGACGGCGTCGGTGAACTTCTCCCAGCCCTTGCCCTTGTGCGAGTTCGCCTCGCCGGCGCGGACGGTGAGGACCGCGTTCAGCAGGAGGACTCCCTGCTCGGCCCACGGCATCAGGTAGCCGTTGTCCGGCACGGGGTGGCCCAGCTCGGCCTGCATCTCCTTGTAGATGTTCCGCAGCGACGGCGGGGTCTTCACGCCGGGGCGGACGGAGAAGCAGAGGCCGTGGCCCTGGCCCTCGCCGTGGTACGGGTCCTGACCGAGGATCAGGACCTTGACCTTGTCGTAGGGGGTGGCGGACAGGGCCGCGAAGACCTCGTCCTTCGGCGGGTAGACCGGTCCGGCGGCCCGCTCCTGCTCGACGAACTCGGCCAGCTGCGCGAAGTACGGCTTGTCCAGCTCCTCGCCGAGGACGCCCCGCCAGGACTCGGGCAGCATGTTGATGTCGGTCACGGTCCACAACCTCCGGTGGTTCGGCAGTTCCGTCACGGAACCTACCGGGACCCACTGACAGTGGGTCCCGGCGGCCTCCGGTACGGGTGCCTACCAGCTGGCCCGGCGGTGCAGCTCCCACAGCTGCATGACGGTCTGCGGGTCGAGCGCGCGCTCGCCGCCGCCGATGTCGTCACGGGCCGCGATGTACAGCTTGCCCTGCCACAGCGGCAGCAGCCGGACGTCCTCGACCATGATCGACTGAGCCTCGACGAACTCGTCCGAGACGGCCCCGCGATCGCTCTCGCGGCGGGACTTGGGCAGCAGCTCGTCGGTGATCCGCGGGCTCAGGTAGGGGGTGCCGAGGACGTTCTTCTTGCCCAGGAAGGGGGCGATGAAGTTGTCCGGGTCCGGGAAGTCCGGGAACCAGCCGCGACCGAAGACGGGGTACTCGCCCTGCTGGTAGGCGGCCTGGTACTCGGTCCACGGCTTGCCCTGGATGGTGACCTTGAAGAGGCCGGACTCCTCCAGCTGGCGCTTGAGCTCGGCGAACTCGGCGGCCGTGGAGGAGCCGTACCGGTCGGTGGTGTACCAGAAGCTCAGCTCGACCTTCTCGGTGATCCCGGCCTTCTCCAGGATCTTCTTGGCCTTCTTCTTGTCCGGGTGGCCGTAGGTGTCGAAGAACTTGGTGGTGTGAGCGGCGATGCCCTTGGGCACCATCGAGTAGAGCGGCTCGGCGGTGCCGCGGTAGACCTTGCTGACCAGTTCGTCGCGGTTGACGAGCTGGGCGATGGCGCGGCGGACGGCCGGGTCGGCGACGGACTCGTCCTCGGTGTTGAACACCAGGTAGCGGATGTCGGCCCCGGTGGACTCGACGAGCTGGAGGCCCTTGTTCGCCTCGGTGTCCTCCTCCAGCGAGGTGACCTCCTCGGCGGTCAGACCGCGGTAGGTCGCGTCGATCTCCCCGGCGCGCAGCGCCTTGACCATCGCGTCCGAGTGGTCGAAGTACTTGATGGTCACGCCGCCGTTCTTGCGGTCGGCGAAGCCCTTGTACGACGGGTTCCGGGTCAGCTCGGCCTGCTTGCGCACCTCGTAGCCGTCGAGGACGTACGGGCCGGAGCCGGCGATCTTGCCGTCCTTCTTGCGGAGCGCGTCGGCCGGGTACTCGGCCGGGTCCACGATCGACATCGCCGGGGTGGCGAGGACGAAGGGGAAGGTGGCGTCGGCCTTGTTCAGCTTGAAGACGATCGTGCGCTCGCCGACGGTCTCGACGGAGTCGAGCGAGCCGAGCATGCCGTTGGGGCCGCCCTCGGCGTCGATCGTGCGGATGCGTTCGATCGAGTGGCGCACGGCCGCGGCGTCGAGCTTGTGGCCGTTGGAGAACTTGAGCCCCTCGACCAGCGTGCACTCGAAGACCCTGCTGGACGTGTCGGTGAATTTGCATTCGGCCGCGTCCGGCTTCGGCGTGGTGCTTCCCGTCGGGAAACTCAGGAGAGTCTGGTAGACGTTCCTGAAAAGCTCCCAGGAATTGTCCCAGGAAGCGGCGGGGTCGAGTGTCGTCGGGGAACTCGTCGTCCCGATCGTGATCCTCTGGTCCCCGGCGGACTCGGTATCCGAGAAAACACCGCATCCGGATACCAGGGATATGGACGCAAGGGCTGCAGCGGCCTGCAGACTCGTCCGGTTGAACACGTGCACGCTCCTCGTTCAGCCTGGGGTCGGCCGACGATACCGCAGTACCCCGTCAGGTCAATGGGCGAGCCCGACGGGGCACTTGAGGCAATCGAGATGGAACCGGGGCCAATCCGGACAGGGAATCCGGAGAGTGTCCGGTTATCGGTCACCCGACTCCGGCGTTCAGGAAAATGCCCCCGTCGACGACCAGCGTCTGACCGGTGATCCAGCCCGACTGCTCCGAGGTCAGGAAGGCCGCGGCGCCCCCGATGTCCTCCGGGACGCCGAGCCGGCCCATCGGGTAGGCGGCGGCCGCCTCGGCCTCGCGGCCCTCGTAGAGCGCCTGGGCGAATTTCGTCTTCACCACGGCCGGCGCGATGGCATTCACCCGGACCACCGGCGCGAATTCATGCGCGAGCTGCTGGGTGAGGTTGATCATCGCGGCCTTGCTCACCCCGTACGCCCCGATGAACGGGGAGGCGGAGATTCCGGCGACGGAGGCGATGTTCACGATCGCGCCGCCGTTCTCCTTCTGCCAGGCGTGCCAGGTCCGCTGCGCGAATCCGAGCGCCGAGACGACATTCGTCTCGAACACCTTTCGGGCCACATCGAGGTCCAGGTCCGCGATGGGGCCGAAGACCGGGTTCGTGCCGGCGTTGTTCACCAGATAGTCGACGCGGCCGAAGGCGTCCATCGCCGCCTCGACGGCGGCGGCCTGGTGGGCGGTGTCGTGGGCCTTGCCCGCGACCCCGACGGCCCGGTCCGCCCCGAGCCGCTCCACGGCCTCCTTGAGGGCTTCCTCGCCGCGTCCGGTGATGACGACCCGGTCGCCGCGGGCGACGAGCGCCTCGGCGATGCCGTAGCCGATGCCCCGGCTGGCGCCGGTGACGAGGGCGACCTTGCCGGAGGGCTCCGGCAGCTGCTGTGCGGTCATCCCGCTCTCCTCACTCTCGACTCTGGTCGTGCCGGTTCAGTTGAGCGGGCCGCCGGCCACGTACATGACCTGGCCGGAGACGAAGCCCGCGTCGTCGCCGGTGAAGAAGGCGATGGCGTTGGCGACGTCCTCGGGGCGCCCGACGCGCTGGACCGGGATCATGGAGGCCGCGGCGGCCTGGAAGTCCTCGAAGCCCATGCCGACGCGCTCGGCGGTCTGCGCGGTCATCTCGGTGACGATGAAGCCGGGGGCGACCGCGTTGGCCGTGATGCCGAACTTGCCAAGCTCCTTGGCCAGGGTCTTGGTGAAGCCCTGGAGACCGGCCTTGACCGCGGAGTAGTTGGCCTGGCCGCGGTTGCCGAGCGCCGAGGAGGAGGAGAGCGAGACGATCCGGCCGAAGCCCGCGTCCACCATGTGCTTCTGACACGCCTTCGCCATCAGGAAAGCGCCCTTGAGGTGCACGTTCATGACGAGGTCCCAGTCGGACTCCGACATCTTGAAGAGCAGGTTGTCGCGCAGGACGCCGGCGTTGTTGACGAGGATGGTCGGCGCGCCGAGCTCGGCGGCGACACGGGCGATCGCGGCCTCCACCTGGGCGCCGTCGGAGACGTCGCAGCCGACCGCCAGGGCGCGGCCGCCGGCGGCGGTGATCTTCTCGACGGTGTCCTTGCAGGCCGCCTCGTCGAGGTCGAGAACGGCGACGGCACGGCCCTCGGCCGCGAGGCGGAGCGCGGTGGCGGCGCCGATGCCCCGTGCGGCACCGGTGACGACGGCTACGCGCTGCTCGGTGGTGGACATGCTTGCTTCTCCTCGCCCTCAGGGGTCCCGGGCTCTCCCCGGGCTCATGAGCGACCGCTTAGTATCGCCCGCAGAACGAGACGCTAGAAGCCCTGGCACCCGGTGTCAACGGCCCACCGGGTGCACCCCGTCACTCGGCCGTCACCCCGTGCACGGAAGGCGGCGGGTGCGGCGGGTCACCGCACGAGGAGGTCGAGCAGACGTTCCACCTCGGCCTCGGGGTCGCCGGTGAGGCCGGTGTGGACCGGGCCGGGCTGGACCACCGTGGAACGCGGCGCGATCAGCCAGCGGAAGCGCCGGCCGGCGTCGTCCCCCGCGGCCTGTCCCGCCGCGTCGCCGCCGAGGCACACGCCCTCGACGGCGCGCAGGGCGGCGCGGACGCCGGTGACGTCGGCCGACGGGTCGAGCGCGGCCAGCTTGGCCTCGTCGAGATGGGTGCGGGCGGCGACGAAGGAGCGGGCGCGGCAGTAGACGACCACGCCGGCGTTGAAGCACTCGCCCCGCTCGACGCGCGGTACCACGCGCAGCAGCGCGTACTCGAAGACATCGCGGTCGGTCACGGGGTGCTGTCCTTCTCGGGGGCGTGCTGCGGCCGGGGGGCGAGGCGCTCGGCGAGCCAGCCGGGCGGCTGCTGCGGGCGGCGGTCGGTGCGGGGGCCGAGGGTGATCCGCTCGTGGATGGTGGCCGCGCGGGGCAGCAGGGCCTCGACGTAGGCGGCGCGCAGGGCGTCGGTGGACTCGAAGCCGGGCTCGTCCAGCAGCCACTCGTCGGGTACGTCGGCGGCGACCTCGTCGAGCAGCTCGCGGGTGACGAGCGGGGCGAGCTCCGCGGCGGCCGCGGCGACGTCGGGCGCGAAGGGGGCCAGCGCGTGGTCCGAGGCGTCGTAGGGCTTGGCCGCGGAGGCGGCGGCGCCCGGCCAGTTGTGGTGCCAGATCATGGTGGCGCCGTGGTCGATGAGCCACAGATCGCCGTGCCAGACGAGCATGTTCGGGTTCCGCCAGGACCGGTCCACGTTGTTGACGACCGCGTCGAACCAGACGACCTTCCCGGCCTCGGCCGGGTCGACCTCGTACGCGAGCGGGTCGAACCCCAGCGAGCCGGGGAGGAAGTCCATGCCCAGGTTGAGCCCGCCGCTCGCCTTGAGCAGCTCCTGCACCTCCTGGTCCGGCTCGGACAGCCCGATGACCGGGTCCAGCTGGATGGCCGCCAGCTCGGGCACGCGCAGCCCGAGCCGCCGGGCCAGCTGCCCGCAGATCACCTCGGCGACCAGGGTCTTGCGCCCCTGCCCGGCGCCGGTGAACTTCATGACGTACGTGCCGAGATCGTCGGCCTCGACGATCCCGGGGAGCGATCCGCCCTCACGCAAGGGTGTGACGTAGCGGGTCGCAACGACCTCTTCCAGCACTTCCCAGGCCACCCATCTCTTCAGCCCTACAGACCACGGACGACTTCTCCGGAGCTCGGAGGCAGGGCGGGACACGGGTCGACGGCGCCGGGGAGCGTCCGGGGGTTCCGGCCGGCGGGCCGGTCCCGCCGCTCCCCGGGAGGTCGTCGATGGTGTCGCGCCCCTCGCTGCCGGCTTCCGGCATGAAGTGACCAGGGTAACCGAGGGTGATCGCCGACGAGGTGGGGCGGAGCCGTCGTGCGGGGCGCCGAGGCCGGGGGCGCGTCCGTGGGGCGGTCAGGTGCGGCGGTGGTACGCCTTGTTGGCGATGCGCCAGGCGTCGTCGGTGCGGACCAGGAGGAAGACGTCCGTGAAGGTGTCGGGGCCGTGGAACAGGGTCATCGTCGCGGTGGCGACCGTGCCGTGGACGGTGACCGCGTCGACACGGCGCAGGCGGGTCGGCTCGTCGGGGGCCGGGGTGCCGTGGAAGAGGGCGCAGTAGGTGTCCAGGGGCCACGAGGTGAACACGCCGTCGCGGACGCCCTCGACATGGGCGGTGGGGAGGAACGCGTCGCGGAAGTGGGCGGGGTCGCCGGTGGCGTGGCCGCGGACGTAGGCACGGAGCGGTTCCAGGACCTCGTCCGGGACGGCGGGCTCGGTGGCGGCGACGGCGATGTCGTCGTCGGGGCCCGCGGTGCCGTCGGTCAGCCCGGCGTCGCTGCGCAGCGGCACCTGCGTGGCGTCGGCCAGCAGGTCCGAGTCCTTGGCCAGAGCGCCGACGGTGAACTCGGCCTCGCGCTCCTCGCCCAGGAGGAAGGGGCGCTTGCGGGTGACGAGACCGCCGAGCTGGCCCAGAGCGAGGACGTCCAGGGCCCGCTCACGGGGGAGGCCCAGCGCGTCGGCCTGGCGCAGGGCGTCCCGCAGGGCCAGGACGGCGCCTGCGAGGCTGTTGTTGGCGACCAGCTTGAGGGCGGCGGCGGTCGCCGCGTCGTCCGTCTCCCGCACGGTGCCGAGCGCCTCCAGCACCGGCCGGGCCCGGTCGAGCGCGGCCGTGCCGCCCGCGGCGAGGATCTGCAGGGTGCCGCCGGCGACGGCCGGGACGGAGCCGAGGACGGGCGCGTGGACGGCGTCGGCGCCGACCGACCGTGCCAGTTCGGCCGCCTCCGCCGGGGCGACGGTGCTGGTGTTCACCACCGGCGCGCCGGCCGGCAGCGCGTCGCGAACGGCGGCGAGGACTTCGCGGCACGCCTTGCCGTCGAACAGGGACAGCAGGACGAGGTCCGCGCCCGACACCGCCTCCTGGGGGTCGGCGGCTGTCTTCACGGCGTCCGGGGTGCGCCCGGAGCGGGTCCAGCCGACCACGTCGTGGCCCTGGTCGGAGAGGCGTACGGCCATCGCCTCGCCCATGCGGCCGAGGCCGAGGACGGCGATCTTGCGCGGTGCGGTCATACGGCCACGATCACCCACCCGGAGGGTTGCGACAAGCGCAGATCCGGCAGACTTCCCCTGCGCGCGGCGCATATCAGCCGGTCATACTGGGCGGATGGAACTGCGGGGCTGGCGGACCTTCGTGACCGTGTGCAGGCTCGGCTCGCTGTCGGCGGCCGCGGTCGCCCTCCACCGAACCCAATCGGCCGTCTCCCGGCAGATCGCCGGGCTGGAGCGGGAGCTCGGCGTCGCGCTGCTGGACCGGCACGCGCGCGGGGTGCGGCCGACGCCGGCCGGCGAGGTGTTCCGCCGGCACGCCCAGGCGACGCTCGACGAGGCCGACCGCGCCGTGCGTGCCGTGCGGGAGGCGCGCGACGGGCCGGCCGCCCGGCCCCTGGCCGTGGGCGCGACGCCGTCTCTGGCGGCGGGGGTGGTGCCCGAGGCGATCCGGGCGCTGCTGGAGCGGTCGGGACCGCTGCCGTGGAGCCTGCTGCCCGCGCTGAGCGCCTCCCTGTACGACCGCGTGCTCGTCGGCGACCTGGATCTCGCCGTGGTCACCGACGCTCCGCCGGGACTTCCCCACGTGCCGCGGGTCGAGCGCCGTTTCCTGGGGCTCGACGAGATGGTGGTGGCGCTTCCGGCCGGTCACCCGCTGGCGGGTGAGGGCCCGGTACCGCTGCGGGCGCTGGCCGGGGAGAGCTGGGTGGAGGACGACGACGGTTCGGAGGCGCTGCTGCGGCAGCACGCCGCGCGGGCCGGGCTCGTCGCGCGGATCGACCTCGCCGCGGCCGATCTGCTGGGCAAGCTGGCCCTGGTCGCGACCGGACACGCCGTCGCGCTGGTGCCCGGGGTGCTGACCCGGGCGCTGCGGACCGACGTCACCACGGTGCGTCTGGTGGATCCGCCGACGCGCGGCGTGTACGCCGTCACACCGCGCCGCGACCCGCATCCGGCCGCGGCCCCGCTGTTCGACCTCCTGGCCTCGCACTTCGCCGCGGACCCGGCCTGACGCGGGGCTCCGCCATCGGCCCGGCCCGGGGATCCCCCACCGGCGCGGCCCGAGGGCCCCGACCGGCGCCGCCCGTCCCGGGGCACCGGCCGGCCCGCCCCGCCCCCTGGGTCACGGCCCGTCCCCTACCGCCTCCGGGCCTCCTCCCCCGCCGGGTCGAAGAAGGCCGTCGCGCGGGCCAGCGCGGCCGGGTCGGCCTCCAGGTCGCCCGCGCGGTGGGCGCGGGCGAGGAGGGCGCCGCACCAGCGCATGCCGAGGTAGTCGGCGGTGCGGCGGAGCATCCCGGTGAGTGGTTCGGCGTCAGCGTCGTCCCCGCGGGCGTACGCCGTGACGGCCCACAGGTTCTTGCCGCGCATCCGGTCCCGGAAGCCGACGTCCGGGAGTCCGCTCCAGCGGGCCCAGTAGTCGAGGTAGAGCTTGGTGGCGGCGGAGACGCTGTACCAGTGGAGCGGGGAGGCGACGACGATGTCCGTACTGTCCAGCGTCGCGTCGAGCAGCACCTTCTCCGCGCCGTCCGGGAGGGGGCCGTCCGGGGTCGCGGGGAGCTGAAGCTCGCTCAGGCTGAGCCAGCTCGCGGCGGTGTCCGGCGGGAGGCCGCCGGCGGCGTACCGGGCCAGGGCCTCGGTGTTGCCGCCGCTCCCCGGGCTGCCCAGGATGAAGGCGAAGTTCCTGCTCCGTACCGATTCGAGCGTGGCAGTCACGGCAGTCCTCACGGCTCGTCGTGGTCAGGCGGACCGGTCGGCGACCAGCCGCAGGTGCTCGCGGGCGTCGCTGTGCAGCTGGTCCGAGTAGTCGATGCGGCCACCGGGACCGGCGTAGCGGGGCGCGCGGTCGCCGGAGGTGCGGCGCAGGATCGTGACGCTGTTCTGCATCAGCTTCTGCGACTCCAGGAGGCTCACGACCTCCAGTTCGCCCGGGTGGCGCTCCTGGAACTTGGCGATGTAGCGGCGGACGGCGTCGCCCTCCGGGTAGGTCATCAGGTAATGCATGACGACGAGGCCGCCGTCGGGGTCGATGAGGGGCCAGAAGTGGTCGAAGAACCACAGGCACTCCCAGGCGTCGACCCAGGCGAAGTCGATGGGGGTGAGCTCCTCGGGGAGCTTGTCGAGGGAGTCCTTGAGGTCGGCGTTGACGACGGTCACCCGCTCGTCGAGGCCGAGTTCGGCGAGGACCTCGCGGACCCGGCCGGCGGAGGACTCGGCGATCGAGAGGTTGTCGACGGCCGCGAGGACCGGCCGGTACGGCTCCAGGTGGAGCGAGGGGGTGACGAGGGGCGGCTCGGCGAGGAGCCAGCTGTCGTCGAGGGCGCGGCCGGCGTCGAGATGGACGCGGGTCTTCTCGGCGAGCGCCAGGGACTCGGCGGCGACGGTCGCCTCCGCCTCGGCGAGCGCGGCCGCGAGGAAGGGAGTGGTGTACCCCATCCCCACCTCCAGAACCCGCCGGGGCCTCAGCAGCTGGACGAGGTTGGCGAGAAGCGGGCCCACCACTTCTGTACCCATTCCGGGAACGGACAGCCGGGCGACCGCCGCGCGGAACTCTTCGCTGTGAATCGAATGATTCATTTCCATCCTTTGGTAAATGCCTGGTAGAAGCGGGTGGGAGTGCGGTTCGCTCGTGGTTTACGGCGGGCCGTTGCCGCAACAACGCTCTGGCCTAACATGGATACGCAGCGCATGATCACTCAGGGGGGAAAATGTCGCAAACAGGTTGTGAGGAACCGGCGTGCGGTCCCGGGCTGTGCGCGTCCGGGCTGCGGCGCTACGAAAGCGCCGTGGTGAACGGCACGGCGCCGGCCGATCCGCCCGTCGCCTGCGCCACCGGACTGGGGCTGCTGGTGCCGGTGCCGGGCGAGCCCGGGCTGCTGGCTCCCGTCACGCCGACGATCGCGGCGGGCCTGACCCTGACCCCGCTGTCGCGGATCCTGACGGAGGGGCAGCTGCGCCTCGAAGCGCTGACCAAGTCGTTCGCGACGGCGAAGGCCGTGTACACCGAGGCCAGACAGGGGGGACCGCAGAACTCGCGGGTGCTGCGGGGCGCCGGGGAGATCGCGGAGACGATCGACACGGCGGTGGCGCTGTGCAAGGCGGAACTGCTGACCGCCCAGCCTGGCGGGCGGCGTCCGCCGGAGATCCTGGAGACCGTGGTCCAGCGCAACCTGGACCTGCTGGCCCGGGGCGTGGCGCAGCGGACCCTCTATCAGCACGCGGTGTGGAATCACCCGCCGACCGCGGATTACATTCGCACCGTCGCGGAGGCCGGCGGAAACATACGGACCGTGGACGAGATGTTCGACCGGGTGATCATCTGCGACCGCGCGGTGGCCTTCATTCCCACCCTTTCCCATTCGCCCGACGAGGCGCTGGAGGTCCGGGACCCGCACGTCGTCCGCTATCTGGCCAATGTCTTCGAATGCACGTGGGCCCGCGGAACCCTGGTGGATCCCGCCACGGGTAAACGGCCGGAAATCGTCGTTTCGGAACTGGAACAGAGCATCGTCCGTTTCCTTGTCGCCGGTCACACCGAGGAGAAGATCGCCCGGGGGCTCGGAATCAGCCGACGGACCGTGGCCGAATACATCAGCCGGATCTCGCGCCGGCTCGGCAGCGTGAGCCGGGCCCAGCTCGGCTATCTCATCGCGACGAAGGGGCTGCTCCCCGAGCCGGAGCTGGAGGAGTCCTGCCCGCCCTGACGCCGCGCCCTCACCCGCCGGACGCGGTCGCTCCCCCTCACCCGCCGGACGCGGTGGCTTTCCCGCGCCCGCCGCGCCCGCCGCACCCGCCGCACCCGCCGCACCCGCCGCTCCCGCCGGTCGCCCGGGCGGCAGGCCGGCCGCCTTCCGGGCCGGGAAGGCGCCCGGTCCGGGCCGCGCGGCCCGTGCTCCGGGCCTTGCACGTCTCACGCCGCGGTCCTAGCGGGCCGCGGCGCGCAGCGCGTCGGCCCGGTCGGTGCGCTCCCAGGTGAAGTCGGGGTGTTCGCGGCCGAAGTGGCCGTACGCGGCGGTCCGGGCGTACACCGGCCGCTTGAGGTCGAGGTCGCGGATGATGGCGGCCGGCCGCAGGTCGAAGACCTCGGTCACCGCCCGCTGGATCCGCTCGACGGGGACGGTCTCGGTGCCGAAGGTCTCCACGAAGAGGCCGACCGGCTCCGCCTTGCCGATCGCGTACGCGACCTGCACCTCGCAGCGGCGGGCGAGCCCGGCCGCGACGACGTTCTTGGCGACCCACCGCATCGCGTAGGCCGCGCTGCGGTCCACCTTCGACGGGTCCTTGCCGGAGAACGCGCCGCCGCCGTGCCGGGCCATGCCCCCGTACGTGTCGATGATGATCTTCCGGCCGGTCAGGCCCGCGTCGCCAATCGGGCCACCGACCTCGAAGCGCCCGGTCGGGTTGACGAGCAGCCGGTAGCCGTCGGTGTCGAGCTTGATGCCGTCCTCGGAGAGGTGGCCGAGGACGTGCTCCACGACGTGGGCGCGGATGTCCGGCACCATCACCTCGTCCAGGTGGACGTCCGGGGCGTGCTGCGAGGAGACGACGACGGTGTCGAGGCGGACGGGCCGGTCGCCGTCGTACTCGATGGTGACCTGCGTCTTCCCGTCGGGCCGCAGGTACGGCACGGTGCCGTCCTTGCGGACCTCGGTCAGGCGGCGGGCGAGCCGGTGCGCGAGGTGGATCGGCAGCGGCATCAGTTCGGGCGTCTCGTCGCAGGCGTAGCCGAACATGAGGCCCTGGTCGCCCGCGCCCTGCGCGGCCAGCTCGTCGCCCGCGCCGTCGACCCGGGTCTCGTAGGCGGTGTCGACGCCCTGCGCGATGTCCGGGGACTGCGCGCCGATGGAGACCGAGACGCCGCAGGAGGCGCCGTCGAAACCCTTCGCGGAGGAGTCGTAGCCGATCTCCAGGATCTTCTCCCGGACAAGCCGGGCGATCGGGGCGTAGGCGGTGGTCGAGACCTCGCCGGCGACGTGCACGAGCCCGGTGGTGATCAGGGTCTCCACGGCGACCCGGGCCTGCGGGTCCTGGGCGAGGAGCGCGTCGAGGACGGTGTCGCTGATCTGGTCGGCGATCTTGTCGGGGTGGCCCTCGGTGACGGACTCCGAGGTGAACAGGCGGTGTGTCATGACGGTCGCTCCAGGAGGGGGTCGCGCACGGCGGAGACGTCCCGGGCGATGCCCCGGCCCACCGCCGCCGCGTGCTCGAAGAGGTAGAAGTGGCCACCGGGCCAGGAGTGCTGTGCGGTCCCGGCCGTGGTGCGGGTGGCCCAGGGGGCGGCGAGCGCGGGGTGGGCGACCGGGTCGTCATGGCCGGTGAAGAGGGAGAGCGGCGCCCCCAGCGGCGGGCCCGGGTGCTCCGTGTACGTGTCGACGATCGCGAGGTCGCCGCGGAGCACCTCCACCATGAGGCCGACCAGTTCGGGGATGGCGAGGACCTCCTCGGGCGTGCCGCCGAGCTGCCGCATCAGGCCGGTGAGCCGCTCGGTGGGCCACAGGTCCCGCCGGTCCCGGTCCGGCCGGTGGCCCGGCGCCGGGGCGCCGGAGAGGCCCACCCAGGCGGGCGGCGGCCCGCCCCGGGAGAGCTCGCGGGCCAGCTCGTACGCGACGAGGGCCCCCATGCTGTGGCCGAAGACGCCGTACGGCCCGTCCAGCACCCCGCGGGTCAGCGGGGCGAGCCAGGCGACCGCCTCGCCGGTGGAGCGCAGGCCCCGCTCGTCCGGAGCCATCATGCGGCCCGGCAGGTCGAGCGAGAGCAGCCGCCACTCGGCGGGCAGGTGCCGCAACAGCGGGGCGAACGCCGCCGCCGAGCCCCCCGCGTGGTGGAGCAGGAGCAGGGTGAAGGGGGCGCCGGACGGGCCCGCGGAGTCGGGTCCGGTGACCGGGGCGAGGTACCTCCGCAGGTCCTTCCAGCCCGCGTACGGCTGCGTGGCGGCGGTCATCGGCCCCGGTACTCCAGTGCGGTGACGCTCCAGCTGAAGCCCATGCCGCTGGCGGCGACGAGCACCAGGTCCCCGGTGCGGAGGCGGCCCTCCGCACGGAGGTCGCCGAGCGCGAGGAACGGGTCGGAGCCGCCCATGTGCCCGTAGCGGTGGTAGTTGAAGACGCTCTTCTCCGGCGGGATCCCGAGCCGGGCCAGCAGCTTCTCGTGCATCCCCTTGTCCCCCTGGTTGATCAGGAACCGGTCGACGTCGGCGATGTCCTTGCCCAGGTCGGTCAGCACGTCGTCGACGCGGGCCGGGAAGTTCTCCAGGTAGGCGTCGCCGAGCCCCTGCCGGCGGCCGCGGCGGCGCATGAGCACGCGGTCGTCCTCCACGTCGCCGGAGTAGTAGTCGGCCCACGAGGGGTCGGTGCGCGCCGAGGAGGCCACGACGTCGAAGAGGCAGTCCTCCCGGCCGAGGAGGAGCGCGGCCGGCGCGTCGCCGAAGTTGAACAGGGCCCTGGACTCGGGGTCCTCGTGGTCGACGAGCCGGCTGAGCCGGTCGCCGATGAGCACGAGGGCGTGCGGGGCGCCGCCCAGGGCGAGTTCGGCGAGGGCGGTGCGGACCGCGGTCATGCCGCCGTTGCAGAAGTTCGCCACCTCGAAGCAGTGGGCGTGCCGGATGCCGAGGACGTCGGCGACCTTGGCGGCCGGCGACCAGAACGGCAGGTCCCACTCCCCCGACCCCGCGTACAGGACGAGGCCGACGGTGTCCGGGTCCGTACCCGTGCGCTCCAGGACGGTGCGCCCGGCCGCGGCGGCGAGCTCCCAGGCGGTCTCGTCCTCGTCGAGGGCGGGGAACCGCTCGGTGTGGGTGATCGCGAGGATGTCGGCGACGGGCACGCCGGAGGACGCGTGCAGCTCGTGCACGTCCACGGCCGACGAGGGGAGGACGACCTCGAAGTCGACGATGCCGCCGGCGGGCCGGGCCCGCGGGATGCGCTCGGTCATGCCGGTACGCCCTCCCCGTCGCGGGCGGTGCGCTCGCGGAGCCGGTTCAGGTGCTCCAGGCTCGCGAGGACGGCCGGGGTGGGCAGGCCGAAGTCGATGAGGCAGGCGATCTCGTCGACGCCGATCGCGCGGAACCGCTCCACCATGCGCTCCGCCTTGTCGACGGTGCCGAGGAGGCCGCCGTCGTCGAAGTAGCGGTCGAAGGAGCGGGCCACGATGAAGTCGATGTCCTCGGGCGCGAGGCGGGAGGCGTCGATCCGCCGCCCGTCGAGCCGGGAGCCGAGCAGCAGGCCGAGGGAGCTGCGCAGGTAGTCGCCGAGCGGGGCCCGTACGGTGTCCCGCACCGCGTCCTCGTCCGGGCCGAGGAAGGCGTGCACCATGAGGGCGACGTGGCCGGTCCAGCCGTCGGCGCGGCCGAGTTCCGCCACGGCCTTGCGGTACTCGGCGATCTTGCCGGCGAGGTCGTCGAGGTCCTGGCCGAGGAGGTGGGTGAGGAGCCCGGAGCCGGAGCGGCCCGCGTTGCGGAAGGTCTCGACGCCGCCGGCGCTCGTGACCCAGACGGGGAGCTCGGGCTGGACGGGCGGCGGGTAGATGCCGAGCCGCTGCTCGCCGCCGACGCCGTCGGTGACGGCGATCTTCTCGCCGCGCCACAGGGCGCGGACCTGCTCGACCTGCTCCAGGAGGATCGCGCGGCGGTTCTCGTAGTTCTCCGGGCGCAGCGCGAAGTCGGTGGCGTGCCAGCCGGAGGCGAAGGAGAGGCCGACCCGGCCGTCGGAGAGGTTGTCGACGACCGACCACTCCTCGGCGATGCGCAGGGGGTGGTGGAGGGGGGCGACGACGCTGCCGGCCCGGATGCCGATCCGCTCGGTGACGGCGGCGAGGGCCGCGCCGGTGACCGACGGGTTGGGGTAGAGGCCGCCGAAGGGGTGGAAGTGGCGCTCCGGGGTCCAGACCGCGCTGAAGCCGTTGCGGTCGGCGAACTTGGCTCCCTCCAGGAGGAGTTCGTACCGTCCGCTGGTGGACTCGGTGCTGTCGTTGGCGAAGTAGAAGAGGCTGAAGTCCATGGCGTGCGTTCTCCGATCGGGCCGTGGTCAGGTGGCGACGGCCGGTTCGGCGCCCGTCTCGGGGGCCGGCTTGCGGGTGCGTTCCGCCCAGGCCGCCACCGAGGGGGCGGCGAGGCCGGCGGCGAGGAGGAGGGCGGCGAAGACGATCCAGGCCGGCCAGCCGAGCTTGACGATGAGCAGGGTGGCGAGCGCGGGGGTGACCATCGAGCCGAGCTGGGTCGACATGCCGAACATGCCCTGGTACTGCCCCTGGGCGTGGTCGGGGGCGAGGCCGTAGGCGAGCGACCAGGAGCCGGCGCTGTAGAACATCTCGCCGACGACGTGGACGAGGGCGCCGGCGAGGAGGGCGACGACGGCGATCCAGACCGGGCGGTCGGCGGCGAGGGCGAAGAGGGCGCAGCACAGGGCGAGCAGGACGCCGCACCGCCGCAGGGTCCGGGCGCCGCCGCGGACGGTCTCGCTGCCCTTGCCGGCCCGCACCTGGAAGGTGACGACCACGATCGTGTTCAGGATGAGGATGACGGAGTAGAGCCACTTCGGCGCGTCGGTGTGGCCGGTGATCCAGATCGGCAGGGCGACGGTGAGGATGGCGACGTTCATCACGAGGACCGAGTTGAGCAGGGCGACGGCCGCGTACGGGAGGTCGCGCAGGACGACCCAGGTGCGTCCGGTGCGCTCCTTCGGTACGGGGGCGACGGCGGGGACCGTCATGTAGGCGGCGCCCGCGATCAGGAACATCGCGCCGCCCGCGATGAGGAGGCCGACGTAGGCCGGGCGGTTGTCGAACCACAGGGCGACCGCGCCGGCGGCGGCGCCGAGGGTGACGCCGAGGTTGCTGACGGCCCGCATGTAGGACCAGGCGCGGACCCGTTCCTCCTGCGGGATGAGGCCGGCGATGAGGGCGCCTCGGGCGGCGTCCGTGGAGGACTCGGCCATCAGGGCGAGGCTGGTGACGACGACGAGGGCGGCGAAGCTCTCGACGAAGGCGTAGGCGCCGACGAAGACGCCGAGCAGCAGGAGGAAGCCGACCGTGGTGTTGCGGGGCCCGACCGCGTCGGCGAGCCGGCCGGCCGGGATGCTGGCGGCCATGGCCATGGCCGCGCCGATGCTGAGGGCGAGGCCGACCTGTTCGGCGGGGATGCCGACGGTGCGGGTGAAGAAGAGGACGCTGACCGCCATGAGGACGCCGTGGCCCGCCGTCTTGGCGAAGTTGCTCAGGCACAGGGTCCGGACGATGCCGGGCGGCGGAACGATGTCATCGAGAAGCGCCATGGTGGCCTCCGTTGCCGTCGGCCGGTCCGGCCGCGGCGAGGTCGGGGGTCTGGAGGTCCGCGGTGATGCGCGGGCGGTCGATCTTGCCGTTGGGGTTGAGCGGCAGGGTGTCCAGGTGCCGGAAGCGGCGGGGCACCATGTGGACGGGGAGGCGCTTGCGCAGCCAGCGGACGAGCGGCTGGGGCTCGACGGGGGCGCCGGTGAGGCAGCCGACGAGCTCGGTCTCGTCGCCCCGGCCGAGGGCGACGACGACGGCCTGGTCGATGTCGGGGTGGCGGCGGAGCGCGGCCTCGATCTCGCCGAGCTCGACGCGGTAGCCGCGGATCTTCACCTGGTTGTCGAGCCGCCCGAGGTGGACGAGACCGCCGTCCTCCCGGCGCACCCGGTCGCCGGTGCGGTAGTAGTGCTCGGCGGTGAGGGGGCCGTCGCCGTCGTACGGCAGGGTGCCGCGCTCGTCGTGGGAGAGGAAGCGGCCCCGGTCGTCGGCGGGGTCGAGATAGCCGTCGAAGCGCTGGGAGCCGCGGACGACGAGTTCGCCCTCGTCGGCGGGCCGGCCGTCCTCGTCGAGCACCAGGTGGTCGAGGAAGGGGTAGACGGGCCCGACGGGGACGGTGTCGTTGGAGGTGGCGGGCCACCGCCGCGGGTCTGCGGGGAGTGCGAACTCGGTGCACGCGACGGTGAGTTCGGTGGGTCCGTAGACGTTCTCGATGGCGGCCCCCGGGGCGACGGCGTGCCAGGCGCGGGCCTGGTCGTAGGAGAGCTGCTCGCCGATGAAGACGCTCGACCGCAGGCTCGTCGCGCGTCCGGCGGGCAGGTTGCCGAGCTGGGCGCTGATGGAGACGACGGAAGGCACCGAGAACCAGTGGGTGATGGCGTGGTCGGCGATGTAGTCGACGGGCGAGAGGAGTTCGGCCCGGCCGGGCACCACGAGGGTGGCGCCGCCTCCCCAGGTGACGAACAGGTCGAAGACCGAGGGGTCGAAGGTCAGGTCGAAGGTGTGCGAGGTGCGGCAGCCGGGTCCGATGCCGTACCGGGCGATGTTGTGCGCCAGGTAGGGGCCGAGGTTGCGGTGCCGGATCGGCACGCCCTTGGGCCGGCCGGTCGAGCCCGAGGTGAACAGGACGTAGGCGACGTCGTCCGGTCCCGCGGCGTACGCAGGGAGACCGGGGGCCGCGGTGTCGGCGGCGCGCCCGGCGGCGGTGACCTCCGCGGAGTCCAGCCGCAGTTCGGTGGGGACCGCGCCCGCCAGGCCGCCGTCCAGCTGGACGGCGTCGGCCGCGTCCGCGACGAGGACCTCGGCGCCCGACAGCTCCACGATCATGCGGTTGCGCTCGGCCGGGAAGCCGGGGTTGACCGGGGTGACGGTCGCGCCGAGGCGCTGGCCGGCCAGGTAGGCGGCGAGGACCGCGACGGAGCGGGTCGCCATGACGGAGACGCGGCGGGGCGCCGAGCCGTGCGCCGCGACGAGGCGGGCGGCGACGTGCTCGGCCGCGCGGCGCAGTTCGCCGTAGGTGAGGACGGTGCCGGCGGCTTCCAGGGCGGGCTCGTCCGGGTGGCGTGCGGCGGTCCGGTCGAACCACGCCCAGAGGGTGGCGGGGGTGGCCTCAGTCACGCGCCACCTCCGGGGCGGCGGTGACAGTCAGGTCGGGGGCGTCGAGCCGCATGGTGGTGGGCGGCTCCTGGCGGGCGGGCTCGATGTGGAGCAGCTCGATGCCGTCCCGGTCGGGCCCGGTGACGGCGGCGGCGCAGGGGCACGGGTCGCCGGTGAAGCCCGCGAAGCGGTAGGCGACCTCCATCATCCGGTTGCGCTCGGTGCGGCGGAAGTCGGCGGCGAGGTGGACGCCCGCGGCGGCGGCCCGGTCGGTGAGCCAGCGCAGGATGACGGTCCCGGCGCCGAAGGAGACCACGCGGCAGGAGGTGGCGAGGAGTTTGAGGTGCCAGACGCCGGGGAGCCGTTCCAGGAGGACGATGCCGACGGCGCCGTGGTCGCCGAAGCGGTCGCGCAGCGCGATGACGAGGACCTCGTGGCCGGGGTCGGCGATCAGGCCGCGCAGCTCGGCGTCGCCGTAGTGGACGCCGGTGGCGTTCATCTGGCTGGTGCGCAGGGTGAGTTCCTCGACGCGGGCCAGGTCCTCGGCGGCGGCCCGCCGGATCGTCATGACGAGGTCGAGGGTGCGCAGGAACTCCTCGTCCGCGCCGGTGAAGTCCTGGCGGGCGGCCTCGCGGCGGAAGCCCTCCTGGTACATGGCGCGGCGGCGGCGCGAGTCGGCGGTGGCGACGGGGCTGAACTCCGGGCGTCCGGTCAGTTCCAGGACGTCCTCGGCCGGGTAGCAGCGCACCTCGGGGAGGTGGTGGGCGACCTCGGCGCGTTCGGCCGGCTGGTCGTCGACGAACGCGATGGTCGTCAGGGCGAAGTTGAGCCGCTCGGCGATCTCGCGGACGGAGCCGGACTTGGGGCTCCAGCCGATCCGCGGGTGCACGAAGTACTCGGCGACGCCGAGCTTCTCCAGCCGCTCCCAGGCGTGGTCGTGGTCGTTCTTGCTGGCGACGGCCTGGAGGATGCCGCGCTCGTCGAGGGTGGTGATCACCGCGCGGACCTCGTCGGAGAGGACGACCTCGCCGTCCTCCAGCAGGGTGCCCTGCCACAGCGTGTTGTCGAGGTCCCACACCAGGCACTTGACGGTCGGGGCGGCCTCGGCGGTCCCGGGCTGCTCGGTCATGGTCACACCTCCCACAGGGTCACGGCCCAGGCCGCGACGGGGCTGTTGTTGAGGACGAGCACGAGGTCGCCCGGGGCGAGTCCGCCGGTCGCGAGGAGCCGGTCGAGGTTGAGCACGACGTCCATGGCGCCCAGGTGGCCGTAGGCGGCGAGGTGTTCGCCGCAGACGGGGTGGAGGGGCAGGCCGAGGAGCGTCTCGTAGAACTGGTAGGCGCCGGCGGTGACGTTCTGCATGAGCGTCGTGGCGACGGCGGACTTGTCGACGCCGGCGTCCGCGAGGACCTCGTCGACCATCCGGGAGAGCCGCATCCGGCTGTTCATGGCCAGTTCGAAGCGGTACCGGTCGGGCGAGGCGCACTCCTCGCGCCACTCGTACGAGGGCACCTGCTTGTAGTCGACCCGGAAGAGGTCGTGGAAGGTGCCGTCGGTCTCCTGGCGGTGGGCCCGGAGCACCGGCCGGCCGCCGCGGACCAGGGTCATCGCGTAGGCGCCGTCGCCGATGACGGTGACGGGGTACCGGACCCGGTCGTAGCCGGTGGGGCGGCTGCCGTGGGCGATGAGGACGCTCTGCCGGGCGGGGTCGGCGAGGAGCAGGTCGCGGCCGAGGGCCCAGGCGGCGCTGGAGCCGGTGCAGCCGAGGCCGTCGAGGGTGAAGGCGAAGGTGCCGTCGAGCTTCGCCTCGGCCTGGACGCGGCAGGCGTCGGAGCCGAGCAGGACGTCGGGGGCGCGGGGACCGACGAGCATGAGGGTGTCGGGCCGGACCGCGCCGGGGCCCTGCTCGCCGAGCCGGTCGAGCAGGCCCCGGACGGCGAGGGCGGCGAGGTCGCCCGCGGTGGTGTCCTCCAGGACGCCGACGGTCTCGATGCCGCTGCCGCGCGCGAACTCCGCCGTCTCCGGGTCGAGTCCGGGGAACTCGGGAAGGTCGGCGAGGGGGGTGCGGACGGTGGGCAGCACGGTGTGCACGAGGCCGATGCCGATGTCGGTGCCGATGTCGGTGCCGGTGGAGGCGGTGGTGGAGGCGGTGGTGGTGTCGGTCATGACCACACCGCCGCGGCGTGCTTGCCGAGCAGCAGCTGGCTGATCTCGTTGCTGCCCTCGATGATCTCCATCAGCTTGGCGTCCCGGTAGGCGCGGGCCACCGGGCCGCCGTCCCGGGCGCCGGCCGAGGCGAGCACCTGGACCGCGGCGGCGGCGCCGCGGGCGGCGTGCCCGGCGGCGAGGTGCTTGGCGGTGACGGCGGAGACGACGAGCTCGGGGGTGTTCCCGTCCCAGCAGCGGCTGGCCTGCTCGCAGCAGCGCAGCGAGGCCTCGTGGGCGACGAACAGCTCGGCGAGGTGTCGGGCGACGAGCTGGTGGTCGGCGAGCGGGACGCCGGACTGCTGCCGGGTGGTGGCGTGTCCGGTGGCGGCCCGCAGGCAGGCCCGGAGGATTCCGACGCAGCCCCAGGCCACGGAGACGCGGCCGAAGGTGAGCGCGGAGGTGACCAGCCAGTCGACGGGCAGGCCGGCGCCGCCGAGGAGGCGGTCGGCGGGCAGGCGCACCTGGTCGAGGGTGATGTCGGCGTGGCCGGCGGCCCGGCAGCCCATCGGGTCGGGGACGCGTCGTACGGTCACGCCGGGCGCGTCCGTGGGGACGACGACGGCGCCGGCCCCTGAGCCGTACCGGCCGAAGACGACCAGCAGGTCGGCGTAGGCGCCCACGGTGATCCAGGACTTCCGGCCGTCGACGACGACGGTGTCGCCCTCGGTGCGGATCGTGGTGGTCATCGCGCCGAGGTCGCTGCCGGCGCCCGGCTCGCTGAAGGCGACGCCGGCGAGCCGGCCGGAGGTGAGCTCGCCCAGGTGGACGGCCTTCTGCTCGTCGCCACCGAGCCGCTCGACCGTCCAGGCGGCCATGCCCTGGGAGGTCATGACGCTGCGGACGGAGGAGCAGAGGGCGCCGACGTGCGCGGTGAGTTCGCCGTTGTCGGCGCTGCTCAGGCCGAGCCCGCCGTAGGCGGCCGGCACCTGGGCGCAGAGGACTCCCTTGCCGCCGAGCTCGCGCAGCAGCCCGTGCGGCAGTTCGCCGGCCCGGTCCCAGGCGTCGGCGCGGTCGCCGATCAGCCCGGTGGCGAGCTGTTCGGCGCCGGTGCGGGCGGCGTCGGCCGCCGTGGGCTCACTCATCGCCGCCCCGCAGTCGCAGGACGAGGGCGGTCATCGCGTCCACGCTGCGGAAGTTGTCGAGCGTGAGGTCGGAGCCGCCGACCTGGACGCCGAACGAGCGCTCGACGTGGACGAGCAGCTCCATGGCGAAGAGGGAGGTGACGAGACCGGTGCCGAAGAGGTCGAGGTCGGGGGCGACCGCGGTCTTGGTGCGCTGCTCCAGGAACTCCGTGAGCGTCACTCGGATGGCGGTGTCGTCCTGCTGGGTGGGGGTGCTCACGAGGTGCCTCCGTAGGCGAAGAATCCGCGGCCGGTCTTGCGGCCGTGGTCGCCGGCGGCGACCTTGTCCAGGAGCAGGGCGCAGGGCTCGTAGCCCGCGTCCCCGGTGCGTTCACGCAGGACGCGCAGGGAGTCCACGACGTTGTCGAGGCCGATGAGGTCGGCGGTGGCGAGGGGGCCGGTGGTGTGGCCGAGGCAGCCTTCGAAGGCGGCGTCGACGGACTCCGGGTCGGCGATCCCCTCGGCGACGATCCGGGCGGCCTCGTTGATCATGCGCTGGAGGATCCGGTTGATGACGAACCCGGGTCCGTCGCCGACCAGGACGCCGTGCTGGCCGAGGGTGTCCAGCAGCTCCCGGGCCGCCTCGACGGCGGCGTCGCCGCTGCGGGGGCCTCGGATCAGTTCGGCGGTCCCGATCAGGTAGGGCGGGTTCATGAAGTGGATGCCGACCAGGTCCTCGGGCCGGGCCACCGCGTCGGCCTGCTCGTCGATGGGGACGGCCGAGGTGTTGGAGATCAGCAG
The DNA here is from genome assembly GCF_042873895.1 of Streptomyces sp. NPDC004435. NCBI lineage: Bacteria > Bacillati > Actinomycetota > Actinomycetes > Kitasatosporales > Streptomycetaceae > Streptomyces > Streptomyces sp. NPDC004435. The sequence goes on along the minus strand of NZ_JBIAMB010000010.1, from coordinate 59,926 downwards.
GGTGCCGGGGGCGACCGCGGCGGACACCTCGGCGAGCACCTTGGCCTTGAGCGGGGCCAGTTCGGTGACGGCCTCGACGACGGCGGTCGCGTCGGCGACGTCCGCGATCCGGGTGGTGGTGACCAGGTCGCCGGTGGCGCCCTCTCGGGGCAGCTTCCCCATCATCCGGGCCAGGCGCAGCTGGCCGGTGACGGCGTCGCGGGCCTTGTCGAGGAGGTCCTCGGAGACGTCGACGAGGATCACGTCCACGTCTCGGCCGAGGGCCAGGGTCGTGATGCCGGTGCCCATGACTCCGGCGCCGATGACCGCGAGGCGGTGCCGGCGGGCCGGGGCGCCGTCGTCGGGGCGGGTCTCCCGCGGTGCGTCGTTCACTTCTCCCCCTCGACGGCCGCCGCCTCGGCCGCGAGGGCCGGGAGGAGCGAGCCGATGTCCTCGGTGCGGGCGGCCAGGAAGGCCAGTCCGTTGCGCAGTTGCTCGCCGGTGACCAGCGGGGACAGTCCTGCCTTGCGGAGCCAGGGCTGCCAGCCGCGGGCCTGGACGCCGGCCTCGTCGAGCTCGTGGCCCTCCATCTCGTAGAGGGCGGTGGCGGCCAGGACCTTGCTGCCGGTGGCGGTGGCGCGCTCGGCGACCAGGCGCTGCCACTCGGTGAGCGGCACGGTGCGGGTGGGCAGTCCGGCCTCCTCCAGGGCGGCGAAGAGGTCCTCCAGGCTGGGGGACGTCTCGTCGACGAGGTGGTAGGCACGGCCCACCGACTTGGTGGAGAGGGCGAGTTCGGCGACGGCGCGGGCGAGGACGTCGACCGGGGAGACCGGCATGCCGCGGTCGTCGACCGGGCGGGCGCCGACGACGAGGCCGCTGGTGAGCAGGAACCAGATCAGGTCCTTGTCGTTGCACGCGCCGCTCGTGCTGGAGGCCATGATGAGGCCGGGGCGGAAGACCCGGACCCGCATGCCGTCCTGGTCGGCGCGTTCCAGGATCCGCTCGCCGACCCACTTGCTGACGCCGTAGCCGCCGAGCTGCGGGTCGAGCGGCTGCTCGCGGGTCTCCATGAGACGTCCGCCGGCCGTGGCGGGGGCGGTGGCGGCGACGGTGGAGATGAAGCTGACGTCGCGGATGCCGAGCGGGCGCATCCAGTTGAGCAGGGCGACCAGCGGCAGGACGTTGTCGTCGCGGAGCATCCGGTAGGGCTCGGTGAAGACGACCTTGGCGGCGCAGTGCACGACGTGGCCGACGCGAGCGGCGAGTTCGCCCCTGCGGTACGTCGCGCAGACGGCGGCGATGTCGCGGAGGTCGCCGGGGACGGGGTGGACGCGCTCCGGGTCGGGCTCGGTCAGGCCGAACTTGGCGGCGGCTGCGCGGAGCCGCTCCATGCCCTCGGCCTCGTCGGCGGCGCGGACGACGCAGTAGACGCGGCCCTTGGAGGCGCGGACCAGTTCGTCGAGGAGGAAGGCGCCGAGGTAGCCGGTGGCGCCGGTGAGCAGGACGTCCTTGCCGGGTGCGGGCGTGGCGGCGAGCGGCTCCAGCGGGAGCTGGAGGTCGGCGTCGACGAGGGCGCCGTCGCCGTCCGCGGCCGGGTCGACCTCCTCGTCGCCGAGGCCGGCGCCGTTCAGCAGGCCCTCGACGATGGTGGTGAGGCGGCGGACGGTGGCCTGGCTGCCGCCGGCCCGGTGGATGTTGACCAGGACGCCGAAGCGCTGCTGGATCTCCAGGACGAGCTGGACGGAGAGGAGGGAGGTGCCGCCCAGCGCGGCGAACTCGTCGTCGAGGCCGATGGTCTCGTGACCGAAGAGGTCCTTCCACAGCTGGACGAGGCCCGCCTCGACACTGCCCTCGGCGGCGTCGGAGGCGCCGCCGGCACCGGGCGCGGGGGTCGGGGCGGCGACCGGGCCGTCGTACACGAGGCGGTCGAGGGCCCAGTGGCGCTTGCGCGTGAAGGGGTACGTGGGGAGGGCGAGGCGGCGGCCGGCCGGACCGGCGAGCGCGGTCCAGTCGGCGTCGGCGCCGTGCAGCCAGGCGGTGGTGACGACGTCGTCGAGGACGTCGGCGAGGGCGTCCGCGTCGGCCGGGTCGGGCAGGGCGGCGACGTGGTGGCCGCGGGCGGGCGCGCCGTGTCCGAGGAGGATCGGGAACCGGCCCTCGGGGAGGGCGTCCGCGCCGGCGGTGAGCGGCTCGCCGAGGGCGGGGAGCGCGTGGCGGAGGGCGGCGAGGAGCGCGGCGGGCGGCTGCGGCTCGCCGGCGGCGGGCAGCACGAGCACGGGTCCCGCGCCGGTGGCGCGCTCGGTGCGGACGGCGGGCGGGCGGGGCATCCGCAGCGCGGCGGCCAGCCGCTCGGGGGCCGCGGCGACGACCCGGCGCTCGGTGAAGGAGGCGCGTCCCACCCGCAGGGTGTGGGCGACGTCCCCGGCGTCGGGGGCGTCCTCGTCGAGGTGGTCGGCGAGCCGGCGGCAGGCCAGGTCGAGTTCGGCGCGGGTGCGGGCGGAGACGACGAGGCGTACGGCGGGGCGGTGCGCGGCGGGGGCGCGGACCGGCTCCGGCGGGGCGGCGAGCACGACGGCAGCGTTGGTGCCGCCGACGCCCATCGAGTTGACCAGGACGTGCCGGTCGGCGTCGTCGCAGGTCTCTCCGGTGGTGGCGACGAAGAAGGGGCTGTCGTCGAGGATGTCGGGGTCGCGCGGCCGCTCGAAGGTCGGGTGCGGCGGGATCTTGCCGGTGCGGGCGACGTGCACCGCCTTGATGAAGCCGGCGATGCCCGCGGCGGGGCCGGTGTGGCCGATGTTGGACATCACCGAGCCGAGCGCGCAGTAGGCGGTCTTGTCGGTGGTGGCGCGGAACGCCCGGTCGAGGGCGATGAGTTCGATGTTGTCGCCGACCGGGGTGGCGGTGCCGTGGGCCTCGACGTAGCGGAGCTTGTCGGCGCCGACGCCGGCGGTGCCGAGGGCGGCCGCGACGACGTCGGCGACGCCGCGCGGGCTGGGGGCGATGAAGCCGAGGCGGTCTCCGCCGTCGTTGCCGACGGCGCTGCCGCGGATGACGGCGAGGACGTTGTCGCCGTCGGCGAGCGCGTCGTCGAGGCGGCGCAGGGCGACGACGCCGACGCCGGAGCTGTACGTGGTGCCGGTGGAGGAGGCGTCGAAGGAGCGGCAGTAGCCGTCCTCGGAGAGCACGCCGCCGGGCTGGTGGCGGTAGCCGCGGAAGGGTTCGAGGACGGTGGCGCCGCCGGCCAGGGCGATGTCGCACTCGCCGGAGAGCAGGCTGAGGGTGGCGTAGTGGACGCCGTACAGCGAGGAGGAGCAGCCGGTCTGGAGACTGACGGCGGGCCCGCGCAGGCCGAGCTTGTAGGCGGCGCGGGAGGTCATGAAGTCGGCCTGTCCGCCGACGGTGAGTTCGAGGTCGTCGACGGCGGCGCGGAGGCCGGACTCGCGGGCCTTGGCGGCGAGGAGGGCGGCGGAGTAGTTGCCGGCGGCGCTGCCGGCGAAGACGCCGACGACGGGGTCGGCGGGGCCGGTGCCGTCCTTGCGGACGGGGTGGCCGGCGTTCTCCAGCGCCTCCCAGCACGCCTCCAGGAAGATCCGCTGCTGGGGGTCGATGGTCTCGGCCTCGCGCGGCGGGTAGCCGAAGAACTCGGAGGCGAAGTCCTCGACACCGGGCAGGGAGGTGGCGACGCGGACGAATGCGGAGTCGGCGAGCATCTCCTCGGTGACGCCGGCGGCCTTCAGCTGCTCGGGGGACATCTCGCGCATGGAGACGACGCCGCGGTCGATGTTGCGCCAGAACTCGGCGGGGGTGGTGGCGTCGGGGTAGCGCAGGCCGATGCCGATGACGGCGATGTCGGTGCCGGCGGTGCCGGCGGTGCTGTCGCTCATGGTCCGGTTCTCCTCGCTCACTCGGACGGGCTCTGGTCGCGGCGGGCGCGGCCGAGCAGGCCGCCGCGGTTGCGGGCGCCGAGCGCGGTCAGCGGCTCCTCGGCACCGGAGGCGTCGGCGAGCAGGGCGGCCTGGGCCCGTACGGTGCTGTGCTGGAAGAGGTCGGAGACCTTCAGGGTCCGCTCGGTCAGCGGCTCCAGCTCCTCCCAGAGCATGATGAGGAGCAGCGAGCTGCCCCCCGCCTCCAGGAAGTTGACGTCGTCGGGCACCTGGTCGACGCCGTCCAGGTCGAGGACGTCGGACCATGCCTGGCGGACCCGGTCGATGAGTGCGGTCCCGGTGGGCGGGGTCGTGGCCACGGTGTCGTTCACGGAGTGCTCCTGGTGAAGGGGAGGGAGTCGGGGTCGGCTGCGAGGTCTTCCGCGGCGGCGACCACGTCGTCGAGCAGCGCCTGCGCGGTCTCCCGGGTGAAGAGGTGGACGGCGTAGGCCAGCGCGAGCTCGAGGCGGTCGGCCTTCGGCTCGGTGGCGACGAGTTCGAGCTCGTACTTGATGTGCAGCGGGTCGAGCGGGAGGAGCCGCGCGGAGGTGGCACCGGTCAGGGGGGCCGGTCCCGGGGCGCCGCTCTGGGCGCTGAGGAAGACCGGCGTCAGGGCGGGGCGGCTGAGGTCGCGGTCGGTGTGCAGCTCGTTGGCGAGGACGTCGAGGGCCACGTCGGCGTGCCGGTAGGAGACGGAACAGGACTCCCTCACCCGCCCGAGGAGTTCCCGCCAGGTGGGTTCGCCGCGCAGGTCGAGGCGGAGGATCAGGGTGTTGACGAACATGCCGACCGCCTCGGTGGCGTCCGGCTCCTCGCGGCCCGCCCAGGGGAAGGCGAAGAGGAAGTCCCGCTGGCTGCCGCGGCGGGCGAGGGCCACCGCGAAGAGGGCCGCGGTGGTCATGAAGAGGGTGCAGCCGCTCACGGCCGCGGCGACCGCGCGCAGCCGGGCCGCGGTCGCCGGCGGCAGCGCGGCGGTGAGCAGCGCGGCCTCGGTGGTCTGGAGTTCGGTGCGGGGCCGGTCGTGGGGCAGGGCGATGTCGTTGGGGGCGTCGCGCAGGTGCTCCAGGAGCGCGGCAGCCCGCTCCTTCTCCCGGGCGGGGCCGGCGGCGTCCGGGGTGAGCCGGGCCGGGTGGACCGGTGGGGCGAGCGCGGGTTCGGCGCCGGCGGCCAGGGCTCGGTAGGCGGTGCCGATCTCGGCGAGCAGCAGGTCGCGGGACCAGCCGTCGGCGACGATGTGGTGGACGACCAGGGCGAGGACGGTCCGGTCGGGTCCGAGGAGCAGGATCTCCGCGCGGGCCGCGGCCTCCTGTCCCAGGTCCATCGGGGCCCAGCAGAGCCGGGAGAGCCGGTCGCGCAGGGTGTCCGGGTCCCAGCCGGCGGCGTCGGTGACGGCGGTCGGCGCGGGCGTGCCGCTGGTGCGGTAGCAGACGTGGCGCTTGCGCCGGTCGAGGCAGAAGACCGAGGCGAGCGCGGGGTGACGGCCGAGGACGAGGTCGACCGCGCGGCGCAGCACGTCGGGGTCGACGGTGCCTCCGTACTCGACCAGGGTGGGGATCAGGTAGGCGGCGCGCAGCGACGGCAGCCGGTCGAGGAACCAGAAGCGCTGCTGCACCGGGGAGGCGGGATGGGCCTCGTCGTCGGCGGCGGGGGCGGACTCGGGCCGGGTGGCGGGGTGGAGGGTCGCGGTGCCGGAGGGGGTGGCGGGCTCGGCTTCCGTCGCGGCCTCGGCCTCGGTGAGGAGGCCGGCGAGTCCGGCGACGGTGGGGCGGGGCAGGAAGGCGCGCGGCGAGACGACGAGGCCGTGGCGGCGCTTGGCCTCGGCGAGCATGCTGACGGCGAGCAGCGAGTGGCCGCCGAGCGCGAAGAAGTCGGAGTCGGGGGTGAGGTCGGCCGCCGCGGGGGCGGGGCCGAGGCCGCCGCCGCGGGCGAGGACGGCGGCGAACAGCTCGGCCGCCCGGAGCTCGGCCGGACCGAGCGCGGGGCTGCCGGGGACGCCGGCCGGGGTACGGGACTCCGCGGCGGCCGGTGGGGCGGACGCGGCCGGTGCGATCGGCAGGGCCTCGGCGGCGGGCTGACCCGGCGGCTCGGGGAGTTCGGCCAGGGGTGCGTCGGGGTCCTCGACCGCCGCGTCGAGCAGGCCCGCGAATCCCTCGGCGAGGGCGCGGGCGGTGACGGCCGCGTACAGCGCGGTGTCGTACTCGACGGTGACGGAGAGTCCGTCGGGACCGTCCTCCAGGATCAGCAGGAGGTCGAACTTGGCGGTGCCGGTCCCGAGGACGGCGGGGGCGCTCCATCCGGTGGCGCCGGGGTGGGGGGCGGGGGCGTTCTGGTAGACGAAGCCGACCTCGACCAGGGGGCGGCGACCGGTGCCCCGTGCGGCGGACGCGGCGGCGGTGAGCCGGTCGAAGGGGACGCGCTGGTGGGCCAGGGAACGGAACGCCTCCATGCGGGTGGCCGCGCACAGGGCCCGGAAGGAGTCGGCGGGGTCGACCCGGCAGCGCAGCGGCACGGTGTTGACGAAGAAGCCGACGGCCTCCTCCAGGCCGGGCTGGTCGCGGTTGGCCGTCATGGTGCCGACCAGGAAGTCGGTGCGGCCGGACCAGCGGCGCAGCAGGGCCTGGACGGCGGAGGCGAGCACCACGTACGGGGTGACGCGCAGGGTGCGGGCGAGGGCGTCGACCCCGGCGCGGACCGTCGGGGGCACCGTGAGGGTGAGCTGGGCGCCGGTCCGGGTGCCGTCGGGGGCGGCGGGCCGGTCGGCGCGCCCCGCGAGGTGCAGGCCGGGGGCGACGTCGAGGAGCCCGGAGACGCGCTCCTCCAGGGCCCGGACGGACTCCGGGTCGCGCTCGGCGGCGCGTTCGAGGGCGGCGAACTCGGCGTAGCGGGCGGGGAGCGGGGGCAGCTCGGCGGGGTCGCCGGCGAGGACCGACTCGTAGGCGCGGGCCAGGTCGTCGAAGAGCGGGGCGAGGGACCAGCCGTCCACGGCGATGTGGTGGACGGTCAGGAGGACGGCGTCGCCGTCGGGCAGGCCCTGCCAGAGGGTGCAGCGCAGCAGCGGTCCGCGGGTCAGGTCGAAGGGGGCGCGGCCGCGCTCGCGGGCCTCGCGCGCGGCGCGGGCGGCGGCGTCGGGGACGCCGTGGAGGTCGACGACCTCCACGGGCACCGGCTCGGGCTCCAGGACGTCCTGGACGGGGAGGTCGTCGAGGAGCCGGTAGACGGTGCGCAGCGGCTCGTGCCGGGCGGTGACCGCCTCCAGCGCGAGGGAGAGGGCCTTGGGGTCGAGCGGGCCCGGGGCGCGGAAGAACAGCGGGACGTTGTACGTGGGGTTGCCGGGCGCGGTGGCGTCGGCGAACCAGAGCCGCTCCTGCGCGAAGGAGAGCGGTGCGGGCGGGTTCACGGTCACGGGGCGGCCGCCAGGGGGGTCGAGGCCACGTGGGCGGCCAGCTCGTCGAGGCTGTCGGTGAGCAGGACGGCACCGGCGTCGACGCGCACGTCGAGGTGCTTGCGGATCCGGACGGCCACCTGCATGGCGAGGATGGAGTTGCCGCCGAGGTCGATGAAGTTGGCCTCGGGGGCGACGGCGTCGGTGCCGAGTACGTCCCGCCAGATCTCCTGGAGCGCGGCGAGCGCCGCGGCGTGCCCGGAGGTCGGGGCGGAGCCCGGGTCGGTGGGCGGGACGGCGGGCGGGGTGGCGGGTGGGGCGGCGGCGGGGCCGGCCGGCGCGCCGGTCCCGGGCTCGTCGAGCAGGGCGAGCAGACGGGCGCGGTCGGCCTTGCCGGTGGACCCGAACGGCACGCGGTCCAGGACCACCCAGCGGGCGGGGAGCATGTAGCCGGGGAGGGTCTCGCCGAGGCGCCGCCGGAGCGCGGTGGGGAGTTCGGCGCGGCCGGGGTCGGCGGCGGCCTCGGGCGAGGGGAGGACGAATCCGACGAGCGAGGCGGCGGGGCCCTCGCCGACCTTCTCGACGAAGGCGGCGTCGGCGAGCCCGGAGGCGGTGGCGGCGCGCTCGATCTCCTCCAGCTCGATGCGGAAGCCGCGGAGCTTGACCTGGCGGTCGGTGCGGCCGAAGAGCTCGACGGCGCCGCTGGGCAGCAGTCGGCCGGTGTCGCCGGTGCGGTAGATCCGCTCACCGGTGCGGGGCAGCGTGACGAAACGTTCCTTCGTCAGTTCCGGGCGGGCGAGGTAGCCCAGTGCGACTCCGGGTCCGCCCACGCACAGCTCACCGGTCTCGCCCGGCGCCACCTCGTTCAGCCCCGCGTCCAGGAGGTGCAGGGAAGTCTCCTGGAGCGGGAAGCCGACCGGAACCCGGTCGAGGCCCGCCAGGCTCTCCTCGGTGCAGTCGAAGTACGCCGCGAAGGTCGTCGTCTCGGTCGGGCCGTAGCCGTTGACCAGCCGGCCGGGCGCCCGGGCCGCCAGCACCCGGCGCACCGCGCCCAGCTCCAGCTGCTCGCCGCCGACCACGACGGTGCCCACGCCGGCGAAGGCGTCCGCGTTCTCCCGGGCCACCGTGTGGAAGAGGGAGGTGGTGAGGAACAGCGCGTCGACGCGCTCGGAGCGGACCAGCTCTGCCCAGTCGTCCATGGGGAGTTCGGTGACGGACGGGAGGACCACGACGGTCGCGCCGCCGCAGAGCGCGTTCCACACCTCGAAGGTGGTGGCGTCGAAGGCGGGGTTCGCGGAACTCGCCACCCGGTCGCCGGGCTCCACGGTGCAGAACAGGGCGCGGAGCGCGAGCCGCAGCACGGCCCGGTGCGGGACGACGACGCCCTTGGGGCGCCCGGTCGAGCCCGAGGTGAAGTTCACGTACGCCGGGTCGTCGCGGTCGGTGGCCGGCGCGGGCACCGGCAGGCCAGGGTCCCGCTCCGGCAGGTCGAGCGGCTCGGCGTCCGCCGGCAGCCACGCCGCCAGGTCGGCCCACCGGCCGGCGGCGCCGGGGGCGCGGACGACGACCCGCGCACCGGACTCGCCGACGATGCCGGCGAGCCGGCTGGTGGGGGCGAGACCGTCGAGCGGGAGATAGGCCGCGCCGCAGCGCAGGATGCCCAGGAAGGTGACGACCAGGTCGACGGAGCGGTCCTGGGCGACCGGTACGAGGTCGCCGCGGCGGACTCCCCGTGCGGCCAGCTCGGCGGCCAGCCAGCCGGACCGGAGCCACAGTTCCCGGTACGTGAGCGAACGGCCGCTCTCGGCTTCCCGTACCGCGCAGGCGTCAGGCTCCCGCTCGACCCACCGTGCCACGACCTCGTGCACGCCGTCTGCCGCCATGTCCCACCTCTCCGCTGGATGTGAATGAACCGCGCCCGCCCGCATCAGCCCCAGCCGTGGTCCCCGGTCCCGCCGGCGAGGACGACGAGGCCGCCGGGCGACGCGGGAACGTCGGCGGCCTTCCGGCCCCAGCCGTGATCCGCCACGACCTGGCCGCCCTTCCCGGAGAAAGCACCGGCCGGAATCGCGCCGGCGACCGCGGTGACGGTCGCGAGCAGAAGAGCCGAAAAGGCTGTTCCGGCAGAATTGACGAGTCGGCTGGTAACCATCTCTCTCCGTTTCGGGTCGGCGGCCGGTTGGGTTTTTCGACCGCGTGCGCTTTCCGACCTCCACATCGTGTGGGCCAGGGGCGACACGGATCAACGAACCGCGAGCGCACACCTGTGCGCCGCACGATGATGCGGACCGGTGAAACGGACATCGCGGGCGATCCGGACTGGATCGCCCGTTGCGGCACTCACCCCGTCCATGGCGTCCACTCGGGATGAAAAAGCCGCCTATTCATCGATAAAACAGGCGCGAAATGGGCGCGGACCGGGTCCAGGAACCCCCGCGACTCCGACCTGACAGACTCTGCGGCAACACGCCGGACCCGGCATCGGCGGACACCCGGAACCCCTCCCCGCGGATGCCGAACACGGGCCTCCGGACCCCCTCGCCCTCCCGCGCACGCCTCCCGGCGGCTCACGCATTACCCCGGACAAACCCGGATACGGCACGTCGGAAAGCCGGTCTCGACGAGAACCTCGCGGGACCCGGTGAATTCACGGGACGACCGCGCCTGCCGACCTGCACGACCAGCGGGATGGGTTAATGAAGTATTCCTGCGGATTTCCCTCGGACGAAACGAGACCGGCCGCACAGCGGCCGGTCTCGTCACCTCGGCTGTCCGGCCGCGGGACACGGCCCGGGACACGCGAGGCGGTCCCGGGCCGGCGGCTCACCGGCTCAGCGGCTCGGTTCCTGCATGGTCACGCAGTGGGCGCCTCCGCCGCCGTTGCCGTAGAGCTTGTCGAGGTTGAGCTGGACGACGGGGCGGTCGTACGCGGCGGCGATGGCCGCCTTCGCCGCCGCATCCTTGGCGGTGTCGCCGAACTGGGTGGTGATGATCGCCCCGTTGGTCACCGTCCAGTTCATGTAGGAGCTGAGGAACTCGTCCCGCCGTCCCGCCGGGATGCGGGGCAGGGTGTCGGGTCCCTCGATGGTGAGCACCTGGAGCCTGCGGCCCCGCGCGTCGGTCGCGCCGGCGAGGGTGTCGCGGATGGCCCGGGCGTTGGCGGTCCAGACGTCGGGGCGCACCGCCCCGGCGAGCTGGACCATGACGACGCCGGGCCTGATGTACCGGGCGGTGCCGTCGATGTGCCCGTCCGTCACGTCCTCCCCCCTGACGCCCGGCAGCCAGATCATCTTGGAGGCGCCGAAGCGGGCCAGCAGCTCCGCCTCGATCTGGGCGCGGGACTTGCCGCGGTTGCGGTTGGAGTTCACCCAGCAGCTGTCGGTGGCCATCAGGGTGCCGTCGCCGTCGTACTCGATCCCCCCTCCCTCGCCGACCACGGAGGACTTCGCGAACGGGACGCCGGTGTAGGAGGCGATCCGCTGGGCGACGACGCGGTCCTTGTCGTAGGCGGAGGCGGGGATGCCGTAGAAGCGGGTGGCGTTCTCCCCCCAGGCGTTGAAGTTCAGGCCGAAGGAGTCGAGGCCGCCGGCGTCGTCGACGCGGAAGAGCGGACCGCTGTCACGCATCCAGCAGTCGGAGACCGGGATCGAGCTGATCACCGTGACGGTGGAGCCGCACGCGCTCCGGGCCCGCGAGGCGGCCGTGGAGCCGTCCGCGCACATGATGACCGGTTCGTGCTTGGCGACCTCCTTCGCGAGCTTGGCGATGTCGGTCTGGATCAGGGAGAGGTCGCTCCCCCAGATCGTCGAGCTGGACGGCCAGGCCATCCAGGTCCTGCGGTGCGTCTCGTCCTCCCCCGGCACGCGCCAGGAGGCGGCCCGCGCGGTCTGGGCGCCGAGGACGGGTCCCACCGCCAGGGCGGCCGCGACCGCTCCGGTGCGGGCGAGGAGGGATCTGCGGCTGAGGCCGGGGCGGTCGCCGTCGTGTGCGTTCTTCACGTGATGCTCCTTGTCTCCTGGGTTCTGTGCGTGAAGGTGCGGGTGCGGTACGGATGCCGGTGCGGTACGGGTGCACCACTCGTCCGGTGCGGGTGCACCGCTCGTCCGGTACGGGTGCGCCGCGAGGGGCGCGCTCAGTGGAGTCGGTCCAGCAGCCCCTCCTCCCGGACCATCCGGCGCTCGGCGGCCAGGTCGAGGCTGCGGGCGAGCGCCCAGTACAGGCCGCCGGCCACGGGCAGGCCGACGAGGAGCGAGCAGTCGACGCCGCCGAGGAGGCGCGCGGCGGGACCGACGTAGACGTCGGTGACGACCATGAACGGGGCCATGCAGGCCAGTCCGACGAGGTAGGCGAGGTTGCCCCGCCATCCCCACCGGCCGTATATCCCCCGGGGGTTGAAGATCTCCTTGACGACGTACTGGCCGCGCCGGACGAAGAAGAAGTCGACCAGGTTGATCGCCGTCCACGGGATGAAGAGGTAGGTCAGGGCCACGACCACGTGGGAGTAGAACCACGTGAAGCGGTCGATGCCGACGAGGGTGGAGACCGTGCCGACGGCGGCCAGCATGATGCCGATCGTCACGACGCGGAGCCTCCGGGTCGGCCTGACCGGGCGGAACGAGTCCATGATCGAGATCATGGTGAGGCTGCCGCCGTACTGGTTGATCGCCATGATGGAGAGCAGGCCGACCAGGAGGACGACGACCGCGACGGTGCCGAATCCGTCGAACAGCCGGTCCGCCGACAGCTTCAGGGCGGTGACGGGATCGGTGCCCTCGGGGGCTCCGGCCGAGACGACGGCGCCGAGGACGAAGACCCAGATGCCGGAGACCGCGCTCGGCAGGTACGTCCACCAGAAGGTGGAGCGGACGGGGACGTCGGGTCTGAGGTAGCGGGAGTAGTCGGAGACGTACGGCGCCCAGCCCAGCTGGAAGCCGGCGACGAAGACGAACACGAGCATGAACGGGGCGAGTTCGAAGGGACCCGGCTCCCAGACGCCGTCCGGGAGCCCTCCGCCGAAGAGGGCGGAGGCGGTGACGGCCGCGGTGACCGCGACGAAGGGCCAGGTGAGCCAGCCGTTGATGCGGTGGATCCACTCGTACCCGAACAGGGCGATCACCGTGGCCACCGCGGCGGCCAGCACGTAGCCGACGGTGTTCGGCATCCCGGTGAGCAGGTTCATGGCCTGGCCGGAGAGGAGCGCGTCGGAGGTGTTGAAGGCCACGTAGTTCACCAGGGCGAAGACCCACACGGTGAGGGCGGCGCCCAGGTAGCCGAACTGCGGCCGGGACTGCACCAGTTGCGGCAGTCCCAGCTGGGGCCCCTGGGCCGAGTGGAACGCCATGAAGAACGTGCCGAAGAGGGAGCCCAGGACGGTGGCGGTGACCGTCCAGACGAGCGAGGCCCCCATGGAGAGGGTCACGACACCGGTCGCCAGGCCGGTGAGGTTGAGACTGCCGACGAACCAGATGGCCCCGACGTCCGACGGTTTGCCGTGGCGTTCCGAGAGGGGCACCCAGTCGATCGAGTGCTGCTCGATCCCGGCGGGCCGGGCGGGATCATGCGTCTGCGAGGCAACTGGCCCCATGCGGGCTCCTGTTCACGGGTGCGTGCACGAATCCGGCGAGCACCTCAGGACCCCGGGCGCCGCTCGGATGCAGACACCGTAGGAACTGACCTAAATTTCAGTCAATCCATTGGACATGATGAATCGACAGAAGTTTTTCTGCGGATTTCGTCGTCGGAGGCCCGCCCGGCACACCGATCCGCAGGTCGGGGCCGTTCGTCGCACGGGTGCCGGGCGGACGCTCACCGGCTCAGGCGACGGGCTGCTGCTGGGTGACGCAGTGGATGCCGCCGCCGCCGGTGCCGAGGCGGTCGATGTCGAGCTGTTCGATCACGCGGTCCGGGTAGAGGCGGGCGAGGGTGGCGCGGGCCGCCTCGTCGGCGCGCCGGTCGCCGAACCGGGCGCTGATGACGGCGTCGTTGCAGAGGTAGAAGTTGGCGTAGGAGGCGAGGAAGCCCTGGTCGGTGGAGCGGATCTTCTCGTAGTCGGGGCCCTGGAGCCGCATCGTGTCGATGGGGCGGCCGGAGGCGGTGGTGGAGCGGGACAGGACGGCGAACTGCTGCCGGGCGTCGCGGGCGTAGTCGTCGGTGTCCGAGGAGAGGGGCATCTGGACGAGGGCCTCGCCGGGGGCGAGGAAGCGTGAGGTCGCGTCGACGTGGTCGTCGGTGATGTCCTGTCCGTAGACGCCGTCGAACCAGATGACCTTGGAGGCGCCGTACGCGTCGCAGAGGGCGTCCGTGATCCGGCGCTCCGACATCCCGGGGTTGCGGTTGCGGTTCACCCAGCTGCTGCGGGTGGCCATGAGGGTGCCGGCGCCGTCCTGCTCGACGCCGCCTCCCTCGCCGACCACGTCGGCGTGGGTGAAGGGCACGTCGGCCCAGGCGGCGATCCGTTCGGCGACGCGGGCGTCCTTGGCGTGGGCCTGCTTGTCGCCCCAGCCGTTGAAGTTGAGGCCGACGGCGTCCAGTCCGCCGGCGCCGTCCGTGCGGAAGACGGGGCCCGTGTCGCGCATCCAGCAGTCGTCGACCGGGATGGAGGTGATCACGGTGACCGTGGGGCCGCACAGCGCACGGGCCTTCGCGGCGCTTCCGGAGTTGGCGCACAGGACGACCGGCTCGTACTTCGCGATCGTGCGGGCGATGAGCGCGATGTCCGCCTGGACGCCGCCGAGCCGGCCGCCCCAGATGGAGGTGGAGTCGGGCCAGGCCATCCAGGTGCGGGTGTGGCGGACGTCCTCGATGGGGACCCGGAAGGGGCGGGCGATGGCGTCGGCGCGTTCGGGCAGCGTCGTCGCGAGGACGGCGCCGACGGCGGTCGCGCCGGTGGCGACGAGGAATCCGCGCCGGTTCAGGCCACGGCGGGCGTGGCGTCCTGCGGTCTGCTCGGTCATGGTCGGTCTCCTGTGGTCGGCGGACCCGCGGCCGGCGTGGCCACGACGTGCGCGGCGACGCCGGGGCGGGCCCGTGGGGGTGGGGGGCAATGCAGGCGGGGAACGCCCGTGCGGGGGAGGTCGGAGGGTGACGGCGGGTGCCGCCCGGCGGAGGGACCTCCCCGGAGGTCAGAGGGCCCGGCGGGCGGCGGCGATCGCCTCGGGGTCCCAGCCGGGGCGGGGCACCGATTCCAGCAGCAGCCGGGTGTAGGGGTGTTCGGGGGCGGCGAGGACGTCGGCGGTGCGGCCGGCCTCGACGACGCGGCCGTGGCGCATGACGAGGACGTCGTCGGTGACGCACCGGACCACGCCGAGGTCGTGGGTGATGAACAGGTAGCCGATCCGGGTCTGTTCGCGGATGTCCGCGAGGAGGTTGAGGATCTGGGCCTGGACGGAGACGTCGAGCGCGGCGACCGCCTCGTCCAGGACGAGGACGGCGGGTTCGACGGCGAGGGCGCGGGCGATGGCGACCCGCTGGCGCTGGCCGCCGGAGAGCTGGCGGGGGCGGGCGTCGGCGGCCCGGGTCCCCAGGCCGACCTGATCGAGGAGTTCGCGGACGCGCCGGTCGTGGTCCGTGCCGGGGAAGTGCAGACGGAGGGTCTCGCGCAGCACCTGCTCGACGCTGGTGCGGGGGTCGAGGGAGAGGTACGGGTCCTGGAAGACCATCTGGACCTCGCGGGCGCGGGCGAGGCGGCGGGCCCTGCCGCGGCCGCCGGCGGTCCGGGCCCGGCCCCGGATCCGTACCTCTCCGGCGTCGGCCCGCTCCAGGCCGACGACGATGCGGGCGGTGGTGGTCTTCCCGGAGCCGGACCCCCCGACGATGCCCAGGGAGCCGCCTTCGGGGAGGACGAAGGAGACGTCGTCGACGGCGGGGACGCTCCCGAAGGCGCGGTGGAGGCCGACGGCCTCCAGGGCGTTCTCAGGCATCGACGGGGCTCCCTTCGAGCCGGTCGGTGTGGTGGCAGGCGGCCTGGTGGCCCGGAAGGCCGGGCGCGGTCCTCGGCTCGGGTGCCCGCTGTGCGCAGAGCTCCGTGGCGAGGGGGCAGCGGGCGGCGAACGGGCAGCCGTTCAGCTCCTGCCGCAGGTCCGGGGGTTGTCCCTCGATGGCGGCGAGGCGGCCCCCGGGCGCTTCGAGACGGGGGGTGGAGGCCAGCAGGGCCGCGGTGTACGGGTGCCGGGGCCGGGCGAAGAGGGCTTCGGCGGGTCCGCTCTCGGCGATCCGGCCGGCGTACATGACGTAGACGCGGTCGCTGATGGCGGCGGCGAGGTCGAGGTCGTGGGTGACGAAGAGCAGTCCGGTGCGGAAGCGGGCGCGCAGTTCGGCGAGGAGGGCGATGACCTCGGCCTGGGTGGTGACGTCGAGCGCGGTGGTGGGCTCGTCGGCGAGCAGCAGCTCGGGGTCGCCCATGAGCGCGGCAGCGATCATGACGCGTTGCAGCATGCCGCCGGAGACCTGGCTGGGGTACTTGCGGAGCGCGGAGTCGTCCAGGCCGACGGCGCGGAGGAGTTCCGCGGCGCGGGCGGTGGCGTCGGCCCGGTTCATGGTCCGGGTGAGGGTGACGCTCTCGGTGAGGAAGTCGCCGATGCGGCGCATCGGGTTGAGGGCGGCCCGGGGGTCCTGGAAGATCATGGCGACGGTGTCGGTGCGCAGGGCCCGCAGTTGTTCGGCCTTCATGGCGAGGACGTCGTGGCCGCGGACGCGGATCCGGCCCTCGGCGACGGCGCCGGGCGGCAGCAGGCCGAGCGCGCCGCGCGAGGTGAGGGACTTCCCGGAGCCGGACTCGCCGACGAGGGCGACGGTCTCGCCCGCGGCGACGTGCAGGTCGACGCCGTCGAGGACGGGCCGGGCGGTGCCGGGAAGCGTGACCGTCAGACCTTGGACGTCGAGCGCGTGCGGGGGTTTCGTGGGGGTCATCGGTCTCTCCTGGCGACGCGGTCGGCCCAGCGCTCGCCGACGACGTTGAAGGCGACGACGGTCAGCACGATGAACACGCAGGGCAGGACCGCGGAGAGCGGGTAGCCGTGCTGGACGGCGGTCTGTCCGTCGAAGACCATGCGGCCCCAGTCGGGGGTGAGGGCGGGGACGCCGAGGCCGAGGAAGGACAGGCCGGCCAGGTCCATGAGCGCGTAGCCGAAGTTGATGGTGGACTGGGCGAGGACGACGGGGGCGATGTTGGGCAGGATGTGGCGCAGGCAGATCTGGAGCGCCGAGTGTCCCTGGACCTGGTAGGCGCTCACGTAGGGCCGGGCGCGTTCGGCGAGGACGAGCGAGCGGGTGAGCCGGCTGACGTACGGCAGGTAGGCGAGCGACAGCGCGATGACGGGGGCGAGCAGCCCCTCGCCGTGGATCGAGATGATCAGGATCGCGAGCAGCATGCCGGGGAACGCGAAGACGAGTTCGGTGGAGCGGGAGAGGACCGAGTCGAGCCAGCCGCCGCGCCAGGCGGCGGCCATGCCGATCGCGATGCCGGCGAGCGTGGAGAAGAGCACGACGCCGAGGGGCCCGAGGAGCGAGGTGCGGGCTCCGAGCAGCAGCCGGGAGAGGGTGTCGCGGCCGGCGGCGTCGACGCCGAGCGGGTGCGCGGCGGAGGGGCCCGCGAGCGCGTTGCCGAGGTCGATCTCGTTGGGGTCGTACGGGACGAGCCAGGGCGCGAGCAGGGCGGCGGCGGTGACGAGGCCGACGAAGCCGAGGCAGACCAGATGGAGCGGGGACCGGGTGGTACGGAGCCGGGCGAGGCCCGGACGGCGCGTGAGGACGGCGGTCATGCGGAGGAGCTCCTCGTTCCGAGCGCGATCCGGGGGTCGACCAGCGGGAGCAGCAGGTCGACGATCAGGTTCACGGACATGAAGAGAGCGACGATGATCAGGGAGATCGCCTGGACGGTCGGGAAGTCCTTGGTCGAGGTGGACAGTTCGAGGAGCTGGCCGACCCCGCCGATGCTGAAGGCGGTCTCCACGAGGATCGTGCAGACGAGCAGGGTGGAGACGATGAGGCCGCCGGTGGTGAGGACGGTGCCGAGCGAGTTGCGGAAGACGTGGCGGCGGATGACCTGGCGCTCGGGGACGCCCCGGCTGCGGGCGACGGTGACGTGCTCGCTGTCGAGGGCTTCGAGCATGGCGGAGCGGGTGACCCGGGCGAGCATGCCGATCAGGTAGAGCGCGAGGGCGATCGCGGGCAGGGTCAGGTGCCAGACCCGGTCGAGGAAGCCGTCACCGGCGCCGCTGCTGGGGAACCAGCCGAGCTTCACGGCGAACACGCCCTGGAGCAGCACGGCGGCGACGAACGACGGGGTGCCGACGGCGAAGGTCGTGCCGACGAGGACGGCGGTGTCGGTGGCGCCGCCGCGGACGGCGGAGAGCCGGCCGAGGAAGAGGCCGACGACCACGACCACGACGAGCGCCATGCCGATCAGGAGCAGGGTGGTCGGCAGCCGGTCGGCGAGGAGCCGGGAGACGTCGGTGCGGTAGGTGAGGGAGCGCCCGAAGTCGCCCTGGACCATGTCCCCGAGCCAGCGCAGGTACCGGACGGCGAAGGGGTCGTCCAGGTGGTAGCGGGCGTTGATCGCGGCCAGCGCCTCGGGCGAGGCCGAGCGGCCGGCGAGCAGGAAGCTCGCCGGGCTGCCGGGGGCGAGGTACAGGGCGCCGAAGACCACGAACGAGGCGGCGAGGAGGGTCGCGGCCATCTCCGCCACGCGCCGTACGGCGAAGCGGAGGAAGCTCACTGCGCGGCCCCCACGGAGGCGGCCCACGGCTGGTACATGTACGAGATCGTCGTGGGGGCGCCGGTGATCCTCTTGTTGAGGAAGACCGAGGTGGGCCACTCGGCCACGGGTATCCAGAGGAGCCGCTCGGCGGCGATCCTGTTGAGCTCGGCCTCGATCGCCAGGCGCTTGCCGGGCTCGTACGCGGCGGCGGCCCGGTCGACGAGTTCGTCGTACCTCCGGTCGCTGTGGCCCGCGTAGTTGAGGTAGGCCCCGGTCTTGAAGTTGGTGAGCAGGTCGAGGGGGTCGGTGATGGAGTTGTAAATGGTGAGCGGGAACATGTCGACGCCCTCGCGCGCCTCGGGGTCGGTGAACAGCGCGGTGAAGGCGTTCGGGGAGACCGTCTTGAGGCGGATGTCGAGGCCGATGCGGGTGCCGGCGGCCTGGACGGCGGTGGCGAGCAGCGAGACGTCCTGGCCGATGGGGCTGGTGACCATGGTCAGGGTCTTGCCGGTGGCACCGGCCTCCTTGACCAGGGCCTTGGCCTTCTCGACGTCCGGTGCGGTGGGCGGCAGGCCGTCGAACGCCGCCTTGAGGGCGCTCTCGGGCGCGGCGGCCCAGGCGGCACGGGTGGTGAGGGAGTTGGTGACGGTGCCGGCGCCGCCGAGTCCGGCCTTGACGAAGCCGGAGCGGTCGAGGGCGAGGGAGAGGGCGCGGCGGACCCGGACGTCGCCGAGCGGGCCCTTCATGTTCGTGATGTTGACGTTGACGGTGCTGAGGCCCTCGCCGAAGTACAGGGTGCCGATCCCGGAGCCCTTGAGGCGGGCGTAGCTCTCGGTGGGGATGAGGTAGCCGCCGTCGATCTCGCCGCTGAGCATGGCGTTGGTGCGTGCGGAGGGGTCGGTGAGGACACGGAGGACGGCCTTCTTCGCCTTGGCGGCGGTGCCCCAGTACTCGTCGAAGCGGTCCAGTTCGATGGACTGCCCCTTCTGCCAGGCGCCGAGTTCGAAGGGGCCGGTGCAGGCGAGGCCGCCGGTGGTGCCGTAGTCCTTGCCCGCCGCCTCGACGCCCTTCCTGGAGGCGACGACGCCGGCGGCGCTGGCCATGTACTGCGGGAACTGGGAGTCGGGCCGCTTGAGGCTCACGGTGACCTGGAGGGGGCCGGTCGCGCGGACCGACGCGACGTTCTGGAAGACCTGCGCCCAGGCCGCCGCGTTCTTCGGGTCGGTCTGGCGGCCGAGGCTGAAGACGACGTCGTCGGCGGTCATCGTCCGCCCGTCGTGGAAGCGCACGCCGGACCGCAGGTCGTACACCCAGGTCCGCGGGTCCGGGTTGCTCGCCTTGCGGGCGAGGCCCGGTTCGACGGTGAGCTGCGGCGTCCAGCGCATGAGGCTCTCGCACACGTTGGACAGGACGGTGTTCTGCGGGTAGTCGAAGGCGACCGTGTAGTCGAGGGTGGGCGGCTCGGCGTAGAGCGCCCAGGTGAAGGAGTCGATCTCGCCGCGCGCGGGGGGCGTGGTGGCGGAGAGCCGGGCCTCGACACCGGCCGCGCCCTTGGGCGGACCGGCGCAGGCCGCGAGGAGGGCGAGGGCGGCCAGCGCCGCGGTCGCGGCGGCCGTCCGGCCGCGACGGCCGGGGCGTCTGCGGCTCGGGGAGGGAGGTGTCGTCATCGTCGCGCTGTCTTTCCGTGAGGGTGACGGGACTGACGGGGCTGACGGGCCGCGGGGCCGGCCCGTCGGCGGCGGACTCGGGCGCGCGTTACGCGGAGGCGCGGGCGGCCGGCACCTGCTGGGTGATGCAGTGGACGCCGCCGCCTCCGTAGGCGATCGCGGCGGCGCGCACCGGGACGACCTTGCGTCCGGGGTAGGCGGAGGCGATCACCGCGAGGGCCGCCTCGTCCTGGGGCTGCCCGGCCACGGGGACGACGACGCCGCCGTTGGCCACGTAGTAGTTGAGGTACGAGACCTCGACCTCGCCGCCCGGCATGTCGGCGTAGGCGGTCTGGGGCACGTCGATGATCTCCAGCCGGCGGCCGCGGGCGTCACGGGTGGCCTCCAGGACCGCGCGGTTGGCGCGCATCCGGGCGAAGTCCGGGTGGTCGGGGTCGTCGGGCAGGGAGACCACGACGGTGCCGGGGGCGGCGAAGGCGCACACGCCGTCGACGTGTCCGTCGGTCTCCGTGTCGAGGAGCCCGCCGTACGGCAGCCAGATCACCTTCTCCACGCCGAGCCGGGCCTTCAGCTCGGCCTCGATCTGCTCGCGGGTGAGGCCGGGGTTGCGGTTGGGGTGGAGCAGGCACTGCTCCGTGGTGATGAGCGTGCCCTCGCCGTCGACCGTGATCGCCCCGCCCTCCAGGATCATCCCGGAGACGATCCGCTCGACGCCCAGGTGCTCCAGGAGGAGCGCGCTGACGCGGTCGTCGGAGTCGTACGGCTGGTGCTTGCGGCCCCAGGCGTTGAAGCGGAAGTCCACGCCGGCGCGGTTGCCCTCGCCGTCCAGGACGAAGAGCGGGGCGGAGTCGCGGAACCACGAGTCGTCGTGCGGCAGCTCGACGACGGTGACGCCGTCGCCGCACCTCGCCCGGGCCTCGTCGCCGTGGCCGGGCGGCGCGACCATGGTGAGGGGTTCGAAGGCGGCGATGGCGCGGGCGACGTTCGCGTACTCCTCCTTGACGTCGTCCAGCACGCTGCTCCACAGGTCCTCGCGGACGGGCCAGGCCATGAGGCACGCCTCGTGCTCGGACCACTCGGCGGGCATACGGAATGCGGTCATCACGGATCTCTCTTCGTTTCGCCAGAAGTACCCGTCGGCGGCGCCGGCTCAGCCTGGCGCGAGCGTGGGGACGGGTACGCGGTGTGAACAGCATCCTCCTCCCGACTGAAAATTCAGTCAAGAGTGAGGGCAGGGTTTCAGGACAGGCGTTTTCGGTACGGAGGAGTAGAGGGCGACTCGTGCGAGCGGGGCGGTACGCCCCGGAGGAGGCACGCGCCGGAAGAAGCGGCCCCGGGCCGGGAGCCGACTCAGGCGGTCAGGAGGATCCGCGGCACGGCCTCGCCGCGCGGCGGGCGGCCCGGCCTTGAACCGAGCCCCGGGCCTGGACCCGGCCTCGGGCTTGCCCCCGGCCCCGGACCTGGGCCCGCCATCGGCCCCGGACCGTGGCTGGTCCCGGCATCACCCCCGTGAGCCGCCCCGGCCAGGTGAAGGAGCCGGGGCGCGCGCGGAGCGCGTCAGTGGCGGCCGAGGCGCTCGATCTCGGCGTCGATGCCCTCGCTCATCAGCGTCCGGGCGTGCGAGATCCGGAGCGTGCCGCTCAGCCAGCGCATGCTCAGCCCCTCCAGCAGGGCCGTGAGCCGCTCGGCGGCACCCGCGAGGGCGACCGCCGGGGCCATCGGACAGACCCGGCCGAGCAGCGCCGCGACCTCCTGGACCCAGACCAGGGTGGCGCGCGTCAGGTCCTCGCGCAGCACGTCGTCGAAGACGGCGCTGGCCCTCAGCTCGCCCCAGGCGCTGCTGTTCTCCCGCACCTCGGTGGTGTCCTGGAGTTCGAGCAGCAGGGTGTGCTCCAGCTCCTCGCGCGGGCTCAGCGGCGCGGCGTCCGGGTCGCGCTCGGTCGTGTACCGCTCGGCGCGGTCGTTGATGAACTCCAGCGTCTTCAGCAGGATCCCGTTGCGGTCCTTGAAGTGGTAGTAGATCAGCGCGGTGGACACGCCCGCCTCGGCGGCGAGCTCCTCCACGCGCAGGCCACGGACCCCGCGCCGGGCGATCACCCGGGCGGCTGCTTCGAGGATCTGAGTACTGCGAGACGCCATGGCCCGAACCTTACCGGGCCCCGCACACCACCGGACGACCGGCCGGATCACCGGCCCGAAGGCCGGTGGTCCGAGCGGCCGGACCACCGGCTCCGCACCTGCCGGACGGCCCGGCGCGAGGGCCGTCAGGCGGCCGGGGGCACGGCCGGCATCGACTGGGTGGCGCAGTGGATGCCGCCTCCGCCGCTCGCGATGCCGTCGACGTTCAGCTGGACGATGTTCCGGCCCGGATAGGCCGCCGCGAGGACCGAGTAGGCCGCCGCGTCGGCGTCGGCGTCACCGAAGTGCGGGACGAGCACGGCGTCGTTCACCGTGTAGTAGTTGGTGTAGCTGGAGAGGAAGCCGTCGCCGCCCCGGCGGATCTTGAGCCGGTCGGGGCCCGTCAGTTCGGTGATGGCCAGCCGGCGCCCCTGCGCGTCGGTGGCGCTCTCCAGGATCCGCTTCGTCTCCTCGTAGACCGCGACCCACTGGGGGTCGGTCCGGGGTCCGGGCCGGTCGAGGATGACGTGCCCGGGCGCGACGAAGCGGGCCAGGCAGTCGATGTGGCAGTCGGTGATGTCCTGGCCGGCGAGCCCGGGGACCCAGATCACCTTCGTGACGCCGAGCGCCGCCTTCAGCTCGCGCTCGACCTGATCCTGCGTCATGCCCGGGTTGCGGTTGGCGTTGACGAGGGAGCTGACCGTGGCGAGGAGGGTGCCCTGCCCGTCGGTCTCCAGCGAGCCGCCCTCGCCGACGAACCCGGCCCGCACGCGCGGGACGCCGTACTGCGCGAGCAGCGCCTCCGCCGCGAGGGCGTCGTTGCCGTAGGGCTGCGCGTACGAGGTGCCGGCCTTGCCCCAGCCGTTGAAGTTGGTGTCCACCCCGGCGACCGTGCCGGGCGCGACGACGAAGGTGGGGCCGAAGTCCCGTATCCAGAGGTCGTCGTTGGGGATCTCCAGGATGTCGATGCCGTAGTACGCCCCCGCTCCGCACCGGTACCGCGCGTCGGCCGCCTGCGAGGGGCGGGCCAGTACGGTGACCGGCTCGTACCGGGAGACCGTGTCGGCGACCTTCGCGATGTCGGAGCGGACGCCGTCGAGCCTGTCGGACCAGATCGACGACAGCGCCGGCCACGCCATGAAGGTACGCACGTGACGTTCGGTCTCGGCGGGCATCCGCGGCGGGGCGGCCGCGGAACCGGTGGCGGCGTGGGCGGCGGCCGAGGGGAGCGCCGACCCGAGGGCCGCGAGCGGCAGGGCGGCCGCGCCGAACTGGAGCAGGCGGCGCCGGGAGGTGGTGGGACTGTCCATGAGGGACCTGCCTGAGGTGAGGTGAGGTGAGGTGAGGTGAGGGGAGGGGAGGGAGGAGGGAGAAGCGAGGGGCGGACGAGAAGCCCGAGCCCTCACCCATCGTTCAACAGACTGAAAATTCAGTCAATAATCTGGTCCGGACTGTCGGCGCGGAGGTGAGGGCCTGCCGCCGGGCTCCCGTCCTCGCCCGGAGGGCGGGCGGACGGGAAGGGTGACGGCGGGTCCTAGTCCCGCCGGTGGGGCTCGAAGGCGGCGGTGACCGGACCCCCGTCGGGCGCGGCCTCCAGCAGCCGTACGACGACGAGCTCCCGGCCGTCCCCGCCCCGGATGCAGAAGGGGCGTTCGTCGGCCAGGTCCGCGAAGGCGACCCGGGTGACGGGTTCCGTGTCGATGCCCCGCACGCAGTCCGCGGGGCTCAGATCGTCTCCCGCGGCGACGAAGGCGTCGCTGTCCTCGGGCAGGACGAACTCCGAGCGGTCCCGCGCCAGGTACCAGCCGGCCGTGTCGGCGGGAACGACCTTCCGGGCCTTCAGATCGAACTCGTAGCTGTCGTCCGGGGCGGTGAGGGTGACCTCCTCCCCGGCCGGGGAGTAGGTGGAGGGGCCGGAACCGGACACCGGACCGCTGAGGTACACCCCGCCGGCGACCGCCCCCGCGGCGACGCCGACGGCCAGGGCCCACACGACCCGGCGCCGCCCGCTCGCGGAGGAGGCGGCGGAGCGCCCCGTACCGCCGCGCGCCGAGTGCTCCCCCGGCGCATCCACGGCCCCCGCCCCACCCGCACTCACACCTGCCATAGCCCCCGCGCCCGGCGCCCCCGCTGGCGCCGCGAGCGTCGGCTGGGCGTGGACCGGCGGCGCCGGGTGCGCCACCCGCCCCGACGCCACCTGCCCCAGCACACCCCGCTCCAGCGCACCCCCCTCCGGCGCACCCCGCTCTTCCCGCCGCCCGCCGGCCGCCGGGCGGCCCGCCCGACCCGCGACCTCGTGGCTGATCGACCACGGCAGCCAGCCCTCCCCGAACTCGGGGCGGGACCCGACCAGCGGGTGGGCGTGGACGGCCGCGATCAGCTCCGCCGGAGTCGGCCGGTCCTCGGGCCGCTTGGCGAGGCACCAGGCCGCCAGGTCACGCAGGTCCTCCGGCACGCGGGAGAGGTCGGGCTCCTCGTGGACCACCCGGTACAGGGCCGCCGACTCCGGGCCCGCCCCGAACGGCGGCTCGCCGCTCACCACGTACGCGACGAGCGCGCCGAGCGCGAAGACGTCGGTGGCCGGGGACACCGGGGCGCCGAGCGCCTGCTCGGGCGCCATGAACGCGGCGGTGCCGATCCGCAGGCCCGTACCGGTCAGCGCGACCGCGTCGGCGGCCCGCGCGATGCCGAAGTCGATGACCCGGGGGCCGTCCTCGGCGATCAGCACGTTGGCGGGCTTGAGGTCGCGGTGGACGACGCCGGCCCGGTGGATCGCCTCCAGCGCCTCGGCGATCCCGGCCAGGAGCGGCAGGACCGTGCGCACCGGGAGCGGTCCGTGCCGCCGGACCACCTCGTGCAGCGAGGGCCCGGGGACGTACGCGGTGGCGAGCCACGGGGTCGGGGCGTCCACCCCGGAGGCGACGACCTGCGCGGTGAAGAGGCCGTGGATGCGCTCGGCGCTGGCCACCTCCTGGGCGAATCTCAGGCGGAACTCGGGGTCCCCCGCGTACTCCTCCCGCACCACCTTCAGCGCGATCGGCCGCCCGCCGGGCGTGTGCGCGAGGTACACCACGCCCATGCCGCCCGAGCCGAGCCGTGCCTGGAGGCGGTAGCCGCCGATCTCGCGCGGGTCGTCGGCCGTGAGCGCCGTGTGAACGGGCTGTGCACCAGGGAGCTGAGCGGACATGGGTGGCTCTTTCGACGAGGTGGAACGAGGGGCGGGGATCGAGGGACGCAATGGGCGCATCGTGCATCTAACTAAAGATTCAGTCAACATGAGACACTGGTGGCTCAGACCGATCGGGAGGGGATCACACGTGGCGACGGACCGCAGAACCGCGATCCTGGAGGGCGCGGCCCGGGTCATAGCCCGGCGAGGAGTGCGCGGGCTGCGCATGGAGGAGCTCGCCGCGGAGGCGGGGGTGTCCACCGCGCTGATCTACTACCACTTCAAGGACCGGGCCGGCGTGCTCCGGCACACCCTGGAGTTCATCAGCGACCGCGCCGACCGGTACACCTCCGGCGGGGGCGGCCTCGACGTGCCGCGGGATCCCCGCCAGGAGCTGGTGCAGTCCCTGCTCCTGGAGTTCCAGGACCTCCCCGAGGTCCGGGAGAACAGCACGGCCTGGGGGGAACTGCGGGCCAGCGCGGTCTTCGAGCCCGAGTTGCGCGGCGACCTGGCGAGGGCGACGCTGACCTGGATCCATGATGTCGCGGACCTGCTGGGCGGCATCCGGCCGACGGCCCCCGCGCCCGCCCTCACGGCCTCCGCGGAACGGCTCACCGGCCTCCTGGAGGGGCTCAGTACGCGCTGGCTCAGCGGCGCACTCCCCCTCCCCCACGCCCGCGAGCTGGTGAAGGAGGCGGTCACCCTCGAACTCGAACGCCTGAGCCGCTGACGGCGGACACCGATGGACAGCGGCACCGACCGACGCTGGACACCTCATGGCGCCGCCACGGACGACCTCGGACCGGCGCCCCCGCCATCCCAAAGTTTGACTGAATTTTCAGTCAGTGTCAGAGTGGCGACACGACAGCCTCATCCGGCCCGGCGCTGCCAGGCATCCAGGGGCCTGTCCATGCACCCTGTTGACCTGGTCCCGCCCCCCACATGATCGGAGACCCAGATGTCCGACTTCCGTCCCTCCCGCCGCTCCGCGCTGCGGGTGCTCGCCAGGCTCGGCGCCCTCGCCCTCGGCTCCACGGCGTGCGGCCCGTCCGACCAGGGCCGGTCGGGGGCCGCCGCCACCGGCTCGGCACCCGGCGCGGGCTCCGGGACCGACGCGGACCGCCGACTGGGCGCCGAGTGGGAGAGCCACGCCCGCACCTTCATGTCGTGGCCGGCCCTGGACTCCGTCTGGGGCGAGGACCTGCCCTACGTACGGGAGGACATCGCCCGCGTGGCCCGGGCCATCGCCAGGTACGAGTACGTGGTGATGATGGCCCGGCCGAACCAGGTGTCCGCCGCCCAGAAGGCGTGCGGCAGGGACGTCGAGGTCATCCCGCTCGCCGTCGACGACCTGTGGGCGCGCGACACCGTCCCCGTCTTCGTCGAGGAGGGCGGCGAGGTCGTCGGCGTCGACTTCAACTTCAACGGCTGGGGCGAGAAGCAGGTCCACGACAACGACGCCCAGGTCGGGCGGAAGCTGCTCGCCAGGTACGGCATCCCCCGCGAGGAAGCCCCCCTCGTCTCCGAGGGCGGCTCCTTCGAGACAGACGGCGAGGGCACCCTCCTCGTCACCGAGAGCTCGATCGTCAACGAGAACCGGAACCCGGGCATGAGCCGCGCCGAGATCGAGGCCGACCTCAAGGAGCTCTTGGGCATGGAGAAGGTGATCTGGCTGAAGGGCGTGCGCGGCGAGGACATCACCGACGCGCACGTCGACAGTCTCGTACGCTTCACCGCCCCCGGTGTGATCCTCCTCGACCGCGCCTTCCCCGGCACGCCCGCGGACTCCTGGTCGCGGTCGTCGGACCAGGCCGCGTCCGTGCTGAGCCGGGCGACCGACGCGAAGGGCCGCCGCTTCGAGGTCATCGACCTCCCGCAGCCCGACCCCGACCGGATCTCGGGCTACAGCGACGACTTCCTCTCCACCTACGCGAACTTCTACATCGGCAACGACGCCGTGTACATGCCCAAGTTCGGCGACCGGAAGGCCGACGACCGGGCCCGGGGCATCCTCCAGGAGCACTTCCCCAAGAGGGACGTCGTGCAGGTGAACATCGACACCATCGCCACCGGCGGCGGCGGGATCCACTGCGCCACCCACGACCAGCCCGGCGAGCCGGTCGACTGACCGCGCGGGCGGAAGAAGAGCGAGACCGGAAACGACCAGGGAGAGCCA
Source organism: Streptomyces sp. NPDC004435 (assembly GCF_042873895.1). Lineage (NCBI taxonomy): Bacteria > Bacillati > Actinomycetota > Actinomycetes > Kitasatosporales > Streptomycetaceae > Streptomyces > Streptomyces sp. NPDC004435. Next base: position 32,816 of record NZ_JBIAMB010000010.1, on the reverse strand, counting down.
CCGTGTCCACCACCCGCCGCCGCGGACCGAAACAGGGCGGCCCGCTGCCCGCCGTCCTCGTCTGCCTCCTGGTCGTGGCCGCCCTCGCCCTGGGCGTCTGGGTCCAGTTCGGCGAACGCCAGAGCCAGGACACGGTGTACGCCGTGGGCAGCACCGCCCCGGACCGGGTCGACGTCCTGGCCTCGGTCCAGCGCGTCGACGCCGCCGGCCGCGAGCTGACGCTCCGCGTCCTGGTCACCCCCCGGGGCGACCTGGCCGAGGCCGGCGGCGTCTCGCCGACCGAGGACCTGACGCTCCAGACCTCCACCTCCACCCGGGGCGACCTGTCCTTCCCCGCGCACAGCCGCATCGCGACCAAGGACCTGCCGGTCACGCTGACGGGCGGCTCGATCACCGACTACCCCTTCGACGCCTACGACGCGGCGATCGAGTTCACCGCCGTGCAGGGCGGTGAGACGGTCCCCGTCCGGATGACGCTCACCAACGCCGACGCGCTCTTCTCGGCGACCGTGGACGCCTCCGAGGAGAACGGGACCGCGCTCTTCGACGTCTCCCTCGGCCGCTCCGACAGCGTCCTCGTCTTCGCCGTCTTCATGATGGTGGCCATGTGGGCCCTGGCCGTCTCCGTCCTGCTCGGCTCCTGGTTCCTCGTCACCGGGCGCAAGGGGCTGACCTGGCCGGCGCTCGGCTGGATGGCCGCCACGCTCTTCGCCCTCGCCGCCTTCCGCAACACCGCCCCCGGCACACCGCCGATCGGCAGCCTCCTGGACTACCTCGCCTTCCTCTGGGCCGAGACGGTGATCGCCTGCTGCCTCGTCACGGTGGCCGTCACGGGCTTCCGCGCCGAACGCAAGGCCCCGGAGACCCCGTGAACGCACCGCCTCGGCATCGCCGGTCGGGGAACCGGCGGGGCCGTGGCGGAGTCTCGGATCACAGGGGCGGAGCCGGGGGGCTCCGCCCGGCGATCCGGGGGAGTCCACATGGACCTGTTCGACTTCGAGGCGGGCGGCCGCGGCGGCGACGTGCCGGACACGGGCGGCCACGGCTGCGGCTGGGGCACCGTGCTCTTCCTCGGCTTCTGCGTGCTGCTCGTGGTGGCGGCGCAGTGGGCCTTCGGCGCCGTGGGGGACTTCTTCGGCTGGCTGCTCGGCCTCCTGAACTGACGGGCCGCCTGTCCCGCCGGGAGCCGAAGGCCCTGGGGGGGGAGTGAGTCTGTGCCGAACAGGGCGTACGTCACAGGAACTGCGTCTACCGTCGCTCCAGGAACGCGCCGGCTGTGCGGCCGCCGGCGCGCGAGCGCACGGACGGGAGAGGGGCAGGCATGAGCGGAGTGGCACGGCGGACCGTGGTGGCGGCCGGCGGGGCGGGGCTCGCGTCGGCGGCACTGGCCGCCTGCGGGGGCTCGGACGGGGAGGGCGGCACCGGCTCGGGGGGCTCGGACGGCTCTCCGCAGGGGCCGCTCGCGAAGACCGGGGACATCCCGGTCGGCGGCGGCAAGGTCCTGGCGGACCGGGGGATCGTCATCACCCAGCCGAAGGCCGGCGAGTACAAGGCGTTCTCGTCGAAGTGCACCCACTCCGGCTGCGCGGTGAGCGAGGTGAAGGACGGGGTGATCATCTGCCCGTGCCACCAGAGCAGGTTCGACGTGAACGACGGCAGCGTGAAGTCCGGCCCGGCACCCTCCCCGCTTCCCCCGGAGCCCATCGAGGTGAAGGGCGACTCAATCTCCTTCGGCTGAGGGGACCGACGGCCGTCACCTCTCCCGGGCGGCGGAGCGCCGGGGCGCCTTCCAGGCGGTGAGCAGGTCGTCGGTGGTGGCGAGGGTCGCGACGAGGGCGAGCGTGTTGCGGATCATCGCGGGGGTGTAGTCGGCCGGGACCCCCGCGATCGCGTCCTGGGGGACGACGACGGTGTAGCCGAGGTTGACGGCGTCGAAGACGGCGTTGGGCACTGCCACATTCGCTGAGACGCCGGTGACGACGAGGGTCCGGCAGCCGAGGTTGCGCAGCAGCGCGTCCACGTCCGTCCCCGCCAGCGGGGAGAGCCCGTGGAGGCGGCGCACCACCAGGTCCTCGTCCGCCACCTGGATCGGCGCCGCGATCCGTACCGCCGTGGAGCCGCTGTGCTGTTGCACAGGGAGCCGCGCGGCGGCGTGGAAGAGCCGCGCGTTGGCGTTGGAGCCGCGCCCGTCGGGGCGCCGCTCGGCGACGGCGTGGACGACCTGGACGCCGGCGCCGTGCGCGGCGTCGACCAGCCGGGCGACGTTGGCCAGCGCGCCCGATCTCCGGGCGACGGCGGCGAGTTCGGGAAGGGCGCTCCTCTCGCCGACGACCCCTTCCTGGCACTCGATCGTGAGCAGCACCGTCGTGTCGGGGCGCAGCCGCTCGTCGAGCTCCTCCCGGCGGTTCCCGGCTCCCCCTCGGCCCGTCGTTCCGCTTCCGCTCATCGCTCCCCCTCGGACGTACCCCTTGCACCGGCGTGGACGTGCGCCCATGCTTTCTGACGTCTCATCAGAAATCCAGTCCCCTCGGGAACTCGGTCCCGTCCGAGAACCGGACCTCCCTCGTCGGACAACCAGAAGGGTGCGGACGATGACCGTCGCACAGCGCCGTGGACGCCGGATCATGATGACCCCGGAGGAGCTCGACGCCTTCCTCGCCGAACAGCGCACCTGCCGGGTCGCGAGCGTGTCCGCCGACGGGCGGCCCCATGTGAGCGCGCTCTGGTTCGCGTGGGACGGCGCCTCGCTCTGGCTGTACTCGCTGACGCGCAGCCGCCGCTGGGCCGAGCTGCGGGCCGATCCGCGGATCTCCGTCCTGGTGGACGACGGCGAGGAGTACGGCGAGCTGCGCGGGGCCGAGCTGTCGGGGACGGCGGTCTTCGTCGGCGAGGCGCCGCGGACGGGTGAGCCGTGCCCCGGCCTCGACGCGGTGGAGCGCCTCTTCGCCGCGAAGAACTTCGGCCTCGACTCCATGCCGCACGACGGCCGGCACGCCTGGCTCCGGCTGACCCCGGACGCGATCGCCTCCTGGGACTTCCGCAAGCTCGGCGGCGCGTAGGGCCCGCCCGGCCCCGGTCCGGCGTACGGGCCCCGGTCCGGCGTACGGGCCCCGGTCCGGCGTACGGGCCCCGGCCGCGTCCGCCGTTCAGCCGGCGTGCGGCCGACCGGCCTCCCGCAGCGCCTCGACGACCGCGCGCAGCGAGGGCCGGCGGCCGGCGTCGGTGCGCCAGGTGGCGTAGATGTGCCGCCGCATCTGCTGGCGTACGGGCACGCAGACGACCCCCTCCGGGTGCGGCCGCCCGAGCCGGGGCGTGACGCAGACGCCGAGTCCGGCGGCGACGAGGGCGAGCTGGGTGTGGTGCTCGCCCGCGAAGTGGGCGATGCGCGGCTCGATGCCCTGGGAGCGGAGGGTGAACATCAGCCAGTCGTGGCAGAACTCCCCCTCCGGCCAGGACACCCACTCCTCGTCGGCGAAGTCCTCCAGGTCCACCGCCTCCCGTCCGGCGAGCCGGTGGCCGGCGGGCAGGGCGACGTCCGCGGCGTCGTCGAGCAGGTGGGCCCGCTCCAGCTCGCCGGGGACCGGCGCCCGCCGGTTGCTCCAGTCCAGGACGATCGCGAGGTCGGCGTCGCCGCGCAGCACCGCCCGCACCCCGTGCTCGGGCTCGAACTCGGCGGTGCGGACCCGCAGATCGGGGTGGCGGGCGCGGAGGGAGGCGAGGGCCGCGGGGAAGAGGCCGCGCGCGGCGGTCGGGAAGCCGACCAGCCGGACCTCGCCGACGACCTGGCCCCGCTGGGCCTCGATGTCGGCCTGGGCGAGCTGGACGTGGGAGAGGATCCGGGCCGCGTGCTCGGCGAGCAGCAGCCCGGCGTCGGTGAGCCGCACCCCGCGCCCGTTCTTGGCGAGGAGCCGCTGGCCCACCTCACGCTCCAGCTTGGACAGCTGCTGGGAGACGGCGGAAGTGGTCACGTGCAGGCCGTCGGCGGCGCCGCTCACGGAGCCGTGCCGGGCGACGGCGTCGAGGGTGCGCAGGCGCTCCAGGTTCAACATGTAAGCAATGCTAAGCGAAAGGGTCGACAGAATCTCGCTTGTTCTACGAGGTCGTTCGCCGTCACCCTGAGTGCATGAGCCACGCAGCCGCCCCCGTCACCCCGCCCGGACCACCCTCCTCCCCCGTCCGCCGCCCCCTGCGCGCGAGCCTCCTCGACTGGCGGGTCCGCTTCGGCGTGCTGGCCCTGATCTGGGGCTTCAGCTTCCTGTTCATCAAGGTCGGCACGGAGGGGTTCGCCCCCTTCCAGGTGACCTTCGGCCGGCTGCTCTTCGGTACGGCGGTGCTGGTGGTGGCTCTGGTGGTGAAGCGGGACCGGCTGCCGCGCGGGGCGCGCACCTGGGGGCACCTGACGGTGGCGGCGTTCCTGCTCAACGCCCTGCCGTTCTCGCTCTTCGCCTACGCGGAGCTGACGATCCCGTCGACGCTGGCGGGGATCTGCAACGCGACGACCCCGCTGTGGGGCATGGTCCTGTCGCTCGTGGCGCTCTCCGAGGACCGGCCCACCCGGGTGCGCGCGGCGGGCCTCGGCATCGGCTTCGTCGGCGTCCTGACGGTCCTCGGCGCGTGGCAGGGCTTCTCGGGACTCGACGTGACGGGCACGGCGCTGGCGCTGCTCGCCTCCGCCAGTTACGCGGTCGGCTGGATCTACGTCCGCCGCACCCTGAGCGGCACCGGCGCCTCGAACCTCTCCCTGGCGACCGGCCAGGTCGGCGTGGCCACACTGCAACTCGCCGTCGTGACCCCGCTCTTCACGACCGTCCCGGACTCCGTCGAGCTCCTGCCGCTGCTCGCGGTGATCGCCCTCGGCGCCCTCGGCACGGGGTACGCGATGCTGCTCCAGTACGGCGTCGTCGCGGAGGTCGGCCCGACGACGGCCTCGATGGTCACGTACTTCGTCCCGGTCATCGCGACGGCCGCGGGCGTGGCCTTCCTGGGCGAGCAGCTCGCCTGGAACACCCCGGTCGGCGCCGTCGTGATCCTCCTCGGCGCGGCCCTCACCCAGACCCGCACGTCACGCAGGACCCCGCCCCCGCCCCGCACGACTCCCGCCCCCGCCCCCGCCTCCGCTCCCGCGGCGCGGCCCCGGAAGACCCCGGCCCGCACCTGACCCGGCCCGCACCTGACCCGTCCGGCTCCCGGCCCGCACGCGACGACCGGGGGCCGGGCCCGCACCCGACCAGGCAGACCCCGGCCCGACCCCTCCGGCTCCCGGCCCCGACCCCTCCCGGCCCCTCCGGCTCCCGGCCCCGCCCCCTCAGCCGTAGCTGCGGGCGGGGGCCGGGCCCGCGGCCGTCGCGACGGCGTCGGCCAAGGAGTCGATGTCGTCGAGGGAGAGGGTCGAGACGGTGACGCGGACGGCCGGCCCGGTGGCGAGGCGGAAGCGGGCGCCGGGGGCCACCGCCCAGCCCGCGGCGAGCAGTCGCGCGACGGCCCCGGTCTCGTCGGCGACCGGCACCCAGACGTTCATGCCGCTGCGCCCGTGCGCCTCGACCCCCCGCCGCGCCAGGGCCCGGACCAGGGCGTCCCGCCGCTCGCCGTAGGCGCCGGCGACCGTCTCCGGGTCGACCGCGTCCGTGCTCCAGAGGTGGGCGACCGCCTGCTGGAGGAGGCGGCTGACCCAGCCGGGGCCGAGGCGCTGCCGGCCGAGGACGCGGTCGACGGTCTCGGGGTCGCCGGTGAAGGCGGCGATGCGCAGGTCCGGCCCGTACGCCTTGGCGACCGAGCGGACGAGCGCCCAGCTGTCGGTGACCCCGGCGAGCGGCCGGAGCCGCCGGGTCACGATGCCGTGCCCGTGGTCGTCCTCGATGAGCAGCACGCCGGGGTGGGCGGCGAGGACCCGGCGCAGCTCGGTGGCGCGGGCGGCGCCGAGGCAGGCTCCGGTGGGGTTCTGGGCGCGGTCGGTGACGATCACCGCGCGGGCCCCGTCCCGGGTGACGGCCCGCTCGACGGCGTCCGCGAGCGGCCCGTCGTCGTCGACGGCGACCGGTACGGGCCGCAGGCCGAGGGCGGGCACGAGGTCGAGGAGGCTGCCCCAGCCGGGGTCCTCGACGGCCACGGCGTCGCCGGGCCTGAGGTGGACGGCGAGGATCCGCTCGATGGCGTCGAGGGAGCCGGAGGCCACGCCGACCGGCCCGTCGGGCACACCGTCGGCGTCGAAGGCGGCGCGCGCGAGCCGGGCGAACTCCGGGTCGACGGGGGCCTCGCCGTAGAGGCCGGGCCGTACGGCGTACCGCCGGGCCGCCTCGGCGAAGGCCGCGTCGAGCGCCGGCAACAGGGCGGGGTCGGGGTTGCCGCCGCTGAGGTCCCGGACTCCGGGCGGCGCCTCGACGCGCAGCGAGCCGCGCGCGGTCGTGGCGGGGCGTGGACGCACCCGGCTGCCGCGCCGCCCGTCGGTCTCGATGACCCCGCGCTCCCGCAGGGTCCGGTACGCGGCGGCGACGGTGTTCGGGTTCACCCCCAGCACGGCGGCCAACTCCCGCATGGGCGGCAGGGCTTGACCGGGTTCCAGGGCTCCCGCCCCCACCCCCCGCTCCACGCTGGCGGCGATCTCCGATGCGCGACGACCTTCGATCCGATACTCTCCTAGCACAAACCACATTATGCACTAGTGCAATACACAGGGCAAGGGGACCCGCCATGAGCACCACGACCACCGCCACCGGACACCCCGCGGACCGCGCCCCCGCCGACCGAACCGCGGACCGCACCTCCGGCGAGGGCTCTCCGGAGTACGCCCCCACCGACCGGACGGTGCCCACCCGCGCCCGGCAGCGCGCCTCCTACGACCGGGCGCTCGTCCACGCGATCCTCGACGCGGGCTACGTCTGCCACCTGGGCTTCATACGGGACGGCGCCCCGGTCGTGCTGCCCACCCTCTACGGCCGGATCGGCGAGCGGCTGTACGTCCACGGCTCCACCGGCTCCCGCCCGCTCCGCGCGGCCGGCCGCCCGAAGCCCGCGAGCGCCGACGGAGCCTCCGACGGCGCCGGGGCCCCCGGCCTGCCGGTCTGCCTCACCGTCACCCACGTCGACGGCCTGGTCCTCGCCCGCTCCGCCTTCCACCACTCGCTCAACTACCGCTCGGTCGTCGTCCACGGCACCGCGCACCAGGTCACCGACCCCGAGGAGCTGCGTGCCGCCCTCGACGCGCTCGTCGACCAGGTCGTCCCCGGCCGCGCCGCCGACGCGCGGCCCGCGAACGCCAAGGAGCTGGCCGCCACCGCCGTCATCCGGCTGGACCTGGAGGAGGTCTCCGCCAAGGTCCGTGCCGCGGGACCGAACGACGACGCCGAGGACCTGGCGCTGCCGCACTGGGCGGGCGTGGTCCCGGTCGCCCCGGCCACCGGCTCCCCGGTCCCGTCCGTAGACCTGGACCCGTCGATCGCCCTGCCCGCCTATCTGACCGCGCTCTGAGGGGCCGACATGCTCATCCACCCCTGGGACGCCCCCGCCGACGACGCCGAGTGGCGCGCGTGGCTCGCCCGCCACGACTTCGGCCAGCTCGCCGTCAACGGCCTGCCCGGCGACCCGCCCTGGGTGCAGCCCGCGCACTTCCGGTACGAGGCGGAGTCCGGCCCGTACGGCCGCGTCCTCACCCACCTCGCCCGCCCCAACCCGCTGTGGCGGGCCCTGGAGGCCGATCCGCTGGTGCTCCTCAGCGTGGTCGACGACTACGTGTACGCCCCCGGCCCCTGGACGGCGCCCGAGGGCGCGCCCCCGGAGCACGGAACGCCGACTTCGTACTACGCGGCGGTGCAACTGCGCTGCGCCGCCCGCGTGGTGGACGACCCCGAGGAGAAGGCCGAGCTGCTGAACCGCCAGGTCGCCCACTTCCAGCCGGACGGAGGCACCGCCCGCGTCGCCCCCGGCGAAGCCCCGTTCGGCCGGCTGCTCCCCGGCATCCGCGGGCTGGTCCTGGAGGTGAAGGAGGTGCGGGCGAAGTTCAAGTACGCGGGCAACAAACCGGCCGGGACGCGGACCCGGATCGCCGCCCGGCTCGCCGAGCGGGCGGGCCCCGGCGACCTCGCCGCCCGCGCCCACCAGCTCCGCCGCCTGGCCGGCGAGCCCTGACCGGCCCGCCCCCGGCCGAACCCCGAATCCCCACCGGCCGGATCCCGGCCGACTCAGACCGCCGTCCCCACCAGCTGGATCGCGTCCCACCGGATCGGGGGTGGGCCCGGCGGCCTCGGCCGCACGTCCGGCGGCGGACCAGGGCCGTCCCGCCCCTCACCGTCCTCACCGCCGGGGCAGGCGCGCCGGCGGGTCACACCGGCGACGGCTCCGCGCTCCCGCGCCGCACGGCCGCCGCCGTCCGGGCCTCCGCGAGGGCGAGCCCGGTGACGGCGGCGAGGAGCAGGACGGTCCCGAGCACGGTCGTCGCCGTCAGCTCCTCGCCGAGGAGGGTGACGGCGAGCAGGGCCGCGCTGACCGGCTCCAGAAGCATGATCACGGAGACGGTGGTGGCCCGCACGACCGCCGCCCCGGCGAAGTAGAGGGCGTAGGCGAGGGCGGTCGGGATGGCCGCCACGTACAGCAGCAGGAGCAGCAGCCGGACGACGTCGTGGGTGTGCGGCAGCAGCCCCTCGACGCCGGCGAGGGGCAGCACGACGACGGCCGAGACGCCGAAGGTCCACGCGGTGCTCGCGAGCGATCCGGCCGCGCTGCCCCCGGTACGGCCCAGCCAACGGGTGAGCAGGGTGAGGGCGGCGAAACCGGCGGCGGAGAGCACGGCGTACCCGACCCCCGCGAGCCGGACCTCGGCTCCCCCGCCGCCCAGCACGAGGACGGCGAGTCCGGCGAGCGCGCCCGCGACGGCCGCGAGGCCGCCGAGGCCGAGGCGCTCGCCCATGGTGACGCGGGCGCCGACCGCGATGAGGACGGGTCCCGCGCCGAGGGTGATGACGGTGCCGACGGCGAGCCCGGTGGACTCGACGGCGGCGAAGTAGGCGGTCTGGAAAACGGCCAGCCCGAGCCCGGTGCCGACGATCCGGATCAGCCGGATCCGGCGTGCCTCGGCGACGGCCGAGGAGCCGGAGGAGGAACCGGAGGAGGAGTCGGACGAGATGGAGTCGGACGCGGCGGCGGCCGTACGGACCCGCCCCCGTCGCAGACCCTTCACCGCCGGGACCGCCAGCAGCAGGAGCAGTCCGCCCGCGCAGCGCCAGAAGGAGAGGGCGAACGGCCCCATGTCGCTGTTGCGGAAGACGAGCGAGCCGGCGGCGCCGGCGGTGCCCCAGGCGATGCCGGCGACGACGAGGTAGGTCAGGCTCCGCCCGACGGGCAGGACGGGGTGCGCGGCGGAAGGGGAATGCGGATTCGACACGTGGTTTCTCCGTGAAGACGGTCGTCCGTGCGGACGGACCGGGTGAAGGGTGGTCGCCTGCTCCGCGCGCGGGCAGCGACGGACCGCTCGGGGGCGAGAGGTCGCCCGGCCGAGCCCGGTCGGTCGTCTTCGGGAGGAAGGTGCCGCGCGCGCTAGGCGACGGGCGGCGGAAGAACGGTCTGAAGCATGGCCGTCACCCTAGGGGGTGGTCCTTCCGCGCGACAACTCCTTCTCGTGCCCGGCCTCGGGGACCTTTCCCCCGTCGCCCTCGGAGCCCGCGACGGGTCCCTCCGACGCCGGCTTCGGCGCGGCGGACTGGGCGATGAAGGCGCCGACGAGGACGAGGGCGCCGCCGAGGAGCTGCGGGGCCTCCAGGTGCTCGCCGAGCAGCACCCAGGCGAGGACGGTCGCGACGACCGCCTCGAGGCAGGCGACGACCCCGGCGACCTGCGGCGAGAGCCGGCGCACCGAGACGACGCCGGTGACGTAGGCGAGGACGGTGGCGATCAGGATGATCCAGCCGAGCAGCAGCCAGGCCGGGACGGAGGTCCCGTCGAGGTCGGCCCGCCCGGCCAGGACGCCGGTGTCCATGCTCCACGGGCGGGCGACGACGGTGAGCACCAGCGCGCCGATGAGCAGTCCGTAGGCGATGACGCCGAGCGGATCGGCCGGTTCGGCCTCGTCGGATCCCTGGGCGGAGAGGACGAAGTAGCCGACCTGGCAGCAGGCGGCGGCGAGGGCGAGCAGCAGTCCGAGCAGGTCGAAGCTCAGGCCCGACCAGATCTGGACGACACAGGCGAGACCGCCGACGGCGAGGACCACGCCCAGGGCGGCGGCGCGGGTGACCGGCCGGCGCTGGACGAAGCGCACCCAGCCGAGGACCAGCGCCGGGGCGAGGTACTCGACGAGGAGGGCGACCCCGACCGGGATCCGGGAGATCGAGGCGAAGTAGAAGGCCTGGACGCCGGCGACGGCGAGGAGGCCGAAACCGAGGAGCAGGCCGGGCTTGCGGCGCAGCAGGTCCCGGTGGCGCCAGGCCACGGGCAGCATCACGAGCGCGGCGCCGGCGACCCGGAGCCAGACGACATGGAGCGGATCGAGGCCCGCCTCGATCAGCGGCTTGGCCGCCACTCCCGAACCACCGAATGCGAAGGCCGAGGCCAGGGCGAGTCCCAGGCCGGCGCTTCTCCCCTGAGACGCGTGCATCGGGCCATCATGGCAGGACCCGGTCAGGCGTGTAACCCCCGTCGCACCTGTTGAGACGGCGGCCTCCGGAATCCGCTCGCCGTGCGGAACTCAGCGCTCCGCGTCCCCCCGCTCCTCGCGGCCCGCCCACTCCTCCCGGCCCGCCCGTCCCGCCGGGTCCGCGTCCAGGAGCCCGGCACCGTACGGCGCGGAGGCGGAGGCGAGCGCGGCGGCCCGGGCGCCGAGCACCGGTGGGTCGATCCCGGCGTGCCGCAGCACCTCGCCGGCCCGGCTGCCGGGGTCGGCGGCGAGTCCGGCGAGCAGGTCGAGCCCGCGGGGCTGCTCCTCACCCCGGGCGGCGGCGCGGCGCAGCGCCTCCTCCAGGGCGGCCGCGGCCGCCGGGGACCAGCGGGAGCCGGGGCGCCGCGTCCCCTCACCGGCCCGGACGGCGGGCAGCGGGAGCGGGGCTCCCCCGCCCTCGCCGGACCTCTGCCAGCGGAGCCCGTATCCGATCGAACGCTGGACCAGGTAGCCGAGGACCCGGGCGACCCGCGGTTCGCCGTCGAAGGCGGCGCGGGTCTCGGGGTCGGACTCGACGAGGGCGTGCAGCAGGTGGGCGGTGTCCACCTGGCGGTCGCCGTCGCGCAGGGCCCGGCGGCGGGCGGCCCCGAGCACGGTGGCCAGGAGCGGCGCGTGCCCGGCGGGGGCCGGGGGCGGAGTGGGGCGCGACGGGACGGGAGGGTGCACCCTCCCACCTCACCAGCCGCGCCCGCCCGGGACATCCCACGGGAGAACCATGTCCGCGTCCCACCCGAGTCGTGCACCCGCGCGCGGCTCCTCCTCCTCGGGGAGGAGATCCGGGCGATTTCCCGTACGGGGCGCGCGCCGCCTTGCCCGGCGCCCGGAACGCAACCATGTGCCGGGGCCGAGCGTCTCCCCTGTGTGTTCTGGATGGTGGGTCTGGCCGCGCGTGACGGCCGGCAGTTCGTGTACCGGGTGTACGCGCCCCGGGAGGCGCTGCCGGGCGATCTGTTCTGGGCCGCGTTCCACCGGCACGAGGAGGACGGCGGCCCGCGCGTCTCGGACGCCTTCGACGCCGCCGAGATCTGGTGGATCGGGGGTACGGGCCCGGCCGCCGCAGAACTGACGGTTCATCAGTATTGAATGTTCACGCCCCTCCGGCTACGTTCCGCGACACCAGAACCGAGCGGGCACGCGTGAAGGGGTGGTCGTCATGGCCGAAGTCACCGCGGAGGCACGGATCGAGGCACCGGCCGGGAAGGTGTGGGAACGCCTCACCGACTTCGGTTCGTACGGCGAGTGGAACGCCACCCACACCAGCTTCCCGAACGGCGGCCCCGAGCACCTGGCCGCCGGCTCGACGTTCACCGAGAACATGAAGCTCATGGGGTTCCCGGCCGAGGTGCTGTGGACCGTCGAGGAGCTGGAGGACGGCCGGGTCCTCGCCATCCGCGGCAAGGGCCCGATGGGCGTGATCGTCGGCACCCGCTACTCGCTCGCCGACGAGGGCGGGGCCACGACGGTGCGCATCGACGGCGACTTCACCGGGGCGGCGGTCTCGCTGATGGCCGGGAAGCTGAAGGACTCCGCGACGGCGGCGCTCAACGAGTCGCTGCGCAAGCTCGCCGGCCTGGTCGGCTGAGCGTCCCCGACACGTCGGCCGAACGTCCCGGACACGGGGAAGGGCCCCGGTGGCATCCGCCACCGGGGCCCTTCCGTATCGTCACCGGCCGTCAGTCCTCGTCGGCGAGGATCAGGTACAGCTTCTTCCGGGCCTCGTTGATGACCCCGACGGCCTTCTGCCGCTGCTCGGCGCTGCCGGTCTTCCAGACCTGCCCGAACGCCTCCATCAGACCGAAACCGGCCTGCCGGACCTCGTTCATCGCCTCCCAGTCGACACCGCGGCCGACCTCTTCCCAAGGAGCCTCGGCTCCCGCCTCGGCCTCCTCGCGCCCGGTGTCGGTCAGCGAGAAGAGCTTCTTGCCGCCCTCGCTCGCGCTGACGATCAGCCCCTCGTCCTCCAGCAGCTGGAGGGTCGGGTAGACCGAGCCGGGGCTGGGCTTCCAGGCCCCGCCGCTGCGCTCGCCGATCTCCTGGATCATCTCGTAGCCGTGCATGGGGCGGTCCTTGAGCAGCGCCAGGATCGAGGCGCGCACGTCGCCGCGCCGCGCCCTCCCCCGGCCGCCGCCGCGGCCGCGCCCGAAGGGGCCGCCGCCGAAACCGGGCCCGCCGCCGAAACCGGGGCCGAAGGGCCCGAAGGCGGCACGCCGTCCCTCGAATTCGCCCCGCGGTCCGGGCCCGCAGTTCCCGCGCCCGGCACCGGGGCCGTGCCCGTGACCGAATTCGTGTCCGTGGTCGTGTCCATGTGAACGCATCGCAACGCTCCTTCCGTGAGAATCCATCGTTGAACTGTCGCGATGCCTCAACGATATATCGGAACTGTTCGGTGAGCAACCCACCGACTGTCGCGGCCCCTCGTACGGCATCCGAGGCCGCCGGTCCCGGATTGGCCTTGGCCGGGCGCCACCGCCCGCCGGTACGGTCCGGAGCATGCGCATCCGAATCGTCGACGCCTTCACCGACCGGCCCTTCTCGGGCAACCCCGCCGGAGTCCTCCTCCTCGACTCCTTCCCCGACGACAGCTGGCTCCGCGCGGTCGCCGCCGAGGTCAACCTCTCCGAGACCGCCTTCGCGCACCCGCTGCCGGCGGGCGGCGAGGCCGGCTGGGCGCTGCGCTGGTTCACCCCGACCACCGAGGTCGACATGTGCGGCCACGCCACCCTCGCCACCGCCCACGTCCTGCACACCACCGGCGCGGCGACCGGCCCGGTCCGCTTCGCCACCCGCTCGGGCGTCCTCGGCGCCGTCACCGGGGCGGACGGCGGCATCACCCTGGACTTCCCGACCTCCTCGCTCACCCCGCTCCCGGTCCCGGACGGTCTGGCGAAGGCACTCGGCGCCGAGATCCTCGCCGTCCACGACACCGCCGCCCATGTCGGCGACCTGGTGGTCGAACTGCGCGACGAGGCCGCCGTCCGCGGCCTCGCGCCCGACCACGCCGCCCTCAAGGCCCACTCCTCCCGCGGCGTGATCGCGACCGCGCCCGCCGCCGACCCCGGCCGGGGCTACGACTTCGTCTCGCGCGGCTTCTTCCCCTCCGTCGGCATCGACGAGGACCCGGTCACCGGCAGCGCCCACACCGCGCTCGCCCCCTACTGGTCGGCCCGCCTCGGCCGCGACGAACTCACCGGCCTCCAGGGCGGAGCCCGTACGGGCCTGGTCCGCACCCGCCTGCGCGGCGACCGCACCCTCCTGACCGGCCACGCGGTGACGGTCATCGAGGGCGAGCTGCACGCCTGACGCCGACCGCCCCTCCGGTACGACGAAGGGGCGCACGGCCCCATGCCGTACGCCCCTTCTCTTCGCCCCCGCTCACACCGTGGGCAGCCAGTCCACCTTCCCCGCCAGCAGCCCGTATCCGACGAAGGCCACGATGTCGAGCAGCGCGTGGGCGACCACCAGCGGTCCCACCCGCCCCCAGCGCCGGTAGAGCAGCACGAAGACGACGCCCATCACCATGTTGCCGATGAAGCCGCCGATGCCCTGGTAGAGGTGGTACGAGCCGCGCAGCACCGAGCTCGCCACCAGCGCGGCCATCGGCGACCAGCCCAACTGGCCGAGGCGGCGCAGCAGGTAGCCGACGACGATGACCTCCTCCAGGACGGAGTTCTGGATCGCCGAGAGGATCAGGACGGGGTACTTCCACCACACCTCCGGCAGCGACTCGGGGACGACGGTGAGGTTGAAGCCCGACGCCTGGGCCACGAGGTAGAAGGCGAGGCCGGCGCTGCCGATGCCGGCGGCCACCAGCGTCCCGCGCCCGAGGTCCGGCCACGGCCGGGTGCGGTCGAAGCCGATGGCCCTGAGCCCGGCCCCCTCCCGCAGGAGCAGGTGCGCCACGAGCACCACAGGGACGAGTGCCGTGGCGATGCCGAAGAGCTGCCAGGTGAGGTCGAGCCAGGGGCGTCCGGGGGCGTACGACCCGTTGAGGTTGGCGGCCTGTTCCTTGAGCGCGCCGGGCCGGGTCAGCGAGCCGATGAAGCTGATGAGCGAGGAGACCGCGCTCGCCCCGAGCGAGAGCGCGAGCACGATGAGCGTCTCTGAGCCCAGCATCCGCCGCGAGAGACCGCCCGGGGCCGCGTCCACGACCCGTTGTTCCGACACCACGCCCGACTCCCGTTCCCGTCGCGACCGCCTCGGGGACCACCCTCGGTCCCCCGTAGGACGATCATCCGCGACGGCACGCCCGGAGCGCCATCCAGGTCCCCGCCCGGCGCCGCCTCAGGCGCCGTCGGCCCCCACCGGCCAGGTGTGCACCGGCTCGCCCTCCAGCATCAGCTCGCGGTAGCGGCGGGTCGTCGCCGCCAGGGCCGCCTCCCGGTCGAGGCCGGACTCCAGGGCCCGGTGGAAGGTGTCGGCCTGCCAGGACGCCCCGTTGACCCCGCGTCGGCAGCGCTGCTCGATGACGCCGAGGTAGAAGTCGCGGTCCGCCGGGTCGATGTGCCAGGCGTCGAGCCCGGCCGCGGCCAGCGGCAGCAGCTCGTCGAGGACGAGGCGCGCGGCGGGCACGACCGCCGTCCCGCCCGCCCGGCCCGGCCGGGGCCAGCGCAGCTCCGCCTCGATGCCGTGCCGGCACGCGGTGTCGAAGTTGGCCTCCGCGTCCTCGAACGCCAGCCGCTTCCAGACCGGGCGCGGGTCGTCGGCGAGCGAGCGGACGAGTCCGTAGTAGAAGGCGGCGTTGGCGAGGACGTCGGTGACGGTGGGGCCGGCGGGCAGGACGCGGTTCTCCACGCGGAGGTGCGGGACGCCGTCCACCCAGCCGTACACCGGCCGGTTCCAGCGGTAGACGGTGCCGTTGTGCAGGACGAGCTCCTTGAGCTGCGGCACCCCGCCCTCGTCGAGGACGCGCAGCGGATCCTCCTCGTCGCAGAGCGGCAGCAGAGAGGGGAAGTAGCGCACGTTCTCCTCGAAGAGGTCGTACACCGAGTCCACCCACCGCTCGCCGAACCAGGTGCGCGGCCGCACCCCCTGCGACTGGAGTTCGGGCGGGCGGGTGTCGGTCGCCTGCTGGAAGAGCGGCGGGCGGGACTCGCGCCACACCTCGCGGCCGAAGACGAAGGGCGAGTTGGCGCCCAGGGCTATCTGCACCCCGGCGACGGCCTGGGCCGCGTTCCACACCGAGGAGAAGCGGGCCGGGGTGACCTGGAGGTGCAGCTGGACCGAGGTGCAGGCGGCCTCCGCGATGATCGACCCCGCGGTGTGCCGGAGTCGTTCGACGCCCTGGATGTCGAGGGTGATCTGCTCACCGCGGGCGATGAGGATCTGGTCGTTGAGCAGGGCGTAGCGGTCGGCCGAGGAAAGGTTCTCGAAGACGAGCTCGCGCTGCGACAGGGTCGGCAGTATGCCGATCATGACGACCCCGGCGTCGACTTCGGCGGCCTTGCGGTCGGCATATCCCAGGCCGGTTCTCAGCTCTTCCGCGAGCCGGTCGAAAACATGGCCCCCGAGCCGCCGCGGAGCGATGTTGACTTCCAGGTTGAACATTCCGAGTTCCGTCTGGAAATCGGCGCTCGCGATCTTTTCCAGGACGGCTTCGTTCAACATCCGGGGGAGTCCGTCGGAACCTGTGAGATTGAGTTCGATCTCGACGCCCATGAGGTTCCGCGGACGGTCGAACCGCTGCTCCGCGAGGAGCCGGGCGAGCCCCGCCAGACACTGCTGGAGCTTGCGCCGGTAGCGCTGTCGGTCGGCCGGGCCGAACCCGTCCGTCGCGACCTTCTCCCCCATCGAGGCGTCCCTCCCGCGTGGCGGCCCGGGCGGGCCGCGCGTACGGACGATGATGCCCACGCCACTGATCGACAACGCCTGCGTTTCCGGCCGCTCCGCGGATAGTCTGGTACGAACCTGCCGCCGCGCGCACGGCCCTCCGCGATCGGACCGGCTGACGACATATACCACTGTCATATTGCCCTGCCGGTGCGGGCGGCTAGACTTTCGGAATTCTGACGTCCGGCTTGCCGGGGAATGCGAGGACGGAGATCCTGTCTTCGCTCCGATTCGACTCCGCGGCCCACCGCATACGACCTGATGACGCCTTGCCAGGAATATCGGCGGCGTCTAGCGGAAACACTCTGTGAACACGTGTCGTATAAACTCCGCGGACGAGGCAGAGCGCCGGCGACGGCCATGACCCATGGCCCCCCGCTCCGCCCCCGCCGCCGACAGCGCCGTCGTACCAGTCCCTTGGCCGTGCGTTCCCGTATCCCCGTGTCTCCTGAGCGAGAGGCGACCCACACGATGCTCCGACCCTCCCCGGCCCCCGCGCCCGCCCTCCGCAGCGTCCTCGCGGCACTCGGCTCGCCCACCGCCGTACGCGAGGCCCGCACGCCGGCCCTGCGTGCCGCGCCGGGCCCGCTGTGCCCCGAACTCCCGCTGCCCGTCCATGTGCTGAGGATCTCCGAGGCACCGGGGCAGGCGCCCGGCACCCGGCTCGTCGGCTGGCGCTTCCTGATCAGGAGCGGGGACCGGGCGGTCGCCGCCGCGGACACCATGCTCACCCCGGACGGCTGGTCCTTCTCGCACTTCTTCGAGGGGCCGTACGTCGCCGCCACGGAGCGGGCCCTGGTCCAGGCCGAGGCGCTGCCGGGCACGTACCAGCCGCGGCTGCTCTCGGTCCCGGAGCTGTACATGCTGACGCTGTGGCTGCACGCCGAGCCGGACCCGGACGACACCGAACCGGCGGCGGAGTCCGCCGACGTCCTCGTGCCGCTCGCCCCGGCCCCGCCCGGGATCGCCGCCAACCGCCCCTATCGGGTGGCCGATCTGCTGCCCGTGCTCAGTACGCGTCTCGCGCCGCCGCCGCTGCTCGGCTCCGCGGCGCCCGCCTGATCCGCACCGCGCGCACCGCCCCGTGACCTGCCCGGGTCACGGGGCGCACTGCTGTCCGGAAACCGCGCCCGAACGCCCTCGCCGAACACCCCTCCCATCCGGACTAGCCCGGTCGGGCCATCTCTAACCACCCGAAAGAGCTGGGGTGTTGCCCTGAACCGCCCCTGCGGGTGATGCGTCTTCCCAGGAGAGGACGAGCTGACGCGAAATACCTGCGGAAGAGCGTCCGTGCGGCAAGACTGGGGACCGGAACCGAACCGACCGACGGGGGCGGCCATGAGCGCGAAGAGCCGCAGGACATCCACCACGACGCAGCGAAAGAACCCACCCATGTGCCAGCACCAGCCTGCCTGTCCCACCGCCGACTCCGCCGACCGTGAGGCCGCCCACCCTGTGGCGTGCCACCCGGAGCAGGGCTGGAGCCTGCTGTGCAACGGTGTCCTGCTCTTCGAGGACACCGGCGAACTGCTGCCGGACGGGCAGATCATCGCTCCGCACCGGCCGCTGACGACGGGCCGGGTGACGACGGCGGCCTGATCGCCGCTCGGGCACGGCCGAGGGCCGGCCCGGAGTCTCCTCCGGTCCGGCCCTCGGTCATGCCTGCGGTCAGTTGTCGTACTCGTCCAGCGGCGGGCAGGAGCAGACCAGGTTCCGGTCGCCGAAGGCGCCGTCGATGCGGCGGACCGGCGGCCAGTACTTGTCGGCGGCCGAGACGCCGGCGGGGAAGACCGCCACGTCACGGTCGTAGGCGTGGCTCCACTCGCCGCCGAGCGCGGCCGCGGTGTGCGGGGCGTTGGCGAGCGGGTTGTCCTCGGCGGGCCACTCGCCGGAGGCGACCTTCTCGATCTCGGCGCGGATCGCGATCATCGTGTCGCAGAAACGGTCCAGCTCGGCCAGGTCCTCGGACTCGGTCGGCTCGATCATCAGCGTGCCGGCGACCGGGAAGGACATGGTCGGGGCGTGGAAGCCGTAGTCGATCAGGCGCTTGGCGATGTCGTCGACGGAGACGCCGGTGGCCTTGGTGAGCGGGCGCAGGTCCACGATGCACTCGTGGGCGACGAGCCCGGCCGGGCCGGTGTAGAGGACCGGGTAGTGCGGCTCCAGGCGCTTGGCGATGTAGTTCGCCGCCAGGACGGCGACCTGGGTGGCGCGCGTGAGGCCCTCGCCGCCCATCAGGCGGACGTAGGTCCAGGAGATGGGCAGGATGCCGGCGGAGCCCCACGGGGCGGCCGAGATCGGGCCGACACCGGTCTCCGGGCCCGCGGTGGGCTGGAGCGGGTGGTTGGGCAGGTACGGGGCGAGGTGGGCGCGGACGCCGACCGGGCCGACGCCGGGGCCGCCGCCGCCGTGCGGGATGCAGAAGGTCTTGTGCAGGTTGAGGTGCGAGACGTCGCCGCCGAAGTGGCCCGGCTTGGCCAGGCCGACCAGGGCGTTGAGGTTGGCGCCGTCGACGTACACCTGTCCGCCGGCCTCGTGGACCTCGGCGCAGATGTCGGCGACGTGCTCCTCGAAGACGCCGTGCGTCGACGGGTAGGTGATCATCAGCACGGAGAGCTCGTCGCGGTGCTGCGCGATCTTGGCGCGCAGGTCCTCGACGTCGACCTCGCCGTCCTCGGCGGTCTTGACGACGACGACCTTCATGCCGGCCATCACGGCGGAGGCGGCGTTGGTGCCGTGCGCGGAGGACGGGATGAGACAGACGGTGCGCTGCTCGTCGCCGTTGGCGCGGTGGTAGGCGCGGACCGCGAGGAGACCGGCCAGCTCGCCCTGGGAACCGGCGTTGGGCTGGATCGAGACCTTGTCGTAGCCGGTGACCTCGGCCAGGCGCTCCTCCAGCTCGGTGATGAGCGTGACGTAGCCCTGGGCCTGGTCGATCGGCGCGAAGGGGTGGATCTGGCCGAACTCGGGCCAGGTCACCGGCTCCATCTCGGTGGTCGCGTTCAGCTTCATGGTGCAGGAGCCGAGCGGGATCATGCCGCGGTCGAGCGCGTAGTCGCGGTCCGAGAGACGGCGCAGGTAGCGCAGCATCGAGGTCTCGGAGCGGTGCGCGTGGAAGACCGGGTGGGTCAGGTACGCGTCGGAGCGCAGCAGTCCGGCCGGGAGGCCGTCCTCGGTGGCGGCGTCCAGGGCCTCCACGTCGGCCTCGACGCCGAAGGCGCCCCAGACGGCGGCGAGCTGGGCGCGGCCGGTGGTCTCGTCGCAGGAGATGGAGACCTGGTCGGCGTCCACGCGGTACAGGTTGACCCCGGCCTCGCGGGCGGCGGCGACGACGGCGTCGGCGCGGCCGGGCACGCGGGCGGTGAGCGTGTCGAAGAACGCGCCCTGGGTGAGCTCGACGCCTCCGGCGGTCAGGCCGGCGGCGAGGATCGCCGCGTACCGGTGGGTGCGCTGCGCGATCTGCTTCAGGCCGTCGGGGCCGTGGTAGACGGCGTACATGCCGGCCATGACGGCGAGGAGCACCTGGGCGGTGCAGATGTTGCTGGTGGCCTTCTCGCGGCGGATGTGCTGCTCGCGGGTCTGGAGGGCGAGGCGGTACGCCTTGTTCCCGTCGGCGTCGACGGAGACGCCGACCAGACGGCCGGGCAGCGAGCGGGCGTGCTTGTCCTGGACGGCCATGTAGCCAGCGTGCGGGCCGCCGAAGCCCATCGGGACGCCGAAGCGCTGGGTGGTGCCGACGGCGATGTCGGCGCCGAGCGAGCCGGGCGAGACGAGCAGGGTGAGGGCGAGCAGGTCGGCGGCGACGGTCACGATCGCGCCGAGCTCGTGGGCGGCGTCGATCAGCGGCTTGATGTCGCGGACGGCGCCGGAGGCCCCGGGGTACTGGATGAGGACGCCGAAGACGCCGCGCTCGGCGACCTCGGCCGGGATGCCCTCGCTCAGGTCGGCGACGACGACCTCGACGCCGGTCGGCTCGGCGCGGGTCTCGATGACGGCGATGGTCTGCGGCAGGGCGTCGGCGTCGACCAGGAAGACGCCGTTCTTGACCTTGCCGACGCGGCGGGAGAGCGACATGGCCTCGGCGGCCGCGGTGCCCTCGTCGAGGAGGGAGGCGCCGGAGGTGGGCAGACCGGTCAGGTCGGCGACCATGGTCTGGAAGTTGAGCAGCGCCTCCAGGCGGCCCTGCGAGATCTCCGGCTGGTAGGGCGTGTACGCCGTGTACCAGGCCGGGTTCTCCATGACGTTGCGCAGGACGACCGGCGGGGTGAAGGTGCCGTAGTAGCCGAGGCCGATCATCGGGGCGAGGACCTCGTTGCGGTCGGCGAGCCGGCGCAGCTCGGCGAGGACCTCGGCCTCGGTGCGGGCGCCGGGGAGGTCGAGCGCCTCGGCGTTCTTGATGACGTCCGGCACCGCGGCGGCGGTCAGCTCGTCGAGCGAGCCGTAGCCGACCTGGGCGAGCATCTTGGCCCGCGCCTCGGCGTCGGGTCCGATGTGCCGCTGCTCGAAGGGGATGCCCTGCTCGAGCTCGGAGAGCGGGGTGCGGTTGGCGGTCATGATGCGGGGGCCTCCTGGTCGTCACGACCTGCGAGGGGCACCACGGCGCGGGTGCCCGGACGGCCTCCCCCTCTGTCATCTCAACCTGAGAGCTTCACCGGCACGCCCGTGGGCACGCCGGCTTTCACCGTCGGTGAGAGCGGATGCCGTCGGACTCCCGCCCTGCTTTCCAGAGTGACCTCGCCCGCGCGGTACCGGGTGCCTGAGAGATTCCGGGGAGGATTTGCTCCTTCGGCGCCCCCGGAAACCTTCTCCGGAGGACTCTCCCGCACGGTGTCGACAGCCACAGCCAGCCTACCAGCGCGGTTGTCGCCTCCATCGCTCAAGTGGCCGACATCTCGGATGTGCACTTTCGTAGGGGTGTAGAGCAGTTGCGACCAGTTGGAGGGACCGTGCAGACCGACATCGATCCGCGCAGCCTGATCGGCCGCAAGGCGTACGACCGGAACGGGCACAAGATCGGAACCGTGGACGAGGTGTACCTGGACGACGCGACGGGCGTGCCCGAGTGGGCCGCCGTCCGCACGGGCCTGTTCAGCCGGGACGCCTTCGTCCCGCTGGAGCCGAGCGAGCTGGCCGACGACGGTCTGCACATCCCGTTCGAACGCTCCCTGATCAAGGACGCCCCGGACTTCGGGGTGGGCCGTCACCTCTCCCCCGAGCAGGAGCTCCAGCTCTACCGCCACTACGAGCTGACGCTCCCGCCCGCGCCGGACGCGATCCCCGACTTCGGCCGCCTGGCCGGCCAGGACGACGCCTCCTAGCACCGGCCCGGCCTCGGAATCCTCCCCTGACACCCCCGCCCGGCCGGCCGAGGCCGGGACCGAACCGCCACTGCTCCACCCGGGCTCGCGCGGAAGACGGGCTTCCGCGCAGCACGGGCCGCCTCCGGGACGGCTCCTTTCCGGCAAGCCTCCGATTCCGCCCGCCCGATCCCGGACCGGCCCCCTTCCACCGGACCTCCGGTTCCGCCCGGCCGCCTCCGGGCCGGCCGGTCAACCAGCCGGTCCGGCCGTCCCGGCTCTCCCCGGACCGCACAGCCTCCGCGTCCCTCCCGACCGGTGCCGGGCCGCCGCTCGGGCCACCCGCCGCCGGCCCCGGCCGTACGTTCGTATCCCCCACGCTCGGCCCGCCCCGGCCATCACCACGCCGCCCATCGCCACGCGGACCGCCGCCTGGCGCCCCCGCCCACCGGGCACCTCGCCCGGTGCCCGCCTCACCCGCCCGACGGCGTGACCGGGGCGGCCCCCTCCGCGCCCGTCACCCCGCCGGGCACCAGCGGCAGCGGATCCGACGGCTCCAGTTCCGGATCGTCCACCGCGAAGGTCCGCACCCGTCCCGGGACCGTGCTGCCGGGCTCCTCGAAACGGACGGTGACCCGGCCGAGCCCGCTGCCCTGCACCCAGCCCGCGCCCAGCACCACGTGCCGTACGTCGTGCCCCGGCGCCCACCGGCGTCCCCCGGCCTCCGCGGCCGTCCCCGGCGCGGCCACGACCTCCACCGCCTCCCCGGCCCCCGCCGGCCCGGCGGCCGCTCCCCCGACCGTCCCGCGCCCGGCCCCCGCCCGCGCGTCCGTCCCGGCCCCAACCCCGGCACCGGCCCCGACTCCGACGCCCGCCTCAGCCTCCGCTCCCGCCTCAGCGCCCGCTCCGACCCCTGCGCCCGCTTCGGCCTCCGCCTGGGCGAACAAGTCCTCCTGCGTGTAGTCGGCGAGCCCGCTCACCCCGACCCCCAGCAGCCGCACCCCGCCCGTGGTGTCCACCAGTTCGAGCAGTCGCTCCGCCGCCTCCCGCACCACCAAGGGATCGTCCGTCGGCCCGCGCAGGGTCTCGGACCTGGTCAGTGTCGAGAAGTCGTACCGGCGCACCTTCAACACGATCGTCCGCCCCGAGTGCCCCGACCCCCGCAGCCGCGCCACGCACCGCTCGGCCAGCCGCTCCACCTCCAGCCGGATCCGCAGCCGGTCGTGCAGGTCGATGTCGAAGGTGTCCTCGACCGAGACCGATTTGGCGTCCCGCTCGGCCACCACGGGCCGGTCGTCGTGCCCGAGCGCCATCCGGAACAGCGAGGCCCCGTGCGACCGCCCCAGGATCCGTACGAGCTCGTCCTCGCCGGCCTCCACCAGATCGGCGACCGTCGTGATCCCCGCCCGCCGCAGATGGTCACCGGTGGCCGGCCCCACCCCGGGGATGATCCGCACCGACCGGGGAGCGAGCAGCGCCCGCTCGGTGCCGGGCTCGTACAGCACCAGCCCGTCCGGCTTCGCCTCCTCCGAGGCGATCTTCGCGAGCATCTTCGACCCGGCGAGCCCCACCGAGCCGGTCAGCCCCGTCGTCGCCAGGATCTCGGCCCGCAGCCGCTCGCCCACGGCCCGCGCGCCCGCGCTGTCCTCCGCCAGCCCGCCCGCCTCCAGGTCCACGAACGCCTCGTCCAGGCTGAGCGGCTCCACCAGCGGCGACAGCCGCCCCAGAAGCTCCATGACCTGCCCGCTGATCGCCCGGTAGAAGGCGAAGCGCGGCACCAGATACGCGGCGTTGGGCGCGAGCCGCCGCGCCTGCCCCATCGGCATCGCCGAGTGCACCCCGAAGCGCCGCGCCTCGTACGACGCGGTGGCGACCACACCGCGCGGCCCCAGCCCGCCCACGACGACCGGCTTGCCGCGCAGGCTCGGCTTCGACGCCTGCTCGGCGGCGGCGAAGAAGGCATCCATGTCCAGATGCAGGATCGTGGGGGCGGCTCTCACGTCTCCGATGCTGCCTCACGCCACTGACATTCGCCCGTACGGGCGACAGGCCCGCACCGGCCGGAAAACCCTGTGCGGCGAACCGCCGGACAGCCCTCCGGGACGCCTCAGACGGCCCGGTCGCGCCGCCGCCGGGCCAGTTCGTCCTGGGGGTTGGGGCGGACCAGCGTCTCGCCGGTGTCCACCCGCTCCCCGTGCAGCTGCGACAGCGCCGACTCGACGTCCCGCCAGACGACCCCGACCGCGATCCCGAAGACTCCCTGCCCGCCCTGGAGCAGGGAGACGACCTCGTCGGGCGAGGAGCACTCGTAGACGGTCGCCCCGTCGCTCATCAGCGTCATCCGCTCCAGGTCGCGGAAACCGCGGGCGCGCAGGTGCTGCACCGCGGCCCGGATGTTCTGGAGGGCGACGCCCGTGTCGAGGAACCGCTTGACGATCTTCAGGACGACGACGTCCCTGAAGCTGTAGAGCCGCTGCGTCCCCGAGCCGTACGCGGGCCGCACGCTCGGCTCGACGAGCCCGGTGCGCGCCCAGTAGTCCAGCTGGCGGTAGGTGATGCCGGCGGCGGCGCAGGCCGTGGGGCCCCGGTAGCCGATCGCCTCGTCCGCCACCCCTGCGCTCGTCTCCGTGCCGAAGTCGCCCACACTGCCGTGAAGCGGATACGGACCGCTCTCCTCGGACACGCGTCCGAGCGAGCTCCCTGCCGTACCGTCCGCGCTGCTCATCACGCCGACCCTCCGTCCTTGACCTGCCCACTCGAAGGTAGGCAGTCGCTAGGGGTGCGTCAACGATCGCCACACTCGGCACGCCGAGTGATAATCACCCAGAGAGTGGTTTCACGTGCCCCACTCCGGGGAAAGGCTACTCGAATGCGCTGACGGCGCTCTCCGGCCGCCCCTTTCGCGCCGTCACCGAACCGGCGCCCAGGACCGACCGGTCACTGGCTCCCGAAGTCCTCCGGCGAGATCTGGTCGAGGAACTCGCGGAACTTCTCCACCTCGTCCTCCTGCTCGTCGGGGATCGCGATGCCGGCGTCGTCGAGGACGCCGTCGCTGCCGAAGATCGGCGAACCGGTCCGCAGGGCCAGGGCTATGGCGTCGGACGGCCGCGCGCTCACCTCCACCCCACTGGCGAAGACCAGCTCGGCGTAGAACACGCCGTCCCGCAGATCGGTGATGCGCACCTGGGTCAGCTCCTGGCCCACGGCCTCCAGCACGTCCTTGAACAGGTCGTGCGTCAGCGGCCGCGGCGGGGCCATGCCCTGCTGGGCGAAGGCGATCGCGGTCGCCTCGCCGGGTCCGATCCAGATGGGAAGGTACCGGTCGCCTCCCACCTCGCGCAGGAGAACGATCGGCTGGTTGGAGGGCATTTCCACCCGGACACCCACAACGTCGAGCTCGTTCACACAGCAACCCTAGGACGTGCCCGACCGGTTTGGATAGTCGGGCCCCGCCCGACACCCCCTCGCCCCCGCCCGGGAGGCGCCGGAGAGCGTCACTGGAGGCGGATCCCGAGGGCCGTCTGCACCAGCGCTGCGTGCAGCCGCACCGACAGCTGCGCCAGCTCGGCGGCGGTCTCCTCGGCGTGGGCCCTGGTCTGAGGATTGCGGTGCCGGCGCAGCGGCGCCACCACCTGCTCGATCAGCCCGGCCTCCCGGTCCGCGGACGCCTTCACGGCCCGCAGATGCCGGGGTTCGAGCCCGAACCGCCCCAGATCGGCGACGACCAAGGCCACGTTCACGCTCTCCGCGTCGTAGCCGCCGCCCTCGCTCTCGCCGATCAGGCCGTACGACTCCCACTGCGCCAGCTCGGCCTCGGTGACCCCGGCCGCGGCGACCAGCTCGGCCCGGCCGAGACGCGCAGCGGTCGGCCGCTCGCCCGCCTCGCCGTCCGCGGGCGCGTCGAGCAGACCGTCCAGCAGATCACGGCGCCGCCCGGGCGCGGGAAGGGTCACCTGCTCGCCGCGGGCGAGGGCGTCGAGGTGCTCCCTGATGACCTTCAGCGGAAGATAGTGGTCCCGCTGCATCCGCAGGACCGCGGCGAGCCGCTCCACGTCCTGCGGGCTGAACTTCCGGTACCCGGAGGCCGTACGCCGGGGCTCCACGAGCCCCTCGGCCTCCAGGAAGCGGATCTTGGAGATCGTCACTTCGGGGAACTCGTCCCGCAGCTGGTTCAGCACGGTGCCGATACTCACCAGCCGGTCGCCCGCGGTGGCGGTGCCGGAACCGGCACCGCCCGTCGGTGTTCGCACCATGGACCTTTCCTGAAGGATCTCCGCCAGGCGTGTGTCAGACGCCTCGCTGGCTCGCGTAGAAGACCAGCCGGTACTTGCCGATCTGCACCTCGTCGCCGTTGTTGAGCACCACGACCGAGTCGATCGGCTCACGGTTGAGGTAGGTGCCGTTGAGGCTGCCGACGTCGGCGACGGTGAACCGTCCGTCGTGGCCCCGGCGGAACTCGACGTGCCTCCGGGAGACCGTGAAGTCGTCCAGGAAGATGTCGCTCTGCGGGTGACGGCCGGCCGTCGTCAGCTCGCCGTCCAGGAGGAAGCGGCTGCCCGAGTTCGGGCCGCGGCGCACCACGAGGAGCGCGGAGCCCGGCGGCAGCGCCTCGACGGCCGCCAGGGCCTCGGGGGACAGCGCCGGGATCGCGATCTGGCCGGTGGTCTCCGCGTCGTACGCCTCCAGACCCGAGATCGAGATCGTCGACGTCGTCTCGGAGGGACGCTCGGCGGCGATCCCGCCCCGCAGCGGCGTACCGCAGTGGGAGCAGAAACGGCTGTCCGCCGTGTTGCGGTGACCGCACCTCGTACACACCGGCATGGACGCGTCCTCCTGCCGCGGCTGCCCCGCGGAGGTCTGGGTCGCGTACGGATCGGGGTTGAACCCTCCACCCGTACTTGAGGTTGATGGTTCACCGAAACCTATGCGCGCGGCACCGGTGTGGTCAACAGACGACGCGCCCTGCGCGCCCGGAATGTCGCCACCCACCTCGTCACGGAAGAGCGGGCGCTCGCCGCCCTGCTCCTCGCTCTGGGCGTGGCGCGGCGCGCGGTGCCTGGCGTTGCCGCCGTCCTCGCGTGCGCTCTTGCCGAACAACTTCGCAAACAACTTCACGGGCGATTCCCCTTGACCGAAACAGACCCGCCCGTGGGGCAGGACGAACCGAGATCCATCACACCTGCCGACCCGGACACCTTCACAACGTCCGTATCCTCCGGACAGTTTCCACCACGCACCACCGTTGTGGTGCGCCGACCCCCCGCAACGCTCCAGCCCATGTCGCGGGACCCCCCACCCCCTCTCTCACGGGGAGGACGACCGAGCGTAGTCAGGCCGCTTCGCGGGCCGCAAGGCGTCGACGACGATCTTCGCCGACCGCTCCACGGTGGCCGTGGCCTGCTCCTTCTCGAGGGTCTGGACGACTCCACCGGGGATGTTGAGCGCGGGCTCCAGATCCTCGGGCTTGCCGATGACCTTGAAGACGTACGGAGCGGTCACCTGCGTTCCATCGATCCGCATGTCTTCGCCGCCACCGGTGAAATAGGTGTTGGCCACCACCCGCACCCCGTCGACCTGGATCGCCTCGGCACCGGCCGCGCGCAGCTCCTGGATGACGTCGAGCAGCATGTCGGACTCGACCGCGCCGACCGGGTCGGTCACGGTCAGCGTGATCCCGGGCCCCTCGGCGGCCACCGTGCCGGCCAGGATCCCGAGCTGCCGCTCCTTCTCCTGCGTCTGCCGGCGGGCCTCCTCGGCCTGGTCCGAGCTGGACTCCAGCTCCGAGCGCTGCTTCTCCAGCCGCGCCTTCTCGTCCTCCAGCCGCTGGGTGCGGTCGTCGAGCTCGTCGAGGATCCGTACGAGGTCCTCCTGCCGGGCCCCGCGCAGGGCGCTGCCCTCGCTGGTCGAGGAGACCTGGATGGCGAGGCCGAAGCCCAGACAGGCCAGCAGCAGGGCCACGACGAGCTGCGCCCGCGTCACCCGCGGCGGCCACAGGGCGTCCGCCAGGCGCCGACGCCCGTCGGGCCCGCCCCCGGCACCGCCGGGTGGCTCCGGAGGGGACACAGCCCCCTCGGGAGCGCTCTCACCGCCCTCCGCGGACGCGGGCACCGGTACGGCCGCGGGCAGCTCGGCCGGAGTCTCCCGCGTCCCGGGCGACTTCGCCGTCTCCCCGGCCTTCGGCTCCTCGCCGCCCGGCTCGGGCTTCTCGTTCGGGTTCACACTCATCGGCCTCACGCCCGGAAGACATGGCGGCGGATCGCGGCCGCGTTGGAGAAGATCCGGATGCCGAGCACGACGACGACACCGGTGGAGAGCTGCGCGCCGACACCGAGCTTGTCGCCGAGGAAGACGATCAGCGCGGCCACGACGACGTTGGAGAGGAAGGAGACGACGAAGACCTTGTCGACGAAGATCCCGTCGAGCATGGCCCGCAGCCCGCCGAAGACCGCGTCGAGGGCTGCGACCACGGCGATCGGGAGATAGGGCTCGACGACCGCCGGGATCTCGGGCCGGACCAGCAGTCCCGCCACGACTCCGACGATCAGGCCCAGTACGGCGATCACGATGTTGCCTTCCCCTTGTCGGCCGTGGCCCGGCCGGACGGCGTCGCCGCCCCGGCCCCCCTCGGCTCAGCTGTACGTACGATCAGGCTCGGCGCGGCCGGCAGGGTCACGGCGCTCTCGGCCGAGATGCTGCTGCGGATCCCGAAGTTCTCCACCAGCGCGTGCAGGTACTGCCCGTCCGCGCTGTCCTGGAAGGCGGTGCTGAGCCGCTGCCCGTCCCCGACCGCGAGCACGGTGTACGGCGGCACGAGGGGGCGGTTGTCGACGAGTATGGCGTCGCCGGCGGCCCGGATCGCGGAGAGCGCGGTCAGCCGCTGCCCGTTGATCGACACGGCCTCCGCACCGGACTCCCACAACCCGTTGACCACCCGCTGCATGTCGCGGTCGCGCACCCGCCCGGTGTCGGAGAAGCCGGCGCTCTCGCGCGGACCGCCTCCCCCGCCGTCGGAACCCTTCGCGTCGTCGACCACGAGCTTCACCCCGGGGCCCTGCACGGGGGTGGCGCCGGAGAGCAGCGCGACCAGTTCTCCCTGGTCGCCGCCGTGCTCCTGGAGCGCGGCCCGCTGCCGGTCACCGACCTCGGTGCGGATCCGCTCGACGTCCCGCTCCAGGCCGTCGGCCGCCTCGTTCTCGCCCTCGATCCGGTCGATGAGCTCCTGGCGCTCCTTGGCGACGACGGGAGCCGAGATCCTCGCCTCCGCCGCGCCCACGGTCACCACCGCGGCGGCCAGCACGAGACCGGCGGCCAGCCCGAGCTTCGCCCGCAGCGGCTTCGGCAGGGCACCGCCCTCGGCCTTGCGCCGGGCGGTCGCCTCCGCGTACCCGTCGTCCAGCGCGTGGTCCATGACGTTGTTCAGCAGCGACATCGACGCGTCCGGGCGCGGGGGCGGAGAACCGGTGCTCCGAACGGGGGGCTGCTGCGACATGCCGCACATCGTCGCACGTCGCGCGCCCTACCGCCGAATGGCCCCACGGAAGGCCGGGCGGCTCCGTCCCGCCGCCGCCCGGCCTCCGTCCGTCATCCGGTCAGCGACCTGCGCTCTCGACCACCTGGGTCCACTCGTCGAGGAGCGCCTGCGCGGAGGTGTCGTCGGGACCCTCGGCCCACAGATGGGTGACGGCCTCCGCCGGGTCCGGCAGCACCATCACCCACCGCCCGTCGGCCTCCACGACCCGCACGCCGTCGGTGGTGTCCACCGACCTGCTGCCGGCCGCCTCGACCACCCGCCGCATCACGAGTCCCTTCACGGCCCACGGCGTCGCGACGTCCCGCTTGATGACGTGCGCCCGCGGGATCCGCGCGTCGATCTGGCTGAGCGTGAGCTGCGTCCGCGCCACCAGCCCGATGAGCCGCACGAAGGCCGCGGCCCCGTCGAAGACGCTGCTGAACTCGGGCACGATGAACCCGCCGCGCCCGTCGCCGCCGAAGATCGTCGACTCCTGCCGGCCGACCCGGGTGAGGTCGTCGGGCGAGGTGGTCGTCCACTCGACCTGGGTGCCGTGGTACGCCGCCACCTGTTCGGCGATACGGGTCGTGGTGACCGGCAGCGCGACCCTCCCGGACCGCCGCTCGGCCGCCACCAGGTCGAGCATCACCAGCAGCGCCCGGTCGTCCTCGATGATCCGGCCCCGCTCGTCGACGAGCGACAGCCGCTCGCCCACCGGGTCGAACCGCACGCCGAACGCGGCCCGCGCCGACGCCACGATCTCCCCGAGCCGGACGAGCCCGGCCCGCCGCCGCTCGGCGGACTCGGTCGGCCGCGACTCGTCGAGTCCGGGGTTGATGGTCAGCGAGTCCACCTGGAGCCGCCCGAGCAGGCTCGGCAGCACGAGGCCCGCGCTGCCGTTGGACGCGTCCACGACCACCTTGAGCCCGGCCTCGGCGACCCCGCCGGTGTCGACGTTCCGCAGCAGGGAGCCGGTGTACGAGTCGAAGACGCTCGCCGGGAAGGACAGGTCCCCGATCTCCCCCGGGAAGGCCCGCCGGTACTCCTGCCGCGCGTACACCCGGTCCAGCTTCCGCTGTCCGGCCTGCGACAGGTCCGCTCCCCGCTCGTCGAAGAACATGATGTCGACCGAGTCCGGCACACCGGGCGAGGTACGCACCATGATCCCGCCGGCGCTCCCGCGCGCCGTCTGCTGCCGGGCGACCGGCAGTGGCACGTTCTCCAGGTCCCGCACGTCGATGGCGCTGGCCTGGAGCGCGGAGATCACGGCCCGCTTGAGGGCTCGCGCACCGCGTGAGTGGTCGCGGGCGGTGGTGACGGTGGCGCCCTTCTTCAGCGTCGTCGCGTAGGCCCCCGCGAGCCGGACGGCCAGTTCCGGCGTGATCTCGACGTTGAGGATCCCGGACACGCCGCGCGCGCCGAAGAGGTGGGCCTGTCCGCGGGACTCCCAGATCACCGAGGTGTTGACGAACGCGCCGGCCTCGATGGTCTTGAACGGGTAGACCCTCACGTTGCCCTGCACAATCGATTCCTCACCGATCATGCACTCGTCGCCGATGACGGCCCCGTCCTCGATGCGGGCGGCCCGCATGACGTCGGTGTTCTTGCCGATCACACAGCCGCGGAGGTTGCTCTGCTGCCCGATGTAGACGTTGTCGTGGACGACCGCCTTGTGGAGGAAGGCTCCGGACTTGACGACCACGTTGGATCCGACGACGGTGTGCTCCCGGATCTCGGCGCCGGCCTCGACCTTGGCGTAGTCGCCGATGAACAGCGGTCCGCGCAGCACCGCGTCGGGGTGGACCTCCGCCCCTTCGGCGACCCAGACGCCGGGCGAGATCTCGAAGCCGTCGATGTCGACCTGGACCTTGCCCTCCAGCACGTCGGCCTGTGCCTTGACGTAGCTCTCGTGGGTGCCGACGTCCTCCCAGTAGCCCTCGGCGACATAGCCGTAGATCGGCTTGCCTTCCTTCATCAGCTGCGGGAAGACATCACCGGACCAGTCGACCGAGGTGTCGGCCTCGACGTAGTCGAAGACCTCGGGCTCCATGACGTAGATGCCCGTGTTCACGGTGTCCGAGAAAACCTGTCCCCAGGTCGGCTTCTCCAGAAAGCGCTCGACCTGTCCTTCCTCGTCGACGATCGTGATGCCGAATTCCAGGGGATTCGGCACACGCGTCAGACAGACGGTGACGAGAGCGCCCTTCTCCTTGTGGAACCGGATCAGGTCGGTGAGGTCGAAATCGGTGAGGGCATCCCCCGAGATCACGAGGAAGGCGTCGTCCTTCAACGCTTCCTCGGCGTTCTTCACACTGCCCGCTGTGCCAAGAGGCTTCTCCTCGTTGGCGTACGTGAGCTCCATCCCGAGCTCCTCGCCGTCGCCGAAGTAGTTCCGGACGAGAGAAGCGAGGAACTGGACGGTGACCACGGTCTCGTTGAGACCGTGCCTCTTGAGCAGTCGTAGGACGTGCTCCATGATCGGCCGGTTCACCACCGGCAGAAGAGGCTTGGGCATGCTCGAGGTCATGGGGCGAAGTCGTGTTCCTTCGCCACCGGCCATCACGACGGCCTTCATGTCGGAAGCGTCCTCCTTGAAGAGACGACGGTCCTGCCGACCGAACCTGTCCGCTTACTTGCCCTCGGACGTCCTCGTTCCTGTCGGCGACGCTGCACGGCACGGGACGGACGGGCTCAATCGGCCTCGGTATCCGCCTTCACGAGTCGACGGACCTGGACCACGTAGAGGATCCCTGCCCACCAATACAGAGTTGTACCCCATCCGGCGAAAGCCCATCCGAAAACTTCAGCGAGTGACGCCAGCCAGCCGGTTCCGTCACTGAGGAGCAGCAACGGGAAGGCGTACATGAGGTTGAAAGTCGCAGCTTTCCCGAGGAAGTTCACCTGCGGCGGCGGGTAGCCGTGCCGGCGAAGGATTCCCACCATGACCAGCAGCATGACTTCGCGCGCCAGGAGGACGGCGGTCAGCCACAGAGGCAGGATCTCGCGCCAGGTGAGGCCCACGAGCGTGGACAGGATGTACAGCCGGTCGGCGGCGGGATCCAGCAGCCGGCCGAGGCTGCTGATCTGGTTCCACTTCCGCGCGAGCTTGCCGTCGAGATAGTCGCTGACGCCGCTGAGCATCAGGACGAGCAGCGCCCAGACGTCGCTG
Source organism: Streptomyces sp. NPDC004435 (assembly GCF_042873895.1). Classification (NCBI taxonomy): domain Bacteria; kingdom Bacillati; phylum Actinomycetota; class Actinomycetes; order Kitasatosporales; family Streptomycetaceae; genus Streptomyces; species Streptomyces sp. NPDC004435. Next base: position 375 of record NZ_JBIAMB010000010.1, on the reverse strand, counting down.
TTGGGCCCGCCGAACTCCGGCCGGAGGATGAGCCACAGGAACAGCGGCACGCCGAGGAGGCGCGCCATGCTGAGAATGTTGGGGATGGTGAGGACCCGGTCCGTCTGGACCTCGGTCTCCTGGACCTCCACCCGAGGGCCTCCTGCTGAGAACGGTACTGACGGGGTTGACCCTTGACCTTACCTCCCGCCCGTACCCCTTCCCGACCCGGGTCGCGGTGAACGCAGAAAAGCCCCGCACCAGAAGGTGCGGGGCTTTCCCACAATGATTGTTCGGCGGTGTCCTACTCTCCCACAGGGTCCCCCCTGCAGTACCATCGGCGCTGAAAGGCTTAGCTTCCGGGTTCGGAATGTAACCGGGCGTTTCCCTAACGCT